>CAKULG010000004.1 GCA_934667105.1 uncultured Clostridia bacterium
TTGGTGGAACTACTATCTTACCACATGAGTTCTCTTTTTGCTTGCTTCCGTGTTACCTATGTATTATAACTCAACAGCGGCGAAGGGGTAGGGGAAGAAAAAACGCTCCGAGAAAATCGAATGGAAACAAGGAAATAAAAAAAACGCCTACTGGACAAATTACTGTCGTTTCAGGGCGTGTCGGTTGAAAGAGACGTTCTGAGCGATTGTCCGCTGCCTGCGTTCTTTTTTGCCGGCGGGGAAACAAGCCAGTTTTTGTTTCATCAATTTTCCCATTCGGTTTTCTTGGAAGGGGCGCGGGGGAACCGTTCTTTGACCTTCAAAGAACGGTTCCCCCGCATCATTATTTCTCGTTTTCAACATTACTCCTGCGGAAATGTCAGCGTCAGCGCGCCGCCGGAAACCGCGGCTTCGCTTGCGCCCAGGCCCTGAAGGAACGCCAGGGAAACATACAAATCATCGTTCCAGATCCGGCCCTCCGCCAGGAAGGATACGCCGTCGATGGAGAGCGCGGTCAACGCGCCGCCGGTCGCCTGAACGGAAACCTCATGGCCCTGAAGCGTTTGCGTGCCGTTGCCCGTGTAGGCCCAGCCCGTTATACCGGCCAGCTTGGCCAGATTCAGCCAGGGCTTATTCTGCGCATCCTGATGCCAGACGAAGGCAACCGCCGCGCCGTTGTACCGGATGGTCTGCCCGGCCTCGGTCAACGCGGGGCGAGGCGCCTCGGTGGGGGCTTCAGTGGGAGCCACGGTAGGAGCCTCAGTGGGAGCCTCGGTGGGGGTTTCGGTAGGAGCCTCAGTGGGAGCCTCGGTGGGGGCTTCGGTAGGAGCCTCGGTAGGAGTCTCAGTGGGAGCTTCGGTAGGAGCCTCGGTAGGAGTCTCGGTGGGAGCCTCGGTGGGAGTCTCAGTCGGAGCTTCGGTGGGAGCTTCGGTAGGAGCCTCGGTGGGAGCTTCGGTAGGAGCCTCGGTGGGAGCTTCGGTAGGAGCCTCGGTGGGAGCTTCGGTGGGAGCTTCGGTAGGAGTCTCGGTGGGAGCCTCGGTAGGAGTCTCGGTAGGCGCTTCAGTGGGAGCCTCGGTAGGAGTCTCGGTGGGAGCTTCGGTAGGAGTCTCGGTGGGAGCCTCGGTAGGAGTCTCGGTGGGAGCCTCGGTGGGAGTCTCAGTCGGCGCTTCAGTGGGAAGCGGCGCGTAACGGTAAGTGAAGGTCACGCTGCTGGGGCTGCACAGCCCGCTGCGATCCACCCGCACCGTGACCGGGCTTTCGCTGATGATTTGATACTCCGCGGGAATCACGGAGGAATCGGCGTAGATGGATGTGGAGGCGTTACAGGGAATCTCCACTGTGTTTCCGTACAGGGTAACGCCCGCTTCGGTGAGATACAGCACGGCGATTCGCGTTGTGGCGGGGCCGGGGACCTCGGTTTCCTTCAGGCGATAGCGGAAGGTGACGGAGGCGGGCATGGCCGCGCCGTTATAGATGCGCACGGAGACCGCGCCGGAGGAATCCAGCACATAGCTGTCGCTGATAAAGGCGGAATTGGCGTAAATGGTGGTGCTGCCGTAGCAGGCGATATTCATCTGATACAGCAGCCGCCCGTTTTGATCCACATAATAGACGGGCACGTTCACCGTGGGGGCGGCGGTGGGGGTGGGCGCTTCGGTGATTTCCGGCGGGGCGGTGACTACGGCGGTGCTTTCATACAGCAGCGTCAGCGTGGCGGGCCCGGCGATGCCGTCCACCGACAGGCCGTTGTAATACTGGAAGCGTTCCACGGCCTTTTTGGTGTTTTTTCCATACACGCCGTCGATTTTATCGTTCAGGTATTTCAGCTCCGTCAGCCTGCGCTGAAGCTTCCGCACGGCCTCGCCTCGATCGCCCACATAGAGGGTGGTATACCGGTTGGGCGTGGCGGTGGGGGCCAGGGTGGGAATCAGCGTGGGCGCAAGGGTGACGGGGGCGGGGGTTATCAGCGCGGGCGTGGCGGTGGGCAGGGCGGCGGGGGGCGGCGTGACGGCAGGGGCGGCCTCCACCGCGCCGGAAACCATGACCATCATGTACACCAGCAGGGTTTTAATCAAATCCATCGTTATCCACTCCTTTGGCGCGGGCCGCGCCGGGCGCATAGCCGCGTGTTTATTCTATCGTTTCAAGGCGAAATTTTATTCCACGACGAAATTGTAAAAATAGTTTTCTCCCTCGCAGGCCGTAAGGCCGGCGTAGAAGGAATCCGCCAGCCGGCAGGGGCAATCGAATTCCGCCGCGCCCGCCTTTGTCCGCAGACCTGCGGTAAGGCTCGCCTTGCCCACGCGAACGAAGATTTCAAAACGCTCTCCCCCTTTTACAGGGAAGGAAAGCGCGCCGATTTTCTTCACCCGCTGGCCGTGATCCGCCGCCGGGTCGGGGGTGATATCCCAGAGGTTGAGGCCCTTCTCCCAGCCCACAATTTCGATATGATGGCCGTATTGCCGGCGGCCGTCCGGAAGCGCGATGATTTCATCCGCCAGCAGGATCAGCGGCGCGCCGTATTTATTAAAGGCGCATTCCGTGGAAAGAAGGCAGGGCGCCTTCAGCCTTTGGGCCAGCGCCATGCTCACATAGGCGTATTCGTCCCCCGCCTTATCCGCGCCCTCGTTGTGGATGCAATCGTCCTTCTGCCCGAAGGCGAGGCGATAGGGCACGCGAACGCTGGCCGCCGGAAGGAAATCCGCGGCGTTCCAGCAGTTTTGTGAAAAATCAAATCGCATCATCGTTTCTCCGCTTTCTGATGGGAATTTCCATCGAAACGCTCTTTTGCATGACGAGCCAGGGAAAACGCCCGGGGCGCTTTCAACTATCTAACGAAGGGGCGGCGGATTTTCTTCCGAAAATCGAAAAAAACGGCGCTTGTTTACAGCGTGAGGAATTTTTTGAATTCGGGCAGGATGCCGATTCCATCGGGATAATGGGCGGCGAACTGGGGCACGGCGTGGCTGGGGAAGGAATTGCCCTCGATGAAGCGGGGCCCCTCCGGCGTGATGGCCACATCCCAGGCCACAAAGCGCACCTGGGGCACCACGCGCATGGCCTCCAGGCACATTTGCTTCGCTTCCTCAAAATAGGGCACCTGGAAGCCGATAATGGGCGTGCCGGTGATGGGGTGCTTTTCGTAGGTGTTGCCCTGCTTATCCGCGCCCACGGTGAGCAGCTTTCCGCTTGCCAAATCCACCCGGGCGGCCATGCCGCCGCAATCCACATTGTCCATCACCCGGCCGTTGCCAATGCGTAGGAAGGCGTATACGATGCCCTCTTTTTTATCGCCCAGCAGCGTGGCGATACGCACCGTGTTCACCGAGGTGGGGCACAGCCGCGCCATGTCGGGATGCTGCTTCACCACTTCTTCCAATATAGCGGGGCCGCTTTCCTGAACGCGCCGGAGGAAGGCGGGCAGATCGGCCCAATCCGCCGCCGCGTATTTCACGATGCCCTGGCCGCTGGAGCCCTCCAGGGGCTTGAACATAATGGCGTCCTTGCCCTCCAGAAAGGCGGAAAGCCGCTCCAGCGTCAGCCCCTCGTCCGCCTTCAGCCAATCCCGGCCGATCCAGCGGGCGAATTTCTCATTGAACTGGGTTTTATCGTCAAAGAAATGCCAATACGCCTTATCGTTCATCCGGCGAACGATTTCGTTGGAAATGCCCCGGGTGATGACGGTGGCGCGCTGGGCGTCGGTGAGCCGGTACATTTCCGCGATTTTATAATCCATATACCCCGCGTTGTATTTCGCGGCGCACCGGGCCATATCCATCAGCAGCCAGGCCGTGGATTTGCCGGTTTTTTTATGGAGCATGCGGGCGGTATCCCGCATGCGGGAAAAATCCATTTTGCCAATTCGCTTGAGAACGTAAGCAATTCGATTCATGGGCCCCTCCCAGCGTTCGTTTTCCATTTTATCTTTGGGTAGTATGCCATAGATTCCCTTATTATTATACGCCCTCCGGCAGCGCAATGCAAGGCGAAGGGGCGGGGAATCTGAATTTCTATATTTACATTTACAGCAGTCAGGTAACACCCTATCTGAAATAGTATACATTTGACCTGCGCCCCGGAAATTTTCCGGGGCGTTTTTGCGGTGAAGCAATGGAAAAGCGAGCCGCAAGCGCATTTCATGTATGACGAGAATTTATGGCGAAAACGGGCGGGGTTTTCCCAAATTCCGTAGACGGGAGCAAAACGGGAAAAAGCCTGAAAAAACAAGGGTTTGTTCATAAATTTGTAAGGGAAAATGGTTGACAATTGCGGCGGAGAATGGTATCATGATACGGTTGCCGGTACTATACGACAACTATGTTCTTGTGGAAACAAAGCGGGAGGACAGTCCATGCAGCAGCGGCTGAAAAAAGGCGCGAACCGCGTGGTGGGCACGAAGCAGGTGCTTCGCGCGCTGGAGCAGGACGCGCTGGAAAGCGTGACGCTGGCGCTGGACGCGGCCCCCGCCCTGCGCGGGCGCATCGAGGCGGCCGCCCGGGAAAAGGGCGTGCCGGTGGAAACGGTGGCCACGATGGGGGAGCTGGGAAGGCTCTGCCAGGTGGACGTGCCCTCCGCCGCCGCGGGAATCCGCAAGGCGTAACGGCGCTTGCCCGGCGGCCATGCCGCCCGGCGAATTTTCCTTCAACTATATATCCTCGAGGGTTGCGGGGATTTTATAGGAGGAGACCGGCATAACCGGCTCCGAACAATTATCAGGAGGTGCTTCCATGCCCACGATCAATCAGTTGATCCGCAAGGGAAGAGAGAAGGTTGTCAACAAGTCAACCGCGCCCATCCTGCAGGGTTGCCCGCAAAAGCGCGGCGTGTGCCTGAGCGTCAAAACCACGACGCCCAAGAAGCCGAATTCGGCTCTGCGGAAGATTGCGAGAATCCGTCTGACCAATTCCATCGAAGGTACTTGCTACATTCCTGGCATCGGTCATAACCTGCAGGAGCACTCCGTCGTGCTGATCCGCGGCGGCCGTGTGCGCGATCTGCCCGGCGTTCGCTATCACATCATTCGCGGCGCGCTGGACACGGCCGGCGTTGCCAAGCGCAACCAGGGCCGTTCGCTCTACGGCGCTAAGCGCCCCAAGAAATAAGGCGCATCCCCATCAAAGGGGCCGCTGCCCGGCCGGCAGGAACATGGAACCGCCCGTGGGATGGAACACCCGCCGGCAGGCCATACCGCCCGCTCGCCGCGCACCGAACAAAGGGAACGGCATGATGCTGACATGCTGTGGACGGCCCGATGGGATGAACCAACATCTGAGGAGGGAACTACATGCCCCGTCGTGGATTTATTCCGAAGCGCGAAGTGCTCCCCGATCCCGTACATGGGACCGTAGTGGTCACGAAGCTCATTAACCAGATCATGCTCGACGGCAAGCGCGGCGTGGCCCAGCAGGTCTGCTACACTGCCTTCGACACGATTAAAGAAAAGACCGGCAAGGAAGCCAACGAAGTGTTCCAGCAGGCGCTGAACAACGTGATGCCCCAGCTGGAAGTGAAGGCTCGCCGCGTCGGCGGCGCCACCTATCAGGTGCCTGTTGAAATTCGCCCCGAGCGCCGTCAGACCCTGGCGCTGCGCTGGATCGTGGAATTCTCCCGCAAGCGCGGTGAAAAGACCATGGCCGAGCGCCTGGCCAACGAGCTGATGGAAGCCGCCAACAACGGCGGCAACGCCGTGAAGCGGAAGGAAGAAATGCACCGCATGGCCGAGGCCAACAAGGCTTTCGCCCACTATCGGTGGTAATTCCGCCCATCTCCCCAGCCGCCTAGGCTCGGAGATCGCCTGCTGAAAACAAGCGATATATTTTGATGATTAGAGGAGAACGCATCACATGCCCAGAAGTCACCCTTTGAACAAAGTCCGCAACATCGGCATCATGGCGCACATCGACGCCGGTAAAACCACCACCAGCGAACGCATTCTGTTCTACACGGGCAGAACGCACCGCCTGGGCGAGGTGCACGAAGGCGCGGCAACCATGGACTGGATGGAAGAAGAGCAGGAGCGCGGTATCACCATTACCTCCGCCGCTACCACCTGTCAATGGAAGGGATATCGAATCAATCTGATCGACACGCCCGGTCACGTTGACTTTACGGTTGAAGTCGAGCGTTCTCTGCGCGTACTGGACGGCGCCGTCGCGGTGTTCTGCGCCAAGGGCGGCGTTGAGCCCCAGAGTGAGACGGTCTGGCGTCAGGCCAACAAATACCATGTTCCCCGCATCGCCTACGTCAATAAAATGGATATCACCGGCGCGAATTTCCACCGCGTGGTGGATATGATGCGCACCCGGCTGAATACCAAGGCGGTGCCCATTCAGCTGCCTATCGGCAAGGAAGCCACCTTCAAGGGCATCATCGATCTGGTGCGCATGAAGGCGGAGGTCTATTACGACGACGAGGGCAAGGATATCCGCGAGGAAGAAATTCCCGCCGAACTCCTGGAAGAGGCCCAGCAGCTGCGTGAGGAAATGGTGGAAGCGGCGGCCGAGCAGAACGACGACCTGATGGAAAAATTCCTGGGCGGCGAAGAGCTGACCAACGAAGAAATCATCGGCGCGCTCCGCGAAGGCACCCTGTCCTGCGCTCTGACCCCCGTCCTGTGCGGCACGTCTTACCGCAATAAGGGCGTGCAGCCCCTGCTGGACGCCGTCATCGCGTATCTGCCCTCCCCGCTGGACGTTCCCCCCGTGCATGGCATTCTGCCCAAGGATCCCGACACCGACGTGGTTCGCCACGCCAGCGACGAGGAGCCCTTCGCGGCCCTGGCCTTCAAGATTGCCGCCGATCCCTTCGTGGGCAAGCTGGCTTTCTTCCGGGTGTACTCCGGCACCATCAATAACGGCAGTTACGTCTACAACTCCACCAAGCAGAAGCGGGAACGCTTCAGCCGCATCGTGATGATGCACGCCAATCACCGCGAGGACGTGGAAACCGTCTACGCCGGTGAAATCGCCGCTGCGGTGGGCCTGAAGGAAACCACCACCGGCGATACCCTCTGCGACGAGAAAGCCCCCATCGTGCTGGAATCCATGGAATTCCCCGATCCCGTTATCCAGGTCGCCATCGAGCCCAAAACCAAGGCGGGCCAGGATAAAATGGCTTTCGCGCTGCAGCGCTTGGCGGAGGAGGATCCTACCTTCAAAACCTACACCGATAAGGAAACGGGCCAGACCATCATTGCCGGCATGGGCGAGCTGCATCTGGAGATCATCGTGGATCGCATGATGCGCGAGTTCAAGGTTGAGGCAGTGGTGGGCAAGCCGCAGGTTGCTTATCGCGAAACCATTACCAAAACCGTTCAGGCCGAGGGACGCTTCGTCCGTCAGACGGGCGGTCACGGTCAATACGGCCACTGCGTTATCGAAATGTCTCCCCTGGAGCCGGGCGGCGGATATGTGTTTGAAAACCGGATCGTGGGCGGCGTGATTCCCAAGGAATTCATCGCGCCTATCGACGCGGGTATCCGCGAAGCGGCGGGCGCAGGCCTGCTGGGCGGCTTCGAAGTGGTGGATTTCAAGGTGGCTGTTATCGACGGTTCCTACCACGATGTAGACTCCTCCGAAATGGCGTTCAAGATCGCCGGTTCTATGGCTTTCAAGGAAGCCCTGGCCAAGGCGGACGAACGGCTGCTGGAGCCCATGATGAAGGTGGAAACCATCGTGCCCGACCAGTATCTGGGCGACGTGGTGGGGGATATCAATTCCCGCCGCGGCCGAATTGACAATATTGAAACCCGGGTGGGCGAGCAGTCTGTGCATTCCTTCGTTCCGCTCAGCGAAATGTTTGGCTATGCCACCGATCTGCGCAGCCGCACCCAGGGCCGCGGCATGTATACCATGCAGTTCGATCACTACGAGGAAGTGCCCAAGAGCGTTGCCGAAAAAGTGGTTGGTAAGCGGTAAGCAAATTCAATCATTGTTCGTGAAATAAACAACTAGGAGGGAATTTCCCATGGCAAAGGAACATTTTGAGCGCAACAAACCGCATGTAAACATCGGCACGATCGGCCACGTGGACCACGGCAAGACGACGCTGACCGCTGCGATCACGATGGTGCTGGCTGCTGGCGGCCACGCGCAGGCGATGAAGTACGACGAAATCGACAAGGCGCCTGAAGAAAAGGCCCGCGGAATCACGATCAACACTGCGCACGTGGAATATGAAACCGAAAAGCGCCACTACGCGCATGTGGACTGCCCCGGCCACGCCGACTATGTAAAGAACATGATCACCGGCGCCGCGCAGATGGACGGCGCGATCCTGCTGGTGTCCGCGCCCGACGGCCCCATGCCGCAGACCCGCGAGCACATCCTGCTTGCGCGTCAGGTAGGCGTGCCTTACATCGTGGTGTTCATGAACAAAGTGGACCTGATGGACGACGAGGAACTGCTGGAGCTGGTTGAAATGGAAATCCGCGATCTGCTGAGTAGCTACGATTTCCCCGGCGACGAAATCCCGATCGTGAAGGGCTCCGCGCTGAAGGCGCTGGAATACATGCAGAACGACGGCAGCGATCCCAAGAACGCGCCGGAATGCAAGTGCATCTATGAACTGATGGACGAAGTGGATCGGTACATCCCCACGCCGGAGCGCGCGACGGATAAGCCGTTCCTGATGCCCGTGGAAGATGTGTTCTCCATCACCGGCCGCGGCACGGTGGCCACGGGCCGTATCGAGCGCGGCACGATCAAGGTGTCCGACACGGTTGAAATCGTTGGTCTGATGGACAAGCCGCGGTCCACGGTTGTGACGGGCGTTGAAATGTTCCACAAGCTGCTGGACGATGCGCAGGCGGGCGACAACATCGGCGCGCTGCTGCGCGGCGTGCAGCGGAACGAGATCGAGCGCGGCCAGGTGCTTGCGAAGCCGGGCTCCATTCATCCGCACACCCACTTCTTCGGCCAGGTGTACGTGCTGAAGAAGGAAGAAGGCGGCCGTCATACGCCCTTCTTCAATGGCTATCGTCCACAGTTCTTCTTCCGCACCACGGACGTGACCGGCTCCATCAAGCTGCCCGAGGGCGTTGAGATGGTTATGCCCGGCGACAACGTGGAAATGGAAGTGGAAATCATCACCCCCATCGCTATCGAGCAGGGCCTGCGCTTCGCTATCCGCGAGGGCGGCCACACCGTTGGCGCCGGCGCTGTGGTGCGTATCGCCGAATAATAAGCCCCGGCCGGTTCGCCGGCGGGTCTGCATCCAGGAAGGGATAGGCGGGCCGCCTATCCCTCCCGCCCCGAAGAAAGAGGTGTTTCCACATGGCAGCTAAGGAAGCGCGTGCGAGCATCGTGCTGGCCTGCACTGAATGCAAACAGCGTAACTATAATAAGAAAAAGAACAAGAAAAACACCCCCGATCGTCTGGAACTGAGCAAGTATTGCCGTTTCTGCAAGAAGCATACCGTTCACCGTGAGACCAGATAAACGCAAGGATGTGACAAGCATGGCAGACGAAAAGACCGTCGTGAAGGCCAAGGAATCGTTTGGCAAGAAATTTGTGAATTTCTTCAAGCGTCTTCCCTCCGCTATTGCCCGTCCCTTCAGGAACATGTGGCACGAGCTGCGTAAGGTGACCTGGCCGAGCCGCCAGGATCTGATCAAATACACGCTGATCGTGCTTTCCTTCCTGGTGTTCATGGGCGTAGTGATTGGTCTGTTGGATCTGGGCTCCGTTGCTCTGATTAACGCGATCTGACAGCCGATAGGAGTGACAAAATGGCCGAAGACAGACCGGGAACCCTGGAATGGTATGTGGTGCATACCTATTCCGGATATGAAAACAAGGTCAAGGACAACCTGGAAAAAGCGGTGGAAAACAACGGCATGCAGAACCTGATTCAAGAGGTTCTCGTGCCCACCGAAGAGGTTGTTGAAATCAGGAACGGCAAACGCGTCACGTCCCAGCATAAAACCTTTCCCGGCTATGTGCTGGTGCATATGATCATTACCAACGAAAGCTGGTATGTTGTGCGCAATACGCGCGGCGTGACGGGCTTTGTAGGCCCTGAAAGCAAGCCGATCCCCTTGTCTGCGGAGGAGCTGGATCGGATGCTGAACAGTTCTACTCAAAAGGTCGAATTGCGCGTCGCGGTCGGAGATGAGGTTCGCATTCTGTCCGGGCCGTTGGAGAACTTTACCGGCGTAATCGAGGAAATCGACGCCGTGCGCCAGAAGCTGCGCGTGAAGGTGAAGATGTTCCTGGGCCGCGAAATGCAGATCGAGGTCGATCTCGATCAAATCGAGAAGATCAAAGAATGAGGAGCGACGGCGCGGCCTGAGGGCTGCGCCCACCGTCTCCGCGCTTCCCGTTTTCCGTGGGAGGCCGCGCCCGGAGCGCGGCCGCCATTACCACAAGCATTAAGGAGGTGCCATCCAATATGGCAAAGAAAATTACCGCGTTTATCAAGCTGCAGGTGCCTGCCGCCAAGGCAACGCCCGCGCCGCCCATCGGCCCTGCTCTCGGTCAGCACGGCGTGAACATTCCCGGCTTCTGCAAGGAATTCAACGCCCGCACCGCCAAGCAGGAAGGCCTGATCATCCCCGTCGTTATCACGGTGTTTTCCGATCGTTCCTTCTCCTTCATCACCAAAACGCCTCCCGCCCCCGTGCTGATTAAAAAGGCGCTGGGTCTGGAATCCGCTTCCGGCCGTCCCAACAAGGACAAGGTTGGCCAGCTGACGCAGGCGCAGGTGCGTGAAATCGCCACCACCAAGATGCCCGACCTGAACGCCGCCTCCATCGAGGCCGCCATGAGCATGGTCAAGGGCACCGCCCGCAGCATGGGTATCACCGTTGCCGACGAGTAAGGGCGAACAGCCGTCAAGGAATGATGTGGGAGGACATAGCGCCGCTAATACCACAGGGAGGAAAGAAAGATGAAACACGGCAAAAAGTATTCCGACAGCAAAAAGCTGATTGATACCGCGAAGCTCTATGATCCCGCCGAGGCGATCGAGCTGGTGAAGCAGACCGCGAAGGCCAAGTTCGACGAGACGATCGAGCTGTCCATTCGTCTGGGCGTTGACCCCCGTCATGCGGATCAGCAGGTTCGCGGCACGGTGGTTCTGCCCCACGGCACGGGCAAGAAGGTTCGCGTGCTGGTGTTCGCCAAGGGCGATAAGGCCAAGGAAGCCGAAGCGGCTGGCGCTGATTTCGTCGGCGACGCCGATCTGGTGGCCAAGATCCAGAGCGAGAACTGGTTTGGCTTCGACGCTTGCGTCGCCACCCCGGATATGATGGGCACCATCGGCCGTATCGCCCGTCTGCTGGGCCCCAAGGGCTTGATGCCGAACCCCAAGTCCGGCACCGTTACCATGGATGTGACCAAGGCGATCCACGATATCAAAGCTGGTAAGGTTGAATACCGCATTGATAAGACCGCTATTGCCCACTGCCCCATTGGTAAGATCTCCTTTGAGAATGACAAGCTGGTGGAGAACCTGACCACCTTGATGGAAGCGGTGATTAAGGCGAAGCCCGCCACCGCCAAGGGTACCTATATCCGCTCTCTGTACATGAGCAGCACCATGGGTCCCTCCATCCGGATCAACAGCCTGAAGTTCTAATCAAGCAAAAGCAAGCACCGCCCGTAAAAAGGCGGAAGACGGCTAACAGCCACAGCAGTTCGCGCTGCTGTGGCTGTTCTTGTATTCTATGCCTCCGTGTGGTATGATGGAACCGGGCAAGCCTACAAGCGGGGCAACATAAAGAATGTTAAGTCAATTTTAATCGAACGGGGTGGCAGAATGCTTGCGTACCATGTGGTAACCGATAGACCGATGCATGTAGAGCAACGGATTGTATTCGATGAAGAGCACCATAGCGGCGTGTATCAATGCGTATATGATATGTGAGGGCGGAATACAAGACGAGCGAAAAGGCATGAAAATACAGTGCTTTCTGAGGATTAGATAGATAAATCGGAATTTAGCGAGGTAAAGATATATGCTTCATTTAGAAAAAGTAAATGGTAATAATGTCTGGGATATCCTGAAACTGACGGTATCGGAATCGCAGAAGAACTTCGTTGCCACCAATGAGATCAGCATCATTGAAGCGTATACTGCAATTACGGGAAACGGTCATGCATTCCCGTTTGGTATATATGATGAGGATAAGCCTGTAGGCTTCCTGATGATTGGTTTTGATGTTGATGATTATTGGACGGATGCACCTGAAATTGCAAAGGGAAACTATAATCTGTGGCGTCTTATGATCGATAAGGCATATCAAAACAGAGGGTACGGGAAAGAAGCGGTCAGCCTTGCATTAGAGTTCATAAAATCTATGCCTTGTGGAGAAGCGGAATACTGTTGGCTATCATATGAACCCGATAATGCAGTTGCCCGTCAGATGTATCGCTCTTTCGGTTTCGAAGAAACCGGTGAAATGGACGGCGAAGAACTGATCGCTGTTCTGAGACTGTAATTAACAACTTCTAATTTATTGATCAGGCGAGCGAGGCGCTTAAAGAAAAAATGCCCCGGACGAGCATGCGTCCGGGACGTTTTGCATCGCGTTGCTGTATAAACAAAGTTTGTTTCTCCTGCGTCGTTTTGCGGCGAGCTAAATATCATCCAAGGAGATTCGGAGGAAACGTGGGAGCATTCCCTCAATAAAGGCATAGAAAAACCGCGCAAACGAACAGGCTGAACCGCAGCACACGCCTAAAATGCTTACTGCTGCTTCCTTCCGGACCTGACAGGGTTCACATCGCAACATCGCACGGGACCCATCCGCTTGCACGGCATTATTATCATACCGCATTTTCGGGAAAAAAGCAAGGAAAAATTACGCAGCGGGGCGGAAAAAGCGCGGAAACGCAGGGCGCGTTACCAATGCTTCCGCATAAAGGCCATATAGTTCAGCCAATCGCCCCGGCCCAGGAAATGAATACCGTCCCGCAGATGGAAGCCGACCTCGCCCTCCTGGAAGGAATCGCCCGCCTTGGCGGGAGCCTCGGGGCCCACAAAGCCCTTTTTCCCCAGCAGCCGCCAGGCGGGGGAGGCGGCCAGGCAGCAAAGCTGCTGGCTGACGGGATCGGCCCAGAGATCGCCGCTGGCGCTGCCGGTGGCGACGAAGCGGGGCGCGGAGGCCGCCAGCAGGAAATGCTGATCGAAGGGCATGGCCTCCGCCTGGCCCGCATACTGAAAATAATTCTCGCAGAACCAGTAGGGGAAGCGCTGGGTAATATCCCGGGTGGTTTCGCGGCCAGGGTGGAAAACGCGCTCCAGCGCGTCCCCGGCGCACCCGGCGTCATTGGAAAAGACGTAGCGGATGCGCTCATCCTGCGCGCCGCACCACAGGGCGGTTTTTCCCAGGCGGGAATGCCCGAGGATAGCCACATGATCGCCGTCGATTTCGGGCCGAGTCAGCAGATAATCCAGGGTGCGGCTGGCCGCCCAGGCCCACAGGGAAAGCTTTCCAAAGCCCGTTCCATCCTGGGGCCGGGTGAACATGCCCGCCAGGCCGTTGGTGAAATCCTCGTCGTCGCTGGTCACATTCTTATAGCAAACGACGGCCACGGCGAAGCCCTGATCGATGATTTCCTCAATGGGGCAATACATATCATAGGGATCGGGCTGGAAATTCAGCAGCAGGAAAAGGGGCGCTTTTTTCGGCAGAAGAGGCCGGAAAAAATGCGCGGGAAAGGAGAAAACGCCCTTTTCCGTCTGCGCGGTAATCTGAAGGAATTCCAGTTCCGCATGGCCCGAGCAGCATTTTTTATCCGTCCGGAGGATTTCGCCGCGGCCCGGGGCCAGAACGGCGGGGGAAACGCCGAAGAGATGGCGACTGAGCAGGCGGATAAGCTCCTTCCGGCGTTCCGGCCATTGGGCGGCGGTCACGGGCGCGCCGTTTTGAAAGGTTAACAGGTCGGGAAGAAAATTCATGGCGTATTCCTCCGTTCATATTGCCTTACGTTTCAATGTATGCACGCACTGCATTTCGCCTTATTCTATCACACATTTGCAGGAAAGAAAATAGAAAATATGAAAGAAAATCATAAAAAAAAGGAAAAAGCTTGCAATTCAGCGGCGGTTTGCTATAATAAATGCAATGACAAAAACGAAAGGATGGGAAGGGTATGCGTCTCGGACTTTGCTGTGCGCCGGATAAAATTGAAATTGCCGCCCGGTTGGGCTTTGATTACATGGAGGGCAACCTAAGCGCCCTGGCCGGAATGCCGGAGGAGGATTATCAGGCGCTGCTGCGCAAAGCCCCCTCTTTTCCCATTCCTTTTCTGAAATGCAATTGCTTTTTGCCGGGGGATATCCATGTGACGGGGCCGGAAGCGAAGCCGGAGGAGCAGCGGGCGTATCTGGAGCGCGCCTTCTCCCGCGCCCATGCCTTGGGCGTGGAAACGGTGGTGTTTGGCAGCGGCGGCGCGCGCAGGGTGCCCGAGGGCTTTTCCCATGTGACTGCCTGGCGGCAGATTGCGGATTTTCTGCGCCTGGTAGGGGAGTATGGCGAGAAATACCAGATCAATACCGCCATCGAGCCCCTGCGGCGAAAGGAATGCAACATCATTAACCTGGTTTCCGAAGGAACGCTGCTCTCCGCGCTGGTGAATCATCCCCGGGTGGGCGTGCTGGGCGATACCTTCCACATGCTCTGCGGCAGCGAGCCCTGGGCGGCCCTGGAATACGCGGGGGAGAAGCTGCTGCATGTGCATATCAGCCACCCCCTGCCCGATCTGAGCGGCCGGGATTTTCCCGCCCCGGGGGACGGCTGCGATTATGCCGAGATTTTTCAGGCGCTTAAGCGCATGGGCTATCAGGGCGATGTGAGCCTGGAAGCGGGCTACAAGGATCTGGAAAAGGACGGCGCGGCGGCCATCGCTTGCCTGCGCCCGTTGATGTAAGGCATAAAATGAAACCATGCGGGATCACTTTCTTTGGAAGAAAAGAAGGTTATCCCGCATCTTTTATTATCCCTCCTGCGGCTGGCGGCGAAATTGCAGGGGCGATACGCCCAAATGGCGCTGGAAAACGTAATTCATGTAGGATTGACTGTCAAAGCCGCAGACGGCGGCGATTTCGGAAAGCGCGTCCGGGGAGCCGCGTAGCAGGGCCTTGGCGCGGGCCAGGCGAACCTGGGTCAGGTAAGCCTGGGGCGATACGCCCATCAGCGCGCAAAACTGGGTTCGGAAATAATTTTTGCTCAGATGCGCCCGGAGGGCCAGGGTATCCAGCGTGATTTTTTCCGAGTAGCGGGTATCCATATAATCCTTGGCGGCAAGGATTGCCTGCAAATGCGGGGAACTGAGGGCATTTTCCGGCGTTTCATGGCGCAGGCCCCGGGCAGCCTCCGCCAGAATGGCAAACAGGGCGGACTGCCGCTGCAAGCGCCCGGCGGCGCTTTCTGGGGAATCGCCCGCATTGAAGGAAGAAACCAGGCTGTCCAGCAGCGTGGTTTTTAAAATGACGGTGGAGGGCAGCTGCGCCAGCAGCGCCGTCAACTCCGCATCGTCGCAATCGAATTTGATAAACTGGCATTCGTAAGCCCCGATGGTGAAGCGCCGGTCCCCCGGCTTGGCCAGAATCAGCCGGTTGCGGATGTGGGCGTAATTCAGGCCGTTAATATAGCTGAAGCCCGTCCCATAGGCCACCAGCTCCACCTCGTAATGCTCCACCGTGCGCATGGGGGTGACGTTTTCATTAAAGACTAAGGCGCTTTGGAAATAGCCCTGAGAGAACAGATGTAGCATAGTAACCTCGCAAATGTAAAAATATGGAATAAATCGTTTGATTTCTAAAAAATAGGAGCAGATAATCCCTGGCGCGTCCGGCATAGGGCGTTATATAATAAAGCCAGCCGACCTGTATAGCATAACAGGGCGCGGGAAAAAAATCAACCCAGCAGGAGGAAAACGGAATGCAGCAATATCCGGTGGCGGGCCACGCGCCCAGCCTTTTGCCCGAGGGGAAGCAATGGAAGCTGGTTTGGCAGGATGAATTTGACGGCGACACGCTGGATTGCAGTAAATGGGATTACCGCCTGTGCATGATGGGCAAGCGCTACCCGGCCTGGGTGGAAGAGGGCGTGACGCTGGATGGCAAAAGCAACGCGGTGTTTACGCTGCTGGAGCGGGAGGGGCGCATGGTCAGCGCCCAATTGCAGACGGGCTATAATTTTATGGACGAGCCTGTGCAGCCCACGCAATTTGGCGCCGATCATCTGCAATGGAATATCGGCAAGCTGCGGGAAAGCAAATTCCTGCACGGCTTCGGCTATTACGAATGCCGCTGCCGCTTGCAGCAAAAGCCGGGTTGGTGGAGCGCCTTCTGGATTCAATCCCCCGTGATCGGGGCCAGCCTGGAGCCCCGGGATACGGGCACGGAAATCGACGTGATGGAGTGCTTTACCCCCGGCGTGGTGGTTCCCCACAACGCTATCACGGGGGGCTATGGCCTGGATTGCAAAATGGAGCGCGTGGGGGGCGTATCGGGCCTGGATCCGGCGGAATACCATACCTTTGGCCTGCTTTGGAGCGCGGAGGGCTATACCTTCTATGTGGACGGCAGGAAGGATGGAGAAATCAAAAAATATGTGTCCCACCGCCCGGAATTTATTTTAATCAGCACGGAGGTGAAGGGCTATCGCGAGGCGGAGCACCGCTCCGCGCCCCAGGCCTTTGCTTCGGCGGGGGATACCTTTGCGGTGGATTATGTGCGGGTGTTCGACGCGGTGGAGGAATAAAACGATTTTCCAACGATAACGTCCCTTGGGCAGCGCCCTCCAGACCCGACGGTTTCTCG
Organism: uncultured Clostridia bacterium; assembly: GCA_934667105.1. Taxonomy (GTDB): domain Bacteria; phylum Bacillota; class Clostridia; order Christensenellales; family Aristaeellaceae; genus RUG563. The sequence continues at coordinate 16,772 of CAKULG010000004.1, forward strand.
TTTCGATCGGCTTAGCCAGAACGGGATAAATATTTCGCATCCTATCGCATTGCAGCCCGAGAATTGTATAAAAGGGGCTGTGAAAAAATCCCTCTTCAGCAACGAGGAGGCTGGAATCACGGCGGGAAGCATGTTTCTTTTTGCTGGAGGAAATGCAAGTAAGGCCGCCTGCTTTTGCCCACCCCATACAGCTTTCTTGGAGGATCCCCCCGCAAAATACCTTGTTTTCGTTTTTTCACAGCCCTTTCGCCCCTGTTTCCTGCAAGAAGCCTCCGCGGCTTTTTCGCAGGAATTTTTATAAGGCGCCGCCGCATAATTCGGCGGCGCGCCGGGCGACGTCTTTTCCGCCATCTGCGGCGTGCGAACTCCCTGATTATCTCCCAGCAAACCCTCAAAATTGCATTTGCATCTGACGGAAAATCCATTCGCCGGCCGACCGTCTCATTTGTGCGGCATTGCCTTAAAAAAATTTCAGAAAGGTGTTGACAATCCCTGAGAAATGAATATAATAACATATGAGCAGATGCTCAAATGAAAGGATGAACAGAAATGGACGAAAACAAGAGCACGCCTGCCGTCGAAACGGCCGCCTTAACGGAAGCCGATGAAGCGCGCCGGGAAACGCTGCTGCGGGAGGTGGACGCCCAGATGCCCGACGAGGAGGTGCTGTACGACCTGGCGGAGTTGTACAAAATCTTCGGCGACAGCACGCGCATCAAGATCCTGTACGCGCTTTTTGAGGCGGAGCTGTGCGTGTGCGATATCGCCCAGGTGCTGGACATGACGCAATCGGCCATATCCCATCAGCTGCGGCTGTTGAAGGCCTCCAAGCTGGTGAAATTCCGCCGGGAGGGAAAAACGATTTTCTATTCCCTGGCGGACGAGCATGTGCGCACGATTATCGACATGGGCATGGAGCATCTTTGCGAATAAGGGGATAAGGGAGGAAGAATATATGGGCTGCCAATGCGGACATTGCCATCACGACAAAGCGGCGCATGAGCACGAGCATGCGCATCACGAACACAAGCATCACGAACACAAGCATCACGAACATGATCACGGTCACGAGCATGGCCACGATCATGAGCACGGCGGAGAAGAAAACCCGAAAGTCATGATCGTCCGGCTGGCTGTCAGCGCCGTGCTGCTGGCGATTTCGCTGATCGTGCCCATGAACGATACGATCAAGCTGATTCTGCTGATTGCCGCCGCGCTTTCTGCAGGCTATGACGTGATCTGGGGCGCGGTTCGCAATCTGTTTCACGGACATGCGCTGGATGAAATGTTTTTGATGACGCTGGCCTCCGCGGGCGCGTTTTATCTGGGCGATTGGGCGGAGGGCGTCACGGTGCTGCTGCTGTTCCAGATCGGCGAATTGTTCCAGGATTACGCCGTGGATAAGAGCCGCGATTCTATTAGCGAGCTGATGGATATTCGCCCGGATTATGCCTTTGTGGAAAAGGACGGTAAGCTGGTGCGCATGGTTCCCCAGGGCGTGAAGGTGGGGGATGTGCTGGTGGTGAAGCCGGGGGAGAAGGTGCCCCTGGACGGCGAAGTGATCGAGGGCAAATCCGCGCTGAACACAGTGGCGCTCACGGGCGAAAGCGTGCCCCGGCAGGTTTCTGAAGGGGATCAGGTGCTCAGCGGCTGCATCAATTTGCAGGGCGTGCTGCGGGTGCGCGTTTCCAAGCCCTACGCCGAATCCACCGTGGCCCGCATTCTCGAATTGGTGGAGCACGCCAGCTCCAATAAATCCCGCGCGGATCGGTTTATCACGCGGTTCGCCAAGATCTACACTCCCGCCGTGGTGGGCGCGGCGGTGCTGGTGGCGGTGCTTCCGCCGCTGCTGATGGGCGGCGCGTGGAAGGATTGGCTGGAGCGGGCGTTGAATTTCCTGGTTATTTCCTGCCCCTGCGCGCTGGTAATTTCCGTTCCCCTTTCCTTCTTCGGCGGCATTGGCGGCGCGTCCCGGAAGGGCATATTGGTCAAGGGCGCCAATTATCTGGAGGCGCTGGCGACCCCTGCCGTGGTTGCCTTTGATAAGACGGGCACGCTGACCCGGGGCACCTTTGAAGTGACCGCGGTGCATCCCCAGGGGGTGGAGGCGGCGGAGCTGCTTTCCCTGGCGGCGGCGGCGGAGCAATACAGCACGCATCCCATCGCCGCTTCCATTCGGGCGGCCAGCCCGGCGGCGGACGGCCGCGCGGTAAGCCAGGTTTCCGAGGCGGCGGGCCACGGCGTTTCCGCCTGCGTGGACGGCAGGCAGGTGTGCGTGGGCAATGAAAAATGTATGCGGCAGGCGGGCGTGGCCGTCCAGGCCGTGCAGGAGCCGGGCACCATCGTGTATGTGGCGGCGGATGGAAAATATCTGGGCTATATCGTGATTAACGATGAAATCAAGCCGGGCGCGGCGGAGGCGATTCAGCTGCTGCGGCGGGCGGGCGTGAAAAAGACTGTGATGCTCACCGGCGACAGCCCGGCGGCGGCGGCCCAGGTGGCCCAGGCGGTGGGCGTGGATGAAGCCCACGCCGGTTTGCTCCCCGACGGCAAGGTGGCCCAGGAGGAGCGGCTGCTGGCCGAATGTAAGGGCAAGGGAAGCCTGATCTTCGTGGGCGACGGCATCAACGACGCGCCCGTGCTGGCCCGGGCGGATGTGGGTGTGGCTATGGGCGCGCTGGGCTCCGACGCGGCCATCGAGGCGGCGGACGTGGTGCTGATGGACGACGATCCCCGGAAGCTGGCCACGGCGGTGCGCCTCGCCCGGAAAACCAGCCGCATCGTGCGGGAGAATATCATCTTCTCGCTGGCCGTTAAGGCGCTGGTGATGCTGCTGGGCGTGCTGGGGGTTATCAGCCTGTGGATGGCGGTTTTCTCCGACGTGGGCGTTTGCTTCCTGGCCATTCTTAATGCCATGCGGGCCATGCGCGTAGAAAAATAAGGGGTAATTTTGCCGGAAATGGGCGGCGGGGCTTCCTGCCGCCCATTTTTTGTGCTATAATCGGAAAGCAACGCTTTGAGGAGTTTCCGGCGCTTTGCCGGAAGGAACAGGAGCAACTATGGCGATTAAGATTACCTCGGACAGCACCTGCGATTTATCCCCTGAATTACTGGCGCGTTATGATATTTTTCTCACGCCGCTGTATGTGATTATGGATGGAAAAACCTATCGGGACGGGGTGGACATTCACCCGGAGGATATTTTCCGGCATGTGGATAACGGCGGAAAGCTTTGCAGCACCTCCGCCGTCAACATGGAGGATTACCGGGAGTGCTTCGCCCGCTTTTCGCCCCAATACGACGCGGTGATTCATATCACCATCGGCTCGGGCTTTTCCACCTGCTATCAGAATGCGTCCATCGCCGCGGCGGGTTTCCCCAACGTTTATGTGGTGGACAGCCAGAATCTTTCCTCCGGTCAAGGGCATTTGGTGGTGGAAGCAGCCCAATTAGCGGAAAAAGGCATGAGCGCGGTGGAGATTTTCAGCCGCCTGCAGGAAATGCGGGGTCGGGTGGAGGCCAGCTTTGTGCTGGATCGGCTGGATTACATGCAAAAGGGCGGCCGCTGCTCCACGGCCACCGCGCTGGGAGCCAATCTGCTGCGCATCAAGCCCTGCATCGAAGTGCGCGGCGGGGCCATGGGCGTGGAGGAAAAATACCGGGGCAAGCTGACCCACTGCATTGAAAAATATGTGAAGGATCGCCTGAAGGATCGCAAGGGCGTGCGGCCCGACCGCATTTTTATCACCCATTCCGCCGCGCCTCAGGAGGCGGTGGAGGCGGCCCGGGCGGCCATTGAGAAATACGCTTCCTTTGCAGAAATTATCGAAACCCACGCGGGCTGCACGGTATCCTGCCACTGCGGCCCCGGCACCCTGGGCGTTCTGTTCATTAACGAATAAATATATGCGTGGGAGTCTTCGAAGGCTCCCACGCACTATTTTTTTGCCGCGATTATTCCATCGCCTTACGGATATAGGCCAGCCCGGCCTCCAGCGCGGGCAGGTTTTCTTCCATGCCCTCGAATTCCAGGGAGAGGAAGCCGGCGTAGCCCGCCTGCTTGAGCATATAAATGCATTGCGCCACGGGAATCACGCCGTTTCCGGCAATGGTGCCGCGAATGAAATTGCCGCCCCGGGTGCGGAACCAGCCCATGCCGGGGTTCAGCACGTCGCCGGGCTTAAGGAGGAAATCCTTCACATGCACATGGAAGGCATAGGGAACCGCCGTGCCCAGGGCGTGGATACTATCCTCGTCGGCGCAGAGGAAATTGCCCATGTCCACCAGCCAGCCGTAGTTGGGATGATTCACCGTGCGGATCAGCTGCTCCACCCGGTTGCTATCCTGCATAATGAAGCCGTGATTTTCCGTGCAGGTGCGCACACCCTTTTTCTCCGCGTATTCCGTCACCCGGCGGATATAGGGCGCGGTGTCCTCAATGGCGTTGCGCCAGGTGTATACGCCCTGATCCTTGGGCAGGCCCCAGCAGCAATCATGGCGCATTAGCTTCGCGCCCAGCGCCGCCGCCACATCCACGCATTCCTGCATCCGTGCCGTTTCCTTTTCGGGGTCGTCGCACAGGAAATTGGCCCCCACGGTATAGGCCGCCACTTCCAGGCCGAGCTTTTCGCAATGGGCGCGGATTTCCGCCGCCGCCTCCAGGGCGGGCTTACCCGAAACCTCGGGCAGCAGATCGGTGAATTCGATGCCGTCAAAGCCCATTTCCTTGGCCAGATCGCAGAGCTTCAGATAATTGCAGCCCGTCTGCTGCAAATACTTGGAAAAGCTATAGCTGCTCACGCCGACTTTCATGGCAAAACGCTCCTTTCCATTTTTAATGCAATTACAGCTGCACCTCGTGGCCCGTCCTGGCGGATTGATAAATCGCGTCCAGAATCTGCATCAGCGCCACGCCGTCCTCCGCCGGGTTGCGGCAGGGCGCGCCGGTGAGAATGCAATCCACGAAATGATTGATTTCGTTGACAAACAGGCCGTCGAAGCTCAGGGCCGTGGGCGCGGCCAGCGTCACGTTGGCCAGATAGCCGTTCAGTTCGTTATACAGCGTCAGTTCGGGATCCAGCTTGGCCCCCGCCTTGGTGCCGAACAGCTCGATGGAGCCGGTATCCTTTTCGATGTTCAGGCTGAAGCTGGCTTCGATTTGCAGCACCGCGCCGTTATCATAGCGCACCATAGCGGTGGCCATATCCTCCACATCGAAAATATCCTTGCCCGCCGCGCTGAAGGAGCGATAGCCCTCCGCGCCATGCACGTTCTTCCGATCGCCCAGCTTATAGAAGGTGGCGCCGTAAACGGAGACGGGCTTGGGATTGCCCATGAGATAGCGGGTCAGGTCAATCACATGCACGCCCAGATCGATCAGCGGGCCGCCGCCGGAGCGGGATTTATCCCCGAACCAGCCGCCCGGGCTGCCCTTGCGGCGCAGATAGGTGGCCTTGGCGTAATACAATTCGCCCAGCTGATCGTGATCGATGAAATCCTTCAGCACGGCGCAGTCGTTGCCGAAGCGGCGCACAAAGCCGATCATCAGCAGCTTGTCGTTCCGGCGGGCCGCTTCCTGCATTCCCCGGGCCTGGGCCGCATTGAGGGCCATGGGCTTTTCGCACAGCACGTGCTTGCCCGCGTTCAGCGCGGCGATGGCGCATTCGGCGTGGGCGGAATTCCAGGTGCAGACGGACACCGCGTCCAGCTCGGGCAGCTCCCGCAGCATCTGATCCTTATCGGCGTACAGCCGTTCCACGCCGTATTCCTTGGCCCGGCGCTGCAAATTCTGCTCGTTAATATCGCACAGCGCGTAGATTTCCACATTGGGGTTCTGGGCGTAGGCGGCCAGATGCACCCCGGAAATGCCGCCGCAGCCAATAACCGCGATTTTGAGCCTTCCCATGTTTGTTTCCTCCTTTATCTGTTGCGCGAAAATATGCTTGCCTTTTCCTAATTTGTAGTATATAGTATTTTTGCTGGGGCGTAAAGCGCTTATTTTGCGTTTTTTTAACACAATCCTGCTCGAAACGGGGGAGAAGACGCAATGGCCTTATACGAATTGCATCAATATCAGGATCCGGGCTTTCCCATTCTTTTTCATTATGATTATCTGGGCGGCCAATCCGCCCATTTCAGCGCCCATTGGCACGAGGGCGTGGAGCTGCTGCTGTGCACCCAGGGGCGCGTGCAGGCGCTGCTGGACGGCGCGGCCAGCGTCTTTCAGCCCGGCGAAATGGCCGTGGTCGGCAGCGGGCAAATCCACACCCTGCACCCCCTGGAACCGGATAACCGCTATTACTGCCTGATCGTCAGCCGCGGTTTTCTGGAGCAGAACGGCCTCTCCTGCGAGAATATGGCGCTTGCGCCCGTCGTTCAGGAGCGGGAGGCTATTTCGCTCTATGGGCGCATTGTGGAGGAGATGGAGGCGCGGGGGCCGCATTATAAAAGCATGGTGCTGGGCTTGGCCCTGCAATTATGCGCGCTTCTTTGGCGGCGGGAGCAGGCGGAGCGGCCCGCAGGCTCCTCCCGCCATCCCCAGGCGGTGAAAAAAGCGATTTATTTTCTGCGCGCGCATTTTTCCGCGCCCGACGCGCTGGAGGCGGCCTGCCGGGCGGCGGGCGTTACGCGCTCCACCCTGTGTCATCTGTTTAAGCGATATGTGGCCATGACCCCGGTGGAATTTCTCAACGCCCTGCGCTGCCAGGAGGCGCGCAGCCTGCTGGCGGCGGGGGAATGCAATGTGTCGGAGGCGGCCCGCCGGGTCGGCGTGGAGAATCTTTCCTATTTTTCCCGGCTGTATCGCCGCCATACCGGCGCGCTGCCCAGCCAATCCCGCCCCGCAGGCGGAGGGCAGGCGGAGGAGTGAGGCCGCCCCTTCCCGCCGAGCCGCCTCCTTTCTCCTTGCGAAAATCCGCGCAGATGCGCGAAAAAACTTTTTTTCAAAAAAGGGTTGCATTTTTCCGTAAAATGGTGTATTATATTTTTGTTGCCTGTCCGGCATGCTGATGTAGCTCAGTCGGTAGAGCGCATCCTTGGTAAGGATGAGGTCACCGGTTCAAATCCGGTCATCAGCTCCAAAAATCCTTCAGAAATGAAGGATTTTTTCTTTGGTTTTGGGCCGGCTTTGCGAGCTTTGAATTTCAGACTTGCAAATTGGAAACCTCATCTGTTTTTCCGTCAGTAATCCGTCTGTTTTTGAAAAGTCTCTACTAATATATTTCTTCGCTTTCCGTGTAATTTTCGCAATGTATCCCCAAAACAGAAAATCGCGCCCACTTCGCATGGGCGCGCAAGTCGGGCGGAGGAATCAAGCATACTTCCCGCCGCTCTTCGGGAAAGGGGGAGAGGCGCTTTTTTATCGATGCGCCTCTTTCTCCCAGAAGTTCACGGAATCTTCACCGCATATTGATGAATGCGGTAGGTCCATAGGCTGTTATTGGGCGCTTTCGTTTCGCTGACGGAGAAAAGTATCTGCAGGGGCGCATCCGCTTCAATCCAGCCGTAGGGATCGGTCAGAAGCCCCGCGTTGTGATTGCGGGGATAGCTGGTTTCGGCGCGGCCAATCAGCGCAAGGGTTTCCCACGCTTCGGCGGTATCGTTCAAGAAGAAGCGCGACATTTTATCCGGCGGGAGCGATTGCGAATAGCGCATCACGCGCAGATTGGATGAAACGAACGTGGGCTCGCCGGGCTCGTCCACCCCCTCAATGTAGCAGGGCGCGCCGTCCGCCACCATGTACAGGCGTCCCGTGGTGGGCTCGTAGGCAAAATCGGCATTCAGCAGCGTCGCGGGCCGCATGTCCCGGCCGATTACGCCGCGATTGGCGATTTCCCGCCGCCAGACGTCGCCAAGGGGCCGCGGGGCGTTCAGATCGTTGACGTCCCACGCTTCGCAGACCAAGCGCGTGCCGGTCAGGTCGCCGCGGGTGTAGATCAGCAAGATCTGTCCCTTGCGATCCAGGCTGACCAGCGAGGCCTGTCCTACGCCCCATTGAAAAATATCGTAGTAGGCATTCTGCGACAGATCGCGGGTGAAGGGGACAAAGGGGTTCAGCGCGCTCACCCGCAGGAAGGGCCCCTCCGGGCGCTTCGCCACGGCCAGACCAATCTCGTTGCCCTGGTTGTTCCCGGTTTGACAGCCCAGATAAACCATCAGATAATTGTAGACTTCGCCATCCAGCTTGAATTCGCCCTTAACCACATCGGGATCGCAGACGTGAATGGCGTCCCAGGCGTCCCATTTTTTCCCGTTGGCAAGCACGATGGTTTCCTCGGAATAATGCACGCCGTCCGTGGAGCGGCGATAGCCGATATGATCGGTGACAACGCGGCTGTTCACATTGGTGCAGTAATACAGATGGGTTACGCCGTCCTCCACAAATCCCGCCGGACAGTAATTGTAAATACCCTCCTGCGTCGGCTCAAAGAGCGGCTCGGCCTGCGCGGCGCTAAGCAGGAGCATCAGCGTCAACAGGAGCGCACAGCGCTTTTTCACCCTTGCCGCGCCCCCTTCATCGCCGCGCGAACCTCCTCCGCCGTGGGAATGCTCCGGCCCGCGCCGGGACGGCTGACGGTGATGGCCGATGCGCAGGCCGCCGTTTTCAGCGCCTGCTGAACGCCCTCGCCCTTCAGCAGCGCATGAATGAAATACCCCGTAAAGGTGTCGCCCGCCGCGGTGGTGTCCACGGCATGCGTCGCAACAATGCCCTGATAAATGCGCTGCGTCGCGTCCGCATAGATGGAGCCGTGCTCGCCCAGCGTCAGCACCACATGGCATGCAGGGTAGCGGCGAAGCAGCTCGTCCAGTATTGCCTGCGGCTGTGTTTCGCCCGTAATGTCTTTGCCCTCGATCTCGTTGAGAATGAACCATTCCACCAATTCCAGCGGCCACGTCAGCAGCTCGGGCGATATGGGCGAGGGATTCAGGATGATGTGCATCCCCCGGGCGTGGGCAGCGCGAATGATGCTGTCCACATGGCTGATTTCGTTTTGCAGCAGCAGATAATCCCCCGTCCCAAACTCCGCCAGCACCTCGTCGATCATGGCTTCCGTAATCATGCCGTTGGTGCCGCTGAACAGGATAATGCAGTTTTGCCCCTCCGCATCCAGCTGGATCACGGCATGCCCCGTGGGCGCATCCAGCACGCGGAGTTGCTCTGTGTGCACGCCCAGCTCCTGCAAATAATCCCGCAGAAACAGGCCGTCTTGACCGATCGCCCCTGCAAGATAGACCTCCTGCCCCGCTTTCGCCAGCGCAACGGCCTGATTGAATCCCTTGCCGCCCTCGCTTTTGTGATAGCTGTCGGAAGCGAGCGTCTCTCCGGGGCGCGCCAGATGCGGAAGCTGGTAGGTATGGTCGATGTTGAGCGACCCAAAATCCAACAGTTTCATGTCCTTGCTCCTTTCGTGCCGTCCTGCGCCTTAGCGGGAAATGTGCGCAAACAGATCGCCCATCAGCGCATCCCGGTGGATGTGATAGACGTAACGGCACAGCGGGCGGCGGGGATCCTGGGAATAATGATGATCGTACTCGGGAATGGGCGTGGGAATCAGCTTATCCAGCATGAAGCGGCGTCCGTCGTTCAGCATCCAGCCCACGGTGGTCACATCCCAAATGACGCGGCTCCATACACGGCCCTTGGCGTATTCGTTGGCGGCCTCCACCGTATGCTCCACCAGATAATCGCACAGGGCGTTCTTGCCCTTGAGCCAATGGTTCAGCTCCGGCTCCGTGGTGGTGAAGGCGCTGACCACGCCCATGCAGGGCAGCATGACCAGCGGCGCGCCCGAGCCAAATACCACGCGGGCCGAGGCCACGTCCTGAGAACTGTTGAATTCAACGTTATCATGCCATTCCAGCGCGTTGCCGCCCAGCCAGACCACCACGATGCTATCCGCGATTTCCGGCTTCATCAGCAGGGCGGAGGCCACGTTGGTAATCGCGCCGATCGCCAGCACATACAGCGGCTTTTCCGGGCTATACTGCATGGCCAGTTCCGTAAGGTGCTTCGCCGCGTCGGACGCAACCGGGGTCTGCTCATCGGGCAGATAGCGGTCAGAGCCGCGATATACCGGGCATTGCAGCCCGGAGAGCTTCAGCAGCTTCAGAATTTCCTGATAGCTGCGCTCCATGCCGTCCGCGGGGCCGCTGGAACGATCGTTGAAGAACGGCGCGGCGTAGAGCGCCCGCACGTTCAGCTTTTCCTTTGCGTGCAATGCGTAGGAAATCGCGAACTGGTCGTCGATTTCGTTATACGCATCGGTATCCAGAACCATATCCACCGGGCCCGTAGGGATTTCCAGATTCTTGAGGCGCTGTTCCATCGTAAGCATATTCATTCCTCCATCAGTTGTTTATCAATTTCAAAGGCGGACGGTCATCAGCGTTCCGCCCTGCCATGCGTTTGTTTCCGCCTGTAGGATCAGGCGCGCGGCCCCGATCAGGGGCACATAATCGCAGGCGTCCGGGTCGTATACCCGCGCAAAGGCTTCGGGGGGAAGCGCCGCTTCATAGGCGCTGCCGTTCCATGCCAGGGGATACTGCTTCATACTTCCGGGCGCGATACGCAGCCGCACCTGTGCGTTCGCCACCCGCTCGCCCGCAGCGTTGAAGCACGCCGCCGTTACCCGCATAGCGCCGTCTGCGTCCCGCTCCCAGCGGGGCAGCAGCGCCATACTCTCCAGCAGCGCTTTAGCCATGGCGTGACGCTTCTCCGGCAGGTCGCCCGTTTTCAGGGAGGCGAAGTAATGCCGCAGGGGACCGCAGTCCGCCCCCAGCTGTCGCCAACGTTCGAAAGCGTCCTCCGCAGCGCAAAGCGTTTCCTCCCAATTTTCGGGAAGCGGCGGCGCAAAATAGAGCATTTTTGTTCCATAGCCGGGAAGCGTAACCGGCATTTCCACCCGCCGCCCCGTCAACATGTCGAAGGCCTGCGCCTCCGGCATCAGCCGCGTATCCGGCGCAAGGGAGAAGCGCGCGTCCTCCGCGCCGTTGTTGATGCAGACGCAGCCCATGCCCGCCCGGTCGGTCAGCGCATAGAAATTCGTTTTGCCCGGTTCGCCGCCGACCGCAAAGGGCTTCAGAACCACTTGCGGCGCAAAGTCAGCGATCTCTGCCCGCAGCGCCTTGTAATCCACGGGGAAAACCTTGAAGCGGATGGAATTGCAGCCGTCCCGATAACCCGCGAGGAAGGATTCGCGGAGCACCCGCGCCTGCCGCGCGGCGGGCGCATGGCTGATGCGGCAGTTTGGATGCTGGAGCACCCGTTCCCGTCCCAGCTGCTCCAGGGCGAATTCGCCCCACACCAGCACCCGGCCGCCCTCGTCCATATAGGCGGTCAGCCTTGCCAGCGTGCCCGCCGAAACCGTGTCGTCGTTCACCAGCAGCAGAAGCGGCATCCGGCGGCTCAGCCCCGGCTCCACCAGCGCATCCGTAACAATCGTTGTATTCGCGCCATCCGCCAGCATATCCTGCATCAGCGCCGTCCAGCGCATATCATAAGCGCGAAGCCACGTTTCGTCCGAGGCGAGAATGCCTGCCTGCGGCTGCATCCGCCCCATACCCATCATGAACGGCGCGGCCGTTGTAATTTCATCGAACACCAGGCGGCATTCCGTTTCCGCAGGAGTATCCTTGATGCGCCATTCGCCGTCGTGCAGGCGTGAACGCCAATGGATGGGGAATATTACCGGAATGCCCATGCCGACGTCCTCGTACACCAGGCGGCGGAGGGTTTGTGGGGTGAAGGAGCGCCCGCCGCCCGCCATACCCAGATCGGGGGTCTTGTTGCCCAGCCGCGGCACAATCACCGGCGTGCCGTAGGAGGCGTTCAGGCAGGTAAGGATGACGTTGCGGCGCTCCTCGTCGTGGTCAATAAGGATATGCCCCATTTCGATGCCGTCCGCCGCCGCCGCCAGCGTGTCGGGCTGTTGTCCCAGCTTCGCCCGTTCGTTCCGCAGCATCGTGGAGCCGTGGGTGGGGTAAAAACACAGGTGGGTATCATCCTCTTGCAAAATGGCCCGGAAATAATAGGCCGAGCGATCGGCCATGGCCTGTTCCCGATAATGCAGCCACAGCCTGCGGGCGGCGGAGCCCTCCGCCAGCGTTTCCGTCTTTTCGGGGAGCGTTTCGCCGTGCAGGCGGCACCAGGCGGCAAAATGCTTCCAGGCGGTGGGGCGGTAATCGCCGTGGCCCAGCCCAAAATATTCCGGCCACAGCATCTCTGCGCCCATTCTATAGGCCGCCACATAATGACAGCCGCGCAGCCTTGCGGCCATATAGGCCAACTGCCTTGCATTCAGCTTCAATAGCTGCGGATCGTCGATGGCGGGCATGGGAATGGCCGTGCCCCTCAGAATATCGGGATCATGCAGCTCCAGATAGTTCCCGTCCACATCCTGCATCAGCGCCTCCGGCAGGCGTTCCTTATATTGGACGAAGCCGGGGAAATAAACGTTGTTATGCTCGCCGCCCACCATAATGGTGTGACGCTTGCCATGGATAACGCTGTTAAAGCGTTCCAGATAGGCCTTGGTTTTCTCCTCGTCCACCGCCAGCTCATAGCGACGGAGTTCCTCGTTCCAGACGATCTCCGGCCCGAAGCGGCCGTGCTGCGCGTTGCAATGCACCCGCTGTGCGCAGCATTCAAAATCGGATTCATTGTCAAAGACGCCCAGCTTTTCACCCGGCCGGTGAAGCTTATCGAAATAACCGATGTTCATTTCCTGCCGCAGCATCTGTTTTTCCCCCCCCCGCACGCAATGCATGTTGTAACGCTTAAATTAGCTGCTTTTGAAGAGTGCGCCGAGACCCGGAGGGGTCCCGGCGCACTCAAGCCTTCCTCTAAAGGGTTACGCTGCGCTTACTCAGCCTTTTCGGCATAGGGCGGGAAGAAGAATTTCACGCCCAGCTGCGCCTTACCGGCCTGCAGGCAGTCGTTCTGATAGGCGTTGATAAGCTCCAGATCCGCCATGGCGGGGCGGGTCGCCTGGATCTCGGCATACTTTTCTTCGAATTCCTCGGCGGTAGCGGCGGTCAGCAGCTGCGCCTCGGCGATGGTCATGTAGCTCTTCAGCTTGTTCTGTTCCTCGGACACGGGCAGCGCACGCTCATCCGCGGGATCGCGCACATACTGGGCCGCGCGATAGGAATAGATGCTCATGGGATCCTTAATGTAGGTATCCGTGGTGCGGTAGGTCTTCAGGTCGTTGGCATTATCCAGATCCAGCTTCGGCTCAAACTGCATCAGGAACGCCCAGTTGGCGTACAGGTCGAAGGCGTTAATGCCATAGCGCTTGCGCAGGGTGGGATCGTCGTTAGTCGCCTGCTTCCAGCTATCCAGAATGGAGATGGTGCCGTCTTCCTCCCACTGCCACTGCTCGCCTTCCCAGCCCTTGTTCATCTGGATCGCGCCCTCGCTGGACAGCAGCCAGTTGACCATCTTGATGGTCTGCTCAGGGGCCTTGTTGGAGGCGGTGATGGCCGTTTGCAGATAGCCCCAGCCGGAGATGTCGGTCAGGGTAGGATCGTCGCCGTTGGCGTTGCGAACCACCACGGGCACATAGTAGGCGTTGGGATCGGCTTCATACAGCGTGGCGAACTGGCTGCCGAAATCCTGCGGCGCGGCGATCAGCGCGAACACGCGGCCGCTGGCGATCTTTTCGCGAACCTGATCGCGGGTATCAGAGTAGTTGGCTTCCAGAATCAGGCCGCGGCGGTAGGCTTCATTCAGGAAAGCATAGGTTTCCTTGTTCGTGCCCGCGATCCAGTTATCGTAATACTGGCCGTCCTCGGTCTCCCAGGGCATGGCCAGATACTGGCTCATGATGCTGGCGGCCTCGCTGCCGCCCTCATACAGCTGCATACCAATGACGCTCAGGTCGTTATAGGTGCCGATTTCCTTCACGGCGCGTTCGCACATGTTCAGGAATTCGTCGGCTTTCACGTCCACCAGCGTAGTGGCGTCGTAGCCCAGCTTTTCCAGCATGTCGGCGCGAACCACAATGCAGCGGTTGGGCACCAGGCCCTTGCCCTCGGGCAGGTCGTCGGTGGAGTAGCCGTAGTTGGGATAGGCGTAGGTCTTGCCGTCGGACAGGGCGTACCACGCGATCACGTCGCTGCGGAAATTCTTCCATTCGTCTTCGGTCAGATAGCTCGCCGCCAGATCGTTGTAGGAGGCAAGCAGGTCCGCCTCGGCCATCTGCTTGAGCAGATTGGTGCGGTCGGTGTTCCACAGACCTTCCACGGTGATCAGATCGGGATAATCCTCGCCGGAGATCAGCGTCGCCAGCTGGGAGCCGGAGTTATCCGCCGCAACGACGAATTCCACTTCGATTCCGAAGCGTTCGGTGATTTCGGCGGTCATTTTATCCAGACCCCAGCCCTCGGAATTGAAGACGAAGGAGGGAACGTCCACGAACCAAGTGAGCTTCACGGGCGCTTCGTCCGCCAGAGCGGCGGGGACGGCCAGGATGAACATCATGATCGCCAACACCAGGGACAGAACCTTTTTCATACCGTTACCTCTTTTCTGCGGCAGCGCCGCAAATTTATTTAACCGCTTGCCCCGCGGTTAAACGGCTCAGGGAAATTAGCCCTTCAGCGATCCCAGCATAATGCCCTTGGTCAGGAAGCGCTGCAGGAAGGGGTAAATGCACAGAATGGGGATGGTGCTGATAACAATCGTGGCGTAGCGCACGGTGGTCGCCGTCACGTTGGATTGCACGTCGCTGGGCAGACCGCCCATGTCCGCGGAACTGACAAATTCCGCGGTCTTAATCATCTTGTACAGGTACAGCTGCAAGGTTTGCAGTTCACGGCTGGTGGTGTACACCATGCTGTCGAAGAAGGCGTTCCAATGGCCCACGCCAACCCATAGGGCGATGGTCGCAAGCACGGGCGTGGACAGCGGCAGATACAGCTTGTAGAAAATTTTAAACTCGCTTGCGCCGTCCATGGTGGCGGATTCGTGAATTTCCTCCGGGATACTGCGGAAGTAGTTGGAGCAGATAATCATATTATAGACGGAATATAGCCCGGGAATGACATACACCCAGAAGGTGTTAATCAGCTTCAGCTGCTTGAGCAGAATGTAGAAGGGAATCAGGCCGCCGCCAAAGAACATGGTGAACATATTGAACCAATAAATGAACTTGCGGCAGGGAAGATCATTGCGGCTCATGGCGTAGGCCACCATGGAGGTGAACAGCACGTGGGTGACGGTGCAGACGAACGTGCGGGCGATGGTCACGCGGAAGCCGATCCACAGCCGGGAGTCCACCAGCGTCACCTGATAATTTTGCAGCGACCATTCCCGCGGCCACAGATATACGCCTCCGCGCATGTAATCCGCGCCGTCGCTGAAGGAACCGATCACCACATACCAGAAGGGATATACGCAGATGAGCGCAAAGAGAATCAGAAAGCCGATCATCAGGCAGTCCCAGCCGTTGTTGCGGTTCAGCCTGTTTTTCCCTTTTTTCAGCGGGAGGTTCGTCGCCTTTGCCGTCATCCCCTGTCAGCCTCCTTTCTCAGAACAGGCCGTTGCCTGTCAGCTTCTTGCTCAGCAGATTGCCGCCGCCCAGCAGCAGCACCGCCAGCACCGACCGGAACAGGCCGATAGCCGTGGTGTAGGAAAAACGCCGGGAGGAAATGCCCATCTTATACACGAAGGTGTCCAGCACCTCCGAGCGTACCAGATTCAGCGGGTTTTGCAGCATATAGATTCGATCGAAGCCCGAACCCAGAATGCCGCTGATGGCCAGCAGCAGCAGCACCGTCACCGTGGGCGCGATGGAGGGAAGCGTCACCTTGAAGGCCGTCTGCCAGCGGTTTGCGCCGTCGATGCGGGCCGCTTCGTAAATGACCTGATCCACCCCCGCGATAGCCGCCACATAGACCACCGAGCCCCAGCCCGTTCCCTTAACGGCCGAAGAAATAATCACGATGGCATAGAAATACTTGGATTCCGAAAGGAAGTTAATGGGCCGGCTGATGAGGCGCGCGTCCATCAGCACGTTATTGATGAGGCCGCCGTCCGAGGTCAGCAGGGCGGAGACGATGCCGCCGTAGACCACCCAGGAAATAAAATGCGGAAAATAGGTGGTGGTCTGAATAACGCGCTTGAATTTCTCATTGCGCAGCTCGTTGAGCATCAGCGCGAAGAAGATCGGGATAGGGAAGGTGATGACCAGTTCCAGCACGCCCAGCGACAGGGTGTTCATCATCACCGTCTTAAACTGCGCGTCCTTCACGAACTTCACAAAGTTTGCAAACCCCACCCACGGCTTGTTCATTAAATCCTTCATGACGTTCATGGAATAATCCAGGTTCTTGAACGCCATGACAATGCCGATCATGGGGATATAGGCAAAGATCGCCAGAAACACGACGCCCGCCATTGCCATCAGGAATATCTGCCAATTGAAGCGCCGCCAGTTCCTCTTTTTCCGTTTGAACGGCCTGCTCGCGATTGTCATGCCCGTCCCTCCTGGTTTTTAGTTCGCTTGAGTTTAAAACACTAAATAGTTTTAGTTTATCTGGATTAACCGATTGCTTTCAGGTCAAATTATACATACTTATTTGTGAGATGTCAACGGTATTTCGGGATTTATTCTTGAATTTAGTAAACTAAATTATTTTTTCCATGAAATTCCTGCTTTCGCACCGCGGCGCGGGCTTTTTTTTGCCGCAAGGCTTTTGCTTTGCTGAAATGTATGCTAAAATAAAGCGATGTTTTCTCCGGAGGTGGGTTCCTTGACTTTAGCACAACTGGCGGCACGGCTGAACGTGTCCCCCGCCAGCGTGTCCATTGTGCGGCAGGGCCGTCCTGGCGTGAGCGACGCAACCCGGCGGCGCATTCAATCCGCCCTGAAGGCCAACGGCTATTCGTATTTGCCCTATGCGCCGGAGCAATCCGCGCCCGCGGGGAAGCACGACGGCTCGCCGCAGTATATTCGTCTGCTGAAATATTATCGCAGCGCCTTATTGACGGATAAAAACGAGGGCTTTGTGGACGCAATTATCGATGCGATTGACGCGATTGCCCGCACGCGCAATTACAAGCTGGTGTTCAGCAGCCTTTCCAGCAACGAATTCGACCAGCGCCTTCCAGAGCTGGCGGAGGAGAGCTGCATCGGTTTGCTGGTCATTGCCACGGAGATGGAGCGCGAGGAAATTGAGAAGCTTCGCATTCTGCGAACGCCCGTCGTCGTGCTGGATTGCGATCATCCCGCGCTGCCCTTTTCCAGCGTAACCATGAACAATCGTGATCTGGCCTACGCCGCCGTGGCGCGGCTTCGTTCGCTGGGCGAAGTGGGGTATCTGTGCTCGTCTATCCGCACCGGCAATTTTAAGGCCCGGGGGAACGGCTATCGGGAGGCGCTGCATGATTTCGGCCTGCCGGAGCGCGAGGAACTCTGCTTCTCCGTAACCCCCGTCCTGAATACCGCCTGCGAGGATATGAACCGGCTGCTGGACGCGGGGCGGCGGCTGCCCCCGGCGCTCTTTGCCGATAATGACGTAATCGCCATCGGCGCAATGCGCGCCATGCAGGCCCACGGCTATCGTTTGCCGCAGGATGTGAACATCATCGGCGTAGATAACACCATGCTGTCCCAGATCTGCACGCCCACCCTGTCGTCCATTCAAATCTCCTGCGCCGCGCTGGGCGAACAGGCCATCCAGCTGCTGCTGAATCAGATCGCCGATCCTTCCGGCGTGCAGTTGCATATCCATATCGGTTCCCGGCTCATCGTGCGGGAATCCACCGCCGGGCTAAACGAGAGCACGGAGACGTAAGCGCAGTAAAAGCATCCGTATTCCAAAGGGAGGCGCTTCATTTGTCAATGCAAGCGGCCTCCTTCTTTTTTATGCTTGCCGGATGGGATATCTTGCCGGATGGGATATATTAAGGAAGAAAACGCAATGAAGCAACATTATGCCCCAGCGCTGAACCGGTGCAGGAAGAAAGAAACGTTGTTTCAGATTAACTGGCGGGCGGGGCTGTCTGCTGCCCGCGTCATACGGTTCACCAAACGCCCTTCTTGCGGCGGCGCGAGGTTGCATTTGCAGGGGAAGTGCAGTATAATAAAAAAGTAAAGATAGGCCGAAAGGAAGGAACGCAGCGTGCCGGAACAAAGAGAGAAAAAAGCCCGGGGCGTTGGCTGGACGGCCCGGCGCGCCTGTAGGGCGCATGGGGGAAGGCTTGCGCTTCTGATGCTGGGACAAGCGGCCCTACGGGCGGCGGCGCTTGCGCCCCTGCTGGCCTTGCGTCCGCTAAAAAGCGGCGAGCCGCTGCCGCCCACGCTGTTGTGGAATGGCGGCGCGGCGCTGCTTTCGCTGCTGCTGTATCTTTTTGTGGTGTTTCCGCTGCGCTTTTATGCGGGGGAGCGGCTGCGCTTTTATTCCGCGCCGCATTTGACCCCGCCCGCAGGCGGCGGGGCCTATAAGGCCTGGCTGTTGGCGGGATGGCAGCGATTTTTTCGGGGCGTTGCCTGGGGACTACCCTTTTTGGCATGCGCCGGGTTCTGGCTTTGGTTTGCCGGCTATGGGATGGAATTTCTCCCCTTTTCCCAGCTGGGCCAGGTGATGCAACGGTTTTCGTTTCTGCTGGGGCAGGGCGAAAGCGTGGTGAACGGCGTGCTGATTGCGCTGGGGCTCACGGCTGCGTCGGCGCTGTTGTTTGCCCGGGGCTGGCTGCGGGATATGCCGGCGGAATATCTGCCCGTCCGGCGCATGCGGCCGGTGGAGGTGCGCGGGTATTGCGCCAAGGTGCGGCGGCGGAGCAAAACGGAGCTTTCCCTGGCCCGGAACGCCGTGGGAAACGCGGCCTATTTCCTGCTTTCGCTGGCGGGGTTCGCCCTGGCGCTGATTCCTTATGCATCGCAGAATCTGCGGGTTTCCAGCGATCCCATGCAGATGCTTTTCGGCGTGCTGCGGCTGCTGAAAAAGCCGCTGCCCACGGATGTGGCGCTGGAGCTGGCGGCGGCCTTTCTGCTGCTGTATCTGCCGCTTTGCGCGCTGCGGAAAATGCGAAACGCGGTGTGCGTCCGGCGGCTGACCCATGAATTGGACGCGCGGAGGGAAAATCGGTGAGATTGGATAAGTTGCTTTCCAATCTGGGCGTCGCGTCCCGGGCGGAATGCCGCCGTCTGCTGCGAGCGGGCCGGGTGCGCGTGGCGGGGGAATGCTGGCGGGATGGAGCCCGGAATGTGCCCGAGGGCGCGGAGATCTGCATGGACGGCGTGCCCCTGGATACGCGGACGGTGCGTCACCTGATGCTCAATAAGCCTGCAGGAGTACTCACGGCGACGGAGGATGGAAAACAGGCCACCGTGATGGAACTGCTGCCCGCCCTTTACCGCGCCTGCGGCTGCATGCCGGTGGGGCGGCTGGATAAGGATACTACGGGCCTGCTGCTGCTGACCACCGACGGCACGCTGGCCCACCGCCTGATCGCTCCTGAGCGCCATGTGGACAAGGTATATGAGGCGGAGGTGGAGGGCGCGCTGGAGGAAGCGGATATCGCCGCCTTCGCCCAGGGAATCCCGCTGAAGGATTTTACCGCCCTGCCCGCCCGGCTGGAAATTCTGGGCCCGGGTCGGGGGCGCGTCACGGTGCGAGAGGGAAAATATCACCAAGTGAAGCGCATGTTTGGCGCGCGTGGAAAACCGGTGCTCCGGCTGCATCGAACAGCCTTCGGGCCCCTTGCCCTGGATGCGGGCCTGGCCCCCGGGAAATACCGGGAATTGACGGAAAAGGAGATCGCCGCTTTGTATCAGGCGGCGGGCATGCCCCATGAATGACCATTATTACACGGAAAATCCGGAAAGCGCCCACCGCTACGCCGCCTGCGCCTATACCTACCGCGGGCAGGAAATCCGCTTTCTGACGGACGCGGGGGTTTTTTCCCGGGGCGAAATGGATAAAGGAACCGCGCTTTTGCTCGACGCCCTGCCCGAAGCCCTGGAGGGACGCATCCTGGACGTGGGGTGCGGCTGGGGCGCGGTGGGGGTCAGCGTGGGGAAGCGCTGGCCCGGCTGCGCGGTGGTGATGTGCGATGTGAACGCCCGGGCGCTGGAACTGGCCGCCCGGAACGCCCGGGAAAACGGCGTGACGGCCCAGACGGTGCGCAGCGACGGGCTGGAAAGCGTGCCCGGCTTGTTCGACGCGATCCTCACCAACCCGCCCATTCGCGCGGGAAAGCAGACGATCTATCGTATTTTCGCCCAGGCCGCCCGGCAGCTGAAGCCCGGGGGGGCGCTGTATTTGGTGATTCGCAAGCAGCAGGGCGCGGAATCCGCGCTGCGCTATCTGCGGGAAATCTACGAAGAAGCGGAAACGATTGAAAAAAGCGGCGGCTTCTGGGTGATTTGCTGCCGGGGAGGAAAAAAGCATGCGGTATGACCGGGCGTTTTTTGATGCGGGCGTGAATCGGCGAGGCACTTTCTGTGAAAAGTGGGACGATCCCCAGGCTGTGCCGGAGGGAGGCCTGCCCTTGTGGGTGGCGGATATGGATTTTCCCTGTGCCGCGCCTATCGCTCAGACCCTGCGGGAAAGGGCGGAGCATCCCTGCTACGGCTATAATATGGAAAACCCGGCGGACGCTCAGGCGGTGTGCGCCTTCTGGAAGCGGCGGCACGGGCTGGAAATGCTGCCGGAGCAGACCCGTATGCTGCCCTGCGTGGTGACGGGCTTGCGGGCGGCGGTGCGCGCCTTTACCGCGCCGGGGGAGCGCGTGGCCTTTTTCACACCGGTGTACGGCCCCTTCGCCGCGTCGGTGCGGGATAACGGCCGCCAGGCAGAGGCCGTTCCGCTGCTTCAGGCGGAGGACGGCCGCTATCAAATGAATCTGCCCGGCATGGAGCGGGCCCTGCGGGCGGGGGCGCGGCTGATTCTGCTGTGCAACCCCCATAACCCCGTTTCCCGGCTGTGGACGCGGGAGGAGCTGACCGCACTGTGCCGCCTGGCTGCGGAATATGAGGCGGTTGTGGTGAGCGATGAAATCCATGCGGATTTCGCCTATGCTCCCGGGCGCTTCACCCCGCTGCTATCCCTGCCCGAAGCGCGGGAGCGCGCGGTGATGCTCTGCTCCGCCAGCAAAACCTTTAACATCGCGGGCCTGCAGCAGGCCACCGCCGTATCCTTTGCCCCCGCGCTGCTGGAAAAGCTGGAGCGCGTGTGCGGCGAGGCGGGCGTAACCAGCGGCAACACCTTCGCCCTGGCCGCCACCCGGGCGGCCTACACCGCCTGCGACGATTGGCTGGACGGGCTGCTTTCCTATCTGGCCGAAAACCGGGCGGCGCTGGAGGCGGGGGTGAAGCGCTATCTGCCCCGGGCCCGGCTGACTCCCGTGGAGGCCACCTATCTGGCCTGGCTGGATCTGCGGGCGTATGGGAAAAGCTGCGACGAGCTGACGGCGCTTTTCTGGAAGCAGGGGGTTAAGCTGTCGGAGGGGAATTTCTTCGGCCCGGAGGGCGAGGGCTTTATGCGGCTGAATTTCGGCTGTCCCCAAGGCATGATAGAGGAAGGGCTGCGGCGGATGGCGCGGGCCCTGGAGGAGGAATAAGCATGGATCAAGTGGAAAAAATTCTGGCGGACTATCGGGAAGAAATGATTAAAACGCTTCAGGCCTGGGTGCGCATTCCCAGCGTGAAGGGCGAAGCGGCCCCCGGCGCGCCCTTTGGGGCGGAAAACCGGCGCGCCCTGGATCAGGCCATGGCGGATTGCCGCCGGATGGGCTTTGAAACGCAGATTGTCGACGGCTATGCGGGCCATGCCGATCTGGGCCAGGGAAGCACCCGGGACGCGCTGGCCATTCTGGCGCATCTGGACGTGGTGCCCACGGGGGACGGCTGGAGCCGGGATCCCTTCGGCGCGCAGCGTATAGACGGCCGGGTGTACGGCCGGGGCACCAGCGATGATAAGGGCCCGGCAGTGGCGGCGCTGTACGCCATGCGGGCGGTGAAGGAGGCGGGCGTGCCGTTGCGGCGGAAGGTGCGCCTGATTCTGGGGTGCGATGAGGAATGCGGCTCCTCCGATATGGCCTATTACCGGGAGCATGTCGAAATGCCCCGCTCCGGCTTCAGCCCGGACGCGGATTACCCCGTCATCAATATCGAAAAGGGCGGCTGCCATTTGCAGGTGGAAGCGGAGTTGGCGGAAAACGGCTTGCAGGTGCTATCCATGCAGGTGGGCGAGCGGGCCAACGTGGTGCCCGGCTTCGCCTCCGCGCTGGTGGCGGGGGGCGAAGAACTGCTGCCCCGGGTGGAAGCGGCGGCCCAGGCGCTGCAGCTTCCGGTATCGGCGAAAATGGAAGGAAACGCCGTGCGCCTGGAGGCCCAGGGCGTGACGGGCCACGCCGCCTTCCCCGACCACGGGCGCAACGCCATTGGCGAAATGCTGCTGCTCTTTAAGGCCCTGGGGGCTCGGGGCGCGCTGCTGAAGATAGCGGACGCCATCGGCATGACCTGCTATGGCGAGGGCATGGGCATCGCCATGGAGGATCAGATTTCGGGCAAGCTGACCTGTAGCCTGGATATGATTCGCATCGAAGGGGGCAAGCTGTGGGCGTTGATGGATATTCGCTACCCCGTGCTGCTGAACCTGGAG
Source organism: uncultured Clostridia bacterium (assembly GCA_934667105.1). Lineage (GTDB taxonomy): Bacteria > Bacillota > Clostridia > Christensenellales > Aristaeellaceae > RUG563. The sequence goes on from CAKULG010000004.1 coordinate 39,380, forward strand.
GAAATGGTGCGCCGGGCCCAGGAAAGCCTGGCCCCCTGCCGGGTGACGGTGGCCGGCAGCCGCAAGCCTCATTATGTGAGCGAGCAAACCGAGCTGGTGCAGCAGCTGCTGGAAACCTATCATGAAATGACCGGCGGCGAAAAGAAGGCGATCGCCATCGGCGGCGGCACCTACGCCCAATCCCTGGAGGAGGGGGTGGCCTTCGGGGCGCTGTTCCCGGGGGAGGAAGAGATGGCGCATCAGGCCGACGAATATATTTCCGAGGAATCGCTGTTCCAGAACGCCCGCATTTTTGCCCGGGCCATTGTGCGCCTGGCCGGAGAAAAGGAAGAAAACGCCAAATGAAAAAAGAGATCATCACCTGCATCAATTGCCCCATGGGCTGCCGGATGGAGGTGGAGCACGAAGCGGGGCAGGTGCTTTCCGTTTCGGGAAACACCTGCGCCCGGGGCGAACGCTACGCCCGGCAGGAATGCCTGGAGCCGCTGCGGATGATTACCGCCTCCGTGCCGGTTGCGGGCCGCACCGCGCCCGTCAGCTGCAAAACCCGCACCCCCGTGCCCAAAAAGAAAATCGACGATTGCATGCGCGCGCTGATGGCCGCGCCCTTCCAGCCGCCCATCGCGGCGGGGGACGTGCTCATCGCCAATATCTGCGATACCGGGGTGGATGTGATCGCCACCAAGGCGGTTCCCTAAGCGCGGCTTCAAGGAGGAAGAAAAAATGACGCCCTTGGCACCCATTCTCATGACCCCTGCCTTCCGCTACGGCGCGATGACGCCCTGGGGCGGCGATGATCTGGCGCGGCTGTATCATAAACCCATCCCCGATCCGCGCACGGGAGAAAGCCTGGAGGTGAGCGCGATTCCCGGCCTGGAAAGCCGGGACGCGGAAGGCGCATCCCTGCCCGAGCTGCTGGCGCGCTACGGCGCGCGGCTGCGGGGCGAAGGCGTGGGGGAAACCTTCCCGCTGCTGCTCAAGCTTCTGGACGCGCGTGAAACCCTCAGCGTGCAGGTGCACCCCGACGACGCATACGCCGCCCGGGTGGAGCATAAGCTGGGGAAAACGGAAGCTTGGCACATCCTTTCCGCCGCGCCGGGGGCGGAGTTGGTGTACGGCGTGCAGCCGGGCACAAGCAAGGAAGCGTTGCTGGCCGCGTCTCAGGCGGGGGCGGCGGTGGAAAAGCTGCTGCGCCGGGTGCCGGTGCGGGCGGGGGAAACCTATTATATCCCCGCCGGGATGGTGCACGCCATCGGCGCGGGCATCGTGCTGTATGAAATTCAGCAGTCCAGCGATGTAACCTATCGCTTCTACGATTGGAACCGCACGGATAAAAACGGTAAAAAGCGCGAGCTGCATCTGCAAAAGGCGGTGGATGTGACCGACGTGGGGGCGCAATTGACGGCGGCCCGGGAAACGCCGCTGGAGCCCGGGCATTTTCAATTGCTGCACGAAAAATATTTCACGCTGGAGCGGTTCGCGGGCTTTTCCGGCACGCTGCCCCGCGATTCCCGGCGCTTCGCCATTTTGACGGCCACCGGGCCCTGCGCCCTTTCCTGGCCGGAGGGCGCGCTGGAAATGGCCCCGGGGCAGACCGCGCTGCTTCCGGCGGACGGCTTTGATCTGGCCCTCCGGGCGGAGGGCGCGCTGCTTTCCTATCCCACGATGGAATAAACGCCGGGGAAGCATGAAATTTTGTAAAAAATGATAATCTAATCCTGTGGCCCTTGCTATGCCGCGGGATTTTTGCTATAATAAAACGGAGGGGAATGGAAAGTGACGTTTGAAGAAAGCATATTGCCTGAAGGATGCCGGAAAGCCCTGCGGCGGGATGTTCGATTGGACGCTTATACTACCCTTCGGGTGGGCGGCCCGGCTCGCTATTTTGCCGAACCTGCGGATGAACAAACCTTTCTGACGCTGTGGGCGGCCGCGCGGCGGACGAAAACGCCCGTGCTGCTGCTGGGCAACGGCTCCAATCTGCTGGTGCGGGACGGCGGCTTTGACGGGCTGGTCATCCGGCTGCAAAAGAATTTTTCCATGATTCAGCGAAAAGAAAACACGCTGTGGGCCCAGGCGGGCGCGCTGCTGAGCGCCCTTTCCCGGGAGGCCCTTTCAGCCGGGCTGACGGGCCTGGAATTCGCCCAGGGCATTCCGGGCACGGTGGGCGGCGGCGCGTATATGAACGCGGGCGCTTACGGCGGGGAACTGGGCCAAAGCATCAGCCAGGTTCGCGTTTTCAACGGCCAGGAGGTTCTTTCGCTTCCCGGCCGGGAAATGGATTTTTCTTATCGCCACACCCGGGCCATGACGGAAAACTGGATGATTCTTTCCGCCGCCTTCCGCCTGGAAAAAGGCGACGCGGCGGAAATCGAAGCGCGAATGAAGGATTTCGCCGCCCGCCGGCGGGAAAAGCAGCCCCTGGAATTTCCCAGCGCCGGTTCCTTTTTTAAGCGTCCGGCAGGACATTTCGCCGGGGCGCTCATCGAGCAAAGCGGCCTGAAGGGCCTGCGGGTGGGCGGCGCGCAGGTGAGTGAAAAGCACGCGGGCTTTCTGATAAATCGCGGCGGCGCCACGGCGGCGGATTTTCTTTCGCTCATGGAGCAGGTGCAAAAGCGTGTGCTGGAGAAATTCCAGGTGCGCCTGGAGCCTGAAGTGCGTATTGTGGGGCGGGATGCATGAGCTTTTCATCCCAGGTTAAAGAAGAATTGCTGCATATCCATCCGGAAAAGCATTGCTGCATGCTCAGCGAGCTGAGCGCCCTGACCCAGGCCTGCGCTTCCCTGCGGCTGGCGGGGGGGGGCAGGCTGCGGGTGGTATACGCGGTGGAAAGCGCGCCCCTGGCGAAGCGGATTTTTCTGCTGCTGAAAAAGCGGCTGGAAATTACGCCCGTTTTGGAATTCAGCCGTCAAAAACGCCTGGGAGGCCGGCGCGTCTGCCTGCTGACCGTGGGCGAGGCGGACGGTCGGCGGCTGCTCCTGGCGCTGCGGATGCTGCGGGAGGGGCCGGAGGGCGCGGTGTATCGGGGCGTGCCCCGGGCCGTGACCACCCGCCGCTGCTGCCGCGCCGCCTTTGTGCGGGGGGCGTTTCTGGGGGCGGGCGCGGTGACGGCCCCGGAAAAAGGGTATCATTTGGAATTTCGCGCCTCGGATAACCGGGCGGATACCCTGCTGAACATTTTGGAAAAAAGCGGAATTTCCGCCTCCGTCGCTCAGCGGCGGGGCGACGAAATCGTTTATATGAAGCGGGGCGACGACGTGGCGGCCTGCCTGGCGCTGATGGGCGCCCATGGGGCGCTGCTGGAAATGGAAAACATGCGCATCACCCGCGAATCCCGCAGCCAGGCCAACCGCGCCCGGAACTGCGACGAGGCGAACCTGAAAAAGCAATTATCCGCCGCCGCGCGGCAGGCGGAAGCAATCCGCGCCTATTCTTTGGCTCACAGCCTGGCGGCCCTGCCTCCGGAATTGCAGGAGATCGGCCGGGCGCGGATGCTGCATCCCGAGGCCTCCCTGGAGGAGCTGGGGCAAATACTGGCCCCGCCCCTGGGAAAATCGGGGGCGAACCATCGAATGCGGAAATTAATGGCCGCGCTTTCCGCCCAGACAGATGACAAGGATGAAGAAGAATGATTAAGTATACCCTGAATTTGGAGCATGTTACGCCCTTAAGCCGTATGCAGGTGGAGCATTTGGCGCAATTAGCGGGCAGTTTTTTCTCCCGGGTGATCTTGGAGCATAAAAACCGCACCATCAATGGCAAATCCATGCTGGGGCTGCTTTCCATGGGCCGGACGGGGACGGAGCCCGTAACGCTGACCGTGGACGGCGAGGATGAAGAGGAGGCGGCCCGGGAAATTAAGCAGCTGCTGGATTCCGGCGTAGCCCCGCCCAAGGCCGCGGGGGACGCGATGCTTCTGATGCAGCGGATTAAGGCCCGCTACGCCGATATTCTGGATGATAACCTGGCGGGCATTTATCTGCATGGCTCCCTGGCCGCCGATTGCTTCCGCTGGGAGCAGAGCGATATCGATTTTCTGGTGGTCGCCCGGCGGCCCCTCTCGGTGGAAAAAAAGATCGCTCTGGTGGAAACGCTGTACGCCCTGAAGGAGGAAGCGCCTCCCGCCGGCTTTGAAATGAGCGTGGTGCTGGAGGCGGATTGCAAGGCCCCGCAGTATCCCATGCCCTACGCGCTGCATTATTCCGCCCGGTGGGAGCGGGATTACGCCTGCAATCCCCAGGGCTTCTGCCAGCGCATGCATGGAGAGGATCCCGATTTAACGCTGCACATCCTGTGCCTGCACGCCTTCGGCAGTCCGCTGATGGGCCCCTCCGTGGCCCGGATGTTCGGTCAGGTGCGCCGGGAGGACGCGCTTTGCGCCATTCGCGAGGGGCTGGACGACGTGGGCGAGCGGCTGCATGAACGGCCTGTCTGTTACGTGCTGACGCTGTGCCGCGCCCTGGCTTATTTGCGGGAGGGATTGGTTCTTTCCAAAAAGGAAGGCGGCGAGTGGGCGCTGAAAAAGCTCCCCCACGCCTATCAGGGGGTTATTCAGGCCGCCCTGAACGCCTATCAGTCGGGCCGGGATATGTTTTATGATTTGGGCGTGGCGGAAGATTTCTGCTACGACGCTATGGAAGAATTGAGCCGGTAAACGGGGAAATCTCCCGCTTTGCCGAAAAAATAAAGCCCCCGCTTGCTGACGCACGGCGGGGGCTTTTTCAATTTGCAGAAAGCGAATGCTTTTCTGCTGGCGGAGAAGCTGCCGGTTTCTTAGCGCTGCTCCTTACCCCATCGGCTTGCCTGGGGGAGCAAAGGAACCCTCTGGCCAGCGTCGCTTTTTACTGCGGTTCGCTTTAGCGAGGACACGGTCATCGCTGAACGCGGCCCGAACCGTTTCCCTTGGCCAGGGCCCAAATTTCTTCAGCGGTGGAAAGATTGTAATCCATTTCAATGCTGTGCTTCAGGCAGGAGGCGGCCGCCGCGTATTCAATGGCGGTTTGCGCGTCCAGATCGTGCATTTTCGCATAGATCAGGCCCGCGGCGAAGGAATCGCCTCCGCCCACGCGGTCCACGATGTGCATGCGGTATTGCCGGGAAAAATAGCCCGTTCCATCCTGATACAGCATGGCCGCCCAATCGTTATCCGACGCGCTGACGCTTCCCCGCAGGGTAACGCCAACGGCCTTGAGATTGGGAAATTCCCGACAAACCTGTCGGGCCACGGCAATGTAGCCTGCACGGCTCAGCCTGCCCGCCTCGACGTCGGTATCCGGGGCGGATATGCCCAGCACCCGGGCGCAATCCTCCTCGTTGGCGATGAGCACATCCACATAGGGGAGCAGCCGCCGCATTACCGCGCCCGCCTCCTGGGGCGACCATAGCTTCTGCCGGTAGTTCAGATCGCAGCTTACGGTTACGCCCATTTGCTTGGCCGTTTGCAGCGCTTCCTGGCAGATGCGGGGCAGCTCGCCCCCCAATGCGGGGGTGATACCCGTGACGTGCAGCCAGGCCGCGTCCCGGAGAATTTCGGGCCAGCAGAAATCCGTGGGAGAGGCGGTGCAGATGGCGGAGTATTTCCGATCGTAAATCACCTTGGAGGGACGCTGGGACGCGCCCTTTTCCACATAAAACACGCCCAGCCGCTCCCCGCCCAGGGCCACATGCTCCAGGCCCACCCGGTATTTGCTCAGCTGCCCCAGGCCCGCCCGGGCAATATCATTATCGGGCACCCGCGTGACGAATTCTGTTTTCATGCCCATGCAGCGCAGCGAAACGCACACGTTGGCCTCCGCCCCGGTGAAATAGGTCTGCATCCGGTCGGCCTGGGAAAACCGCAAATACCCTTCTGGATTCAGCCGCAGCAGAAAATCGCCGAAGCCGATAATTTTATCTTTCATAACGCTTCCCCCCGTTTATTCGCCGCGGCCGCACGCCCGGGCGATTTCCACGCACCGGCGGCACCGGAATGTTATTTCCGCCCATTCCCCGCCGCGCAGCAGCTCCGCCGGGGCCATAAAGCTGCCGCCGCAGGCCGCCACGGCGGGGAGGGACAGATACTGCGCCAGGTTGTCCATCGTGATTCCGCCGGTGGGGATAAAGCGCAGGCCGGAATAGGGCCCGGAGAGCAGCCGAAGGGCGGCGGGCCCTCCCAGCGGCCCGGCGGGAAAGAACTTCACGGCCTCCAGCTCCGCGTCCAGGGCGGTTTCCAGCTCCGTTCCGGTCACGCAGGCGGGCAGATACGTAACGCCCATCTCCCGGCACGCCTGGGCCACGTCCTCCCGAAAGCCGGGGGCAACAATGCAGGCGGCCCCTGCCGCCACCGCCGCCCGGGCCTGGGCAGGGGTGCGCACGGTGCCGGCGCAGAGCGTCATTTGGGGACGCTCCGCATGAATGCGGGAAAGGGCCGTCAGAGCCGCGTCGCTGCGCAGCGTCACCTCCAGGGCGGACAGCCCGCCCGCAAGCAGCGCGTCCGCCAGGGGCAGCGCCCATTCCGGCTGGGAAACGCTGATCACCGGAAGCACGCCCAATCGGGCGATTTTTTCAATTATGCCGCTCATTGGCCGCCCTCCTCCCTCCAGAAATTCAGCATGCGCAGCATGCCCTGAATATAGCCCGTTTCATGGGCGCGGCCCAGATGCCCCCAGCGGGTGGCGTTTACGGTGTAGGGTACATGATCATCCATGATGCAGCCATCGTAGCCCGCTTCCTTGAGGGCCAGCAGCACCCGGGCGGGATTATAATTGCCCTCGCCCAGGAAGCACTCCTGGAATTTTTCGCCGCAGCCCTGCACATCCCGAAAATGCACCAGGCCGATGCGCTTGCGCTGGCCAAAGTAACGAATGGCCTCCAGCACCTGGGCCTCGCCCCCCAGCTGGGAGAAGCAGCCCAGGCACAGGTTGACGGCCCAGGAGGGGCTGTCGGCCGCTGTCTCGGCGCGCTTGAAATCCTCCATGCTGATGAGAATGCGCGCTTTTCCATCCACGATTTCCAGCGGCGGATCGGAGGGGTGGGCCATCAGCCGCACGCCCGCCTTTTCCGCCTCGGGCAGCACGCCCCGCAGAAAATACAGATAATTTTCCCAAAGCTGCTCCCGGCTGGGGAATTCCGCGTCGGTGATATAGGGGTAGATATAGGCGTTCCCATTCTTTTCCTGGGCCTTATCATAGGCCGCCACCCCCGCGCCGCCCCGGCCCGGGGCCCGGAGGGTGGTGCGCCAGGCCCAATTGGGGCAGAAATGATGGCCCAGGATGGGAATGCCCGCTTGGCCCATGCAGCGGATGATGTTGCAGTAATTTTCAATTTGCTCGTCCCGGCCCGGCAGCCCCAGCAGCACCTTATCATAAAAGCGAATGGGCACGTTTTCAATGGCCTCCAGCCGCAGATCAAACCGGGCGGCATAGCCCTTCAGCCACAGCAGCCCTTCCAAATCCCAGGTTTTTTCCCCGGGAATGGGGGGCGTGTTAAAATGAATGCCCTCCGCGCCCATTTGCCGGGCCATAAACATGGCGTCATCGTTAAATTCCTTCAGCGCGCCGAAGATAACTTGCATCATAATCGTTTTCACTCCTTATACCGATGAACGGGCAGGCCGGGAACCTGGGTTTCCAGCAGGAAAACGCTTCCCGCCAGCGGCTCCCTTTCCGGCTCGGCCTGATACGAAGCCGTCGTGAGAATCAGCTGGTTCAGGCCCTTCCCCGCAAAGGCGCAGCAGGAAACCCGGGCCGCGGGCACCTCCGCCCGCTGAAGAATTTCCCCTGTGCGCGGGTTGACGCGCAGGGCGCAGTATCCGCCCCAAACGGCCACCCAGAGCATCCCCTCCGCGTCGATGCACATGCCGTCGGGCTGTACACTTTCAGAGCCCAGGAAGCTGGCGTCCCAGCAGCGGCGGCGGTTGCGCAGGGGCGCGTCCGCTCCGGCGGAAAAATCGAAGCGCTCGATCATGCGGCGGGGGGAATCGATATAATACATCGTTTTTTCATCCGCCGTCCAATCGATGCCGTTGGCGCAGCGCGCGCCGCCGAAAAGCTCCCGCAGCCGTCCCTGATGCAGGCAGTAAAAAGCGCCGTTGCCGCCCTCGTCGGTGGTGCCCAGATAGAAGCGGCCGTCCGGGCCGATTTTGCCGTCGTTAAAGCGGCGGCCCTTCACGGGGCAGGGGGCGTGGGCCAGAGAAAGCGCCCCTGTTTTATCATCCCGGGCGTAAACGCCGTCCTCCAAGGCCAGGAGCAGATCGCCGTTTTCCTTCAGCGCCATGCAGCCGATCTGCTGCGGCAGCGGAATTTCCTCCGGCGCCGCGTCGCCCAGGGCCATGCGATAAACGCGCTTGCCCCGAATATCCAGAAAATACAGCCGCTCTCTGCGATCGTCCCACAGGGGGCCTTCGCCCACGATGCAGCTCGCCCGCAGCAGCAATTCAGGCTTTTTTTCCATTTTGGCCTCCTCAATAGCGGCCCGCGTTCAGGCTGTCCATGCCGCCGTCGATAATCAGGCCGGTGCCCGAGGCGTTGCCCGATTCATCGGAGGCCAGGAAATAGGCCGCCTTGGCGATATCCTCCGCTGTGGAGACGCGGCCGATGGGCACGGCGGCGTCCCGTGCCCGGCGCACCTCCTCGGTGAGCACGTCGTAGCGCTCGGTATGGATGGGCCCGGGCATCAGGCAGTTCACCCGAATGCCGTATTGCCCCAGATCCACCGCCAGCGCCTTGGTCATGGACAGAATGCCGCCCTTGGAGGCGTTATAGGAGCTGCGGCCGGGATTGCAATTGCGATAGGTGATGGAGCCCAGGAACACGATGGTTCCCGTTTGCCCCCGGCGCACCATTTCCCGGGCGAAGGTGCGGGCAATATCGAAATTGCCCACCACGTTGGCGCGAATCACCGCCTCCCATTCCTGAATGGGCACGGTGAGGGGATCGCAGTTCAGGCCCTGGGCGGCGGCGTTGAGAATCACGCTGTCGGGCATCATGCCCGCCGCCATCACCCGGTCGAAAAGCGGCTGGGTCTGCGAAAGGTCGCCGATATCGTGGCCGATTCCCAGGCAGGGCATGCCCGTTTCCGCCTGCACGCTGCGGGCGGCCTCCTGGGCCTGCGCCTCGCTGCGGCTGGTGCAGATCACGCTCCAGCCGCGCTTTGCAAACAGCCGGGCCATGCCCAGCCCCGTATTTCGAGCCGCGCCGGTAATCAAAACGCATTTCATGGTTTATCGCTCCTTCCCGGCGCAGTTGCCGTATTGATCCACGGAATACACCTGGAATTCCCGGGCGTTTTCCGGGGCGGGCAGAGAGGTTTCCACCGTGCTGGCGATCTGGCGGCCGTCGGCAAACACCCGGTAATACCGGTGCTCCGCCTCGGAAACCGCGTCCCAGGTCAGACGGCCGCCCTCCAAGCGGACGTTTTCCGCCTGGGCGGGGGTGCGCTCCTCATAATCGGTGGTGAGGATGACGACGGTGTTTCCCCCAAGCCGCGTCGTGGCATGGCCCTCCGCATCCACGGCGATTAGGGCGGAATAGGGCTGCAAATCGGCGAAGGCGTTCCGGGGCACGTTCTGGGGATCATAGACATATTGCCGCAGAGGCTTTTGTGCCAGCGCGCCCAGGGAGAGAGAAAGCTCGGTTTCCTCCGCGTGCCGGTTCACGATGCAAAGAGAAATATGCCCCTTCCGATCCCGCAGAGCGGCGGCGCGCAGCAGCGGGTCGTTCCCCCGCAGATGCATCACCTGGGTGTCCTGCTTCATATAGCGGGTCATCAGGCCGACGCACCAATAGGAATCCGCCGCCGGATGCTCAAAATCATTAAAGCGCAGCACGCCGCACTTGTTATAGCGAATATCGATGCCCCAGCCCAGATAGGGATAGGCGTCGTTCCATTTCCGGCCCCATTCGTCCCCCGTGCGATAGGCGCAGATCTGCGGATCGGGGTAATCCACAAAGGACCAATACCCCGTGGCGAACACCCCGGCGTTGATGCAGGCCAAATTCAATTCCGCGATGGAAAGCAGGCTGTAGGCCTCTTTGGGGGTGCCGGTGTAGCGGGGATAATCCAGCGTGGTTCCGGGCAGCGCGGGGGAGGGATAATCCGCCGTATCGCCGTCCGCCGTGGGGGGATTGCCCTGGAATTGGCCCCAGCCGTATTCGCTGAGGAGGAAGAATTTTTCCTGCCCCTTGGCGGAGGCGGCGCAGCCGGCGAACATGCGCTCCGCCCATTTATACATGCCGGTATCCTCCGCGTCGAAGGCGCCGTGGAGATAGAGATGGCTGGTGTAGGCGGCGCTGATTTCCGCCATGTGGCTCATGCTCCAGAAAAGCGTGTGATAATTCCGGGGCTCGGATACGTCGGGGGCCATCAGGCCGATGGGCAGCCTGCGCTTCTGGAATTCCCGGAAAAGATAGGTGTGGTATTCCTTCATCAGCTCCATGTTATCAATCAGCGCGCCCCAACGATCCAGCGATTGCTCGTTGGACATGCAGAAATACCGGATGTGCTTCATGCCCTTTTCATGGTAGAGATAGGCGAGGCGATCGGCCACGTCGCTGGCCCATTGGCGGCGGGCCTCCGGCGTTTCCTGGCTGACGGCGCGGCCGGGCACCAGATACATGATGGTATCCGTTTTGGCCTGCATGCGGCTGTAGCATTCGTAATAAGCGTCCATGGCCTCCTTCGTCCATTCAGCGAAGCCGCCCCAGCAGCGGGAAAAGCCGGGGGAAAGCTCCATATGGCATTTGGCCACATATTGATTGAAGAATTCCGGGTTCATCAGCGGGTACAGCCCGGTTTCCAGATTATTAAAGCCCATCCCGCCGAAAATGCCGGGATATTGGGGGCGAATTACCTGAAGCGTCGCTTTATGCATGGCTTTGTTTCTCCTTTTCTTGTTCGGAAGTGAGGGCGTATTTTTGCAGGGGCAGCTCCAGCACCACGCGGGTTCCCTGGCCGGGGGCGCTTTCGATGCGCACGCCCCATTTTTCGCCGTAGCGCAGGCGCAGCCGCTTGTGGATGTTGGGCAGGCCCACGCCCGCCTCCTCGGTTTTGCCCTGGAAGAGGGAGGAGGAATTGAGGCTGTCGTTCAAGCGGCGCAATTCCTCCGGGCCCATGCCGCAGCCGTTATCCGCCACGATGATGCGCATGAAGCGCTCCTCCCGCTGCCAGGTTACCCGAATTTCGGGATGCTCGGCGTTTTCAAAGGCGTGCTTCACTGCGTTTTCAATCAGGGGCTGCACGATCATGCGCGGCACGCGCTCCTCCTCCACCTCGGGGGCCAGCGATTCGGCGTAATGGAAGCGGCCGGTCTGGCGCGCGTTCATGATTTCGATGTAGCGATGGGCGATTTCCATTTCCTCCCGGGCCTGGGCCAGGGGGTCGTCCTGGATGGTATAGCGGAAGATGAAGGCGGTGTTGCTGGCGATGCGGGCCAGATCGCGCTGGCCGTGATACATGGCGATGCCGCGCATGGTTTGCAGCGTGTTATAGAGGAAATGCGGGTTGATCTGGCTGCGCAGGGCGTATAGCTGAGCCTCTACCCGGGCGAGATCGGCCTGATACAATTGCTCCTGCACCTGGATATTTTCTTGGTTGCGCTGGGCGATGGTGCGCAGCATGGTGTTGATTTCCTCGCTCAGGCTCGTCAGCTCCGCCCCGCCGCGGCTGATTTTCACCGCGCCCTGCCGCCCCTGCTTTACCTGCTCCAATTCCCGCGCCAGGGTCGTCAGCGGACGGGTGAGCCTGCGCATAAGCGTGGCCCCCGTCAGCGCCAGCACCAGCGCCACAAAGGCGGCCATGATCAGCGCGATGGAAAGTATGCTCTGCTCCGTTCCATCCACATACGGGCGCGTCTGCACGAAGCCCGCTTCCGCGCCATAGAGGAGGCCTTCCTGAATCGCGTCCTCCGGCATGGCTGCGGGATAGCAGCGGCCCGATGCGTCCGTCAGGAAGCTGCGCACGTAATCGTCCGTTTCATTGTCCATCAGACGGCTGCACGGACCGGAAAAAACCAACGTGCCCAGCTTTTCCCCCGTGCGCACGGAATAGACGGGGGTGAAATAGGCGTATTGCGTATAGCTCCTTCGATTGCCCAGGGAGAGCAGGGCGAAAACCGTTTCCCGGTTCTCGGGGGTTTTCAGATCGTAGCAGGCCTGAAGCGCCTGACTGAATTCCAGCGACATTTCCGCCACGAAGTAATCCTCGCCTCGCAGATCGAACAGCGCGGTGCTGGTGATCTGGCTGTTATTGGAGCGCAGGATGTTCAGCAGATATTCCACATATTGCTTATAGCGCCAGCGCTCCAGCGTGTCCGTTTCGGTCAGGAAGGCCTGGATGAGCTTGTTCTGGCACAGCTGAGCGGAAACCACGTTCAGCGTTTTCAATTGTCCGGAAACGTGGGAGGTTTTTTCTTCGATTTTTATTTGGAAAAAGTCATGATCCGCCTGGCGCTGCCGGTTACGGGTGCGAACCAGCATGGCCAGCGTCAGGGCCATGGTGAGCAGCAGTGCGCAGGCCAGAATCAGCGTTAGCTGCGTGACGATCCGGGCTTTTTTCACGGCTGATCGCCCCATTCCTTCTGGGCGTATTGGGTGGGGGTAACGCCCAGACGGCGCTTGAAGCACACGGTAAAGTAATTCTGATCGGCATAGCCCACCTGGCGTGCGATTTCGCTGACGCTGAGCCGCTTTTCCCGCAGCAGGCGGGTGGCGATATCCATGCGCCGGGCTTCCAGGTATTGGCCGAAGGTCATTCCGAAGCAGGCGTGGAACTGCCGGGCCAGGGAGGTGGCGCTCATGTGGAAGGCGTCGGCAAGGTCATTCAGGGTCAGCTTCTGGTGCAGATGCCCGTCCACATAATCCGCCAGCGCCTGGGCCTGGGGCGAAAGCGCGTCCTCCTTTTTTTCCCGGGCCTTGAGCAGGGCGCAGACGCGCTGAAGCAGCGCCTCGCATTCGGCCTCGTCCAGGGGCTTGAGGCAGTATTCCACCGCGCCGTAGCGGATGGCCTTGCGGGCGGCCTCAAAATCGCTCACGCCGCTGACCAGCACAAAGGCGGATTGCAGGCCCGCGTCCCGGGCGGATTGCAGCAGCTCCGCCCCGCTCATACCGGGCATGCGCAGATCAGTCACCACCAGCTCGGGGCGCAGGTTCGCCAGGGCGCGCAGCGCCTCCCGGGGCTTGGTAAAGCTGCCCGCAATGCGGAAGCCGTATTTGGCCCAGGGGAAGGATAATTCAAAATCCTTCAGCGCCCAGGGCTCGTCATCCACCAGCACCACGCGATAACGCAACGCATTTTTCCCCCTTTTGCATGGCCGGCGCAATTCCGGCGTGCCGGCTGTCATAGAAAATGCCCCGCCGCCGGATGGGCGGCGGGGACGCCAGAAAGGATTATTTGCCGAAAACCACCTTGGTCAGTTCTTCTTCCACGGGCTGAATCTGCCCCTGCACGCTCTTGATCCAGGCCAGGTATTCCTCCTCGATCTTATCGGCGGTGGTGGAAAGCACCAGTTCGCTGATCTTCTCATTCACGGTGGGGGAGAGCACCAGGCCCTTATAGAGGGGCGCGGTTTCGCTGGTGAGCACGGCCAGGTTCCAATCGGTTTTTTGCAGCTTCAGGTTATCGCACGCCTGAATCCAATCGTTCAGCCGGTTGCCCAGCACCTTGGCCTTTTCATTGGAGGCAGGGCTTTCCAGCGCCCAGCCCTCATACAGCCGGGGCAGGGAAATGAAGCGGTGGGCGTTCACCTGATAGGGGTTCACATACGCGCCGTTTTCATCCTTTTCCCAAAGCAGTTCGATTTCGCCTTGGTCGTTGTAACGATAGTCCTTGTCCTTCAGGCCGATGGCGCTGAGCAGGAAGCCCTCGTCGCTGGCCAGATATTCGAACATATCCATGAAACGGGCCAGGGCCTTTTCATCCATGTGGGCGCTGAGGGAAAGCTCGCCCCAATAGCCGTCGGACAGCATGGCGGACATGCTGCCGTCCTTATTGATAACGCGCATGGGAGAAACCAGATCCAGCACATCCTGGCCGGGGTAGGTGGCTTCCAGGCCCTGCACGATCAATTCCACCTGGCCCATATGCCAGTTGTTGGCGCAGATGCCCGCCAGGCCGGAGGCAAATTTGTTGATGCCGTCGTTGGTGGAGGCCATGATCTGCTCTTCATACAGCGCGCCCTGATCGTAGAGATATTTGAAATCCTTCAGGGCGTCCACCACGTCCGCATCCCCGGCGCGCCAGTGATAAGCGCCGTCCTGGGGAACGAAATTGTCGAAGCCCATCGCGTTCTGGAAGAAGCCGAAGAGACTGGGATAGAAGCCGCCCACGGCGGTGAAGCCGATGGTATCCTTCTGGCCGTTCTCATCGAAATCACCGTTGCCAAAGGCGATGGCCATCTGCATCACTTCGTCCCAGGTGTAGGTGTGGTCTTCATGGAACAGGCCCGCCTTCTTGGCCCAATCCGTCCGGTAATACAAGCCGAAGGAGCGCAGCTGGTTGGTGTTCATATAGCCGCCCTCGGTGAAATAATAGTACCGGTCGCCGTTCATTTTGATGGATTCGGTGACGGCGGAGCCGATACTTTCCTGGATGGCCTTGAGGTTGGGATAGTTATCCAGGGAGGGCCAGGGCCGCAGCAGGCCGGACTGCACGAATTCGGTGTGCTCCGGGGCGGTGATGCCAAAGGCAGTCCACATCACGTCGGGCATATCGTCGCCGGTGATCCACAGGCGGCTCTTTTCCCGGAAATCGGAGGAGGAGCAGGCGACGAAATCAATTTTGATATTGAATTTGTCCAGCACGAACTGGGTGCGGGGGTCCTCCTGAACGCGGTCGGTGTAGATCACGTTCATGGTGAAGGTGACGGGCTCCGCGTAGGGGTTGTCCTCCGCCAGGGCGGGGAGGGCCAGCGCCAGCAGCATGGAAAGCGCCAGAGCCAGAGACAGGGCTTTTTTCATGGGGATTCCTCCTTTAAAATGTATATTCTCCCACAAGGGGGAAGAACCCTTTTTGTGCGCCGGGGAATGAAGCGGCGGTATTTTTTGCCGGTTTCGTCAGCCCTTCACCGCCCCCGCCGTGAGGCCGGAAAGGAAGAAGCGCTGCAGGAAGGGATAAAGAATCATGATGGGCAGCATGGTGACGATGATGCTGGCCATTTTGATAGCGTCGCTGTAGCTTTCCGTCATGCCGTTGGCTTGGGCGTCCAGGCTGGCGTCCGTGCTATCCTGCACCAGGTTGCGCAGGATCAATTGCAGGGGCTGCTTGGAAACGGTTTTGATAAACAGCATGCCGTTCCACCATTCGTTCCAGCGATCCACGGCGTAATAGAGGGTGTAGGTGGCCAGAATGGGCAGCGCCATGGGCAGCACCACCACGAACAGGATGCGAATCTGCCCCGCGCCGTCGATCTCCGCCGCCTCCTCCAATTCCAGGGGCAGGCCCTCCATATAGCGCATCACCACCAGCATATAGGTGTAATTCAGACCCGTGGGCAGCAGCATGGACCACACGGTGTTCATCAGCCCCAAATCGCGGATCAGCAGATAATAGGGCACCAGGCCGCCGCCGAAATACAGGGGGATAATCATCACGGCCTGCATGATTTTCTTGCCGGGAAAGGTTTTGGTCATCGCGTAGGCGGTGATTACCGTGAGCAGCATGTTATACAGCGTGCCAACGAGCGTGAGAAAGCCCGTCACCTTCAGCCCGTTCCAGATGGAACTGTAGGTCAGCACGAATTTGTAGGAATCCAGCACGATCTGCTGGGGCCAGAGAATGACGGGGTTGCGCACATACACGTGCATGGGCACCAGGGAAATCATAACGGCGTTATAAAAGGGAAAAATGATCGTCAGCGCCAGCAGCACCAGCACGCCGCCAATGACAAAATCGCTGAGAATGGGGCGGGATTTCCGGCCCGTGAAGCCCTTCGTTTTTTGCATCGCTTTCTTCCTCCTCACGAAATGCCCTTCTGGCCCGCCAGATGCGCGATGAAATTGGCCGTCAGCAGCAGCACGCAGTTGGTCACGCCCTTAAACATGCCGATGGCCGCGCTCACGCCGAAGCCCGCGTTGCTTTGAAAGGTCATGCGGTAAACGTAGGTGTCCAGAATATCGCTGGTGGAATACACGGCGGAGGAATATAGGTTGAACACCTGGTCAAAGCCGCCGTCCATCAGATAGCCCACCCGCACGATCATCATCGTCACCACCACGGGTAGAAGCTCGGGCCAGATGATATAGCGGATTTTCTGCCAGCGGTTTGCCCCGTCAATCAGCGCCGCCTCGAAAAGCGATGCGTCGATGGCGGCGATGGTGGCCACATAGATGATGGCGCCCCAGCCCGCCTCCTTCCAGATGCCGGTGTAGATCAGCATGGAGCGAAAGGCGCTTCCGTTCAGCAGGAAATTCACCTTGCCCAGCCCTGCCTTGACCAGCAGATTGTTCACCGCGCCGGAAGAGGAAAACAGGTTCAGCACAATGCCCGAAAGCACCACCCAGCTGAGAAAATGCGGAAACGTGTATACCACCTGAAGCGTGCGCTTGAAGGCGCGGCCCCGCAGCTCGTTAATCAGCAGCGCCAGCAGGATGGGCGCGGGAAAGCTGAAAATCAGCCGCAGCAGGGAAATGATCACCGTGTTGCGCAGGGCCGCCCAGAAGGATTGCTGCTGAAAAATATACTGAAAGTTTTTCAGGCCCACCCAGGGGCTGCCGTTGATGCCCTTGGCGTAGGTGAAGGTTTTAAAGGCCAGCTGTAGGCCGTAAATAGGAATATATTTGAAAATAATATAAAAGGCCAGCGTCGGCAGCAGCAGCAAATAGAGCAATCGATTTTTATAGATTCGGCGGAATAGCCCCTGGCGTGTTTTCATGCTGTTCACCTCGTATATTCTTCCAAGGCCGCTGCGCCCGGCGGCTTGCAATCCCATTATAGCAAGGGGAAAAGCGGAGCAACAACAGAAAATCCTGCAAGAAATTATCAATTTTCACCCAAATTGAGCATTTATGAATATGGAATTCTATTTGCCAGAAAGCCGGGAAACGGGCGAAAATCCGGGGCGTTTTCGGTTCCTTTCGGGCTTGAGCCCCCCTCTTGCGAAGAAGGGGAGTGAACGCATATAATAAAAAAGCGCCGGGCGCAGGAAGCGGCTTCTCTGCGCGCGGCGCGAACGAAAGGAGAGAATGCAATGAAAACGATCAATCGCCGGGCTTCCCTGCCCCATACGCGCCGGGCGCTGGTGGGGGGAAAGCTGACGGTGGGCTTTATCGGTGGCTCGATTACGGAAAGCGGCTCCTTCCGCAGCTATAGCGATCAAGTGGTCAACGGCATTGCCAGCGCCTATCCCGATGCGAAAATCATTTTCCGGAACGCGGGAATCGGGGCCACCAATTCCACTTTGGGCGCTTTCCGGGTGGAGCGGGATATTGTGGCGGTGGGGTGCCAGCTGGTTTTCGTTGAATTTGCGGTGAATGATTACGCCCTGGAGCCCGCCCAGCGCATGGCGGCCCGGGAGGGGATGATTCGCCAGCTGCTGCGCCAAGGGGAGGCGGACGTGGTGCTGGTTTACACCTTCCGCCAGGAGATGTGCGCCGAAATGCTGCGGGGGAATATGCCCGCCACCATTGCGGAATTTGAGCGGCTGGCGGAGCGCTACCGGCTTTCTTCTGTTTGGATGGGGCTGCACGCCCTTTTACAGGTGCAAAAAGGGCTGCTGCGTTGGGAGGAATGGCTGCCCGACGGGCTGCACCCGGAGGCGGCGGGAAGCAGGTATTATGCCGAGGCGGCGCTGCAATTCGTGCTGCCCGAATTGGCGGGCGAAGGGGAAGAGGGGGCGGCGTTTCCCGCGCCCCTCACGGCACACCCCTGGGAGCGGCCCCGGCTGCTGCCCTTAGAGGGGCTGGATTGGAAAAATCCCTGGAAGCTGCGCCAGGCCAATGTGAACGTTGGGTTCAGGGAATATCTGGATACCTCCGCCGTGGGGGCGGAGTTGGCCTTTACCTTTTCGGGCACGGCGCTGTATGCCGGGCTGCTGACGGGCCTGTGGGGCGCGGCGCTGGAATACCGGGTGGACGACGGCCCCTGGCAGATTTCGGATTACGAGCGTCTCCCCTGGATGGGCAATCTGGGCTGGTTCCGGGGCGTGATGCTGGCGGAGGGGCTGGAACGGGGCCCGCACCGGGCCGTGCTGCGCTGCCGCCGCTCGGAGGATGCAAACGCCCGGGGCACGCACCTGTGCGTCGCGCTGCTGGGCGTTTTGGAATGAAAAAGGCATAAAACGCGGGGGAACTCCCGGACGAGCGCCGCCTTTTCAGGGCGACGACTCCTCTTGAGGGTTCCCCCGCATTATTTTTTATGCCCGCGCCTTAAATGAAGGGCCGGCGATCCAGCACCAGCTTCAGCGGCACAGTGGAGACAATTTCTCCGGGCAGCGCCTGCTGCAATTCCGCCAGGGCGCATACCGCGCCAAAGAGCATGTGCAGATCGTTAAAGTTTTCATCCCGTTCCGCGTCCACCCCCTCCAGATAGGGGATATAGGCGGCGGCAAAATCCCGCAGCCGCGCCTTCGCCTCCTGGAAGCGGTGGGACGTTTGGCGGGTAGCCCGGTTCAGGGCGAACACCCAGTCGATTTCCCGGAAGCCGCACATCCGGCCAAAGGTGGGATCCAGCGTCTGGCCGTCGTAGAGCGCGATGCAGCTATCCACCATTTTTTCGGGATAGGGCATGGGCCGCCGGGCATATTCATGGTTGAACAGATAATGGAACCAACCGAACAAATGGTGGGCCAGGGTATCCTGCCCCAGCTTTTCGCCATAGCTGATACCGGATTCGGGGTCGCACCGCTGCCGCAGCCAATCGAAATACCAGTTCTGCCACTGTGCGTCCGCGGTGCGGGTGATAGTCAGGGCGGCGAAAAGGCCCGCGCCCTGGTGGGATTGGGGCCAGGGGTTGCGCGCCCAATCCAGCCCCTCCAGGAAAGCGTACAGCGCCTCTTTTTCCAGATAGGGCCGCATGGCGGCCAGGGGATAAAGGGGCTGCGCGTCGAAAAGCTCCAGCGCGGCCAGCACATGGGCGGTGGTGTGGAAGGCATGGTGGGTGCCTTCAAAAAACAGGCCGGTTTGAGGATCCTGCATGGCCTGCATGGCGCGGACGAAGGAGGCGCGCTCCTCAGGCTCCCGGGGGAAGCAGCCCAGGGTGTAGAGGATATTGGCCGCGTCGGCGCAGCCGTATTCATTTTCCCCCAGCTTGCGATCGCCCTGCGCGTTCTGCCAGCGCCAGCGGCAATAGCTGCCAGGGGCCAGGCGATGGCCGTCCACCGCCGATTTGATTTTCTGAACCAGGCCGTCGATTTGCTGCATGAAGCCGTCCTCCTTTTCGTGCGGGTCAGGAGATTTCAATCAGTTGATATTCCTGGGAGCCCAGGCCGCATTTTTCCAGCTGCTCCAGCTGAATATAGGGGTTTTTCCCGTGCAGCCGCTGGAACAGATGGCCCTCCGTGCCCAGCTCCATGCCCTTGGGCACGCCCACGGGAATCAAATCCTCCACCTTGATGGCGTCCAGGCTGGCCCGTTCCACGGCCACGATGTCGTCCCCCGCCAGAATGCCGATATCCGGCACCAGAGAGGGGGTGGTCAGGCCCCAGCAATCGCACAGGGCGGTGATGGAGATGAGCATGTTGATGTAATACACATTGCCGGGGGCGAAGGTATCCAGCACCGCCTTGGTGCACAGGGCCATGCCCCGCTGGAAATCGGTGTAATCGTGGCTGTCCAGGGTGATGGCATGGACGGGGCATACCTTGGCGCAGTGCTGACACAGGGTGCAGTTGCGGTAGAACACCTCGTATTGCCCCTGATCATTAAAGCTGTTGGCGTGGTGATTGCAGGCGGCCACGCATTTGCCGCAGTGGACGCATTTCTGCGCGTCCCAGTTCAGGCCGCCCTCCAGGGAATGCAGCTCGTGCCGGGTACGGTCGGTGACGCAGCCCATGGCGATATTCTTGCACGCGCCGCCGAAGCCGCACACGCCGTGACCCTTCACATGGGAAAAATCGATCATGAAATCCGCGTCGTGAATCAGGCCCGCCACGTCCGCATGCCGGAAGGAGCGGAAATCCACATCCTTGGTGTAATAATATTTGCCGAAATAGCCGCAGTCGTCCAGCACGGGGCAGCCCAGGTTATCCGGCGTGTAGCCCCGGCGCTCGGGATGACGCTGATAAACGTAATGATCGGTGATGAAGCATTCGCCGCCGTTTTTCTGGATGAAATCCACCAGTGCGCGCACGAACACCGGGGGAATGGTGGAATAGGTGATGCCGTCGCCCACATGCATTTTGATGGCAACCTTTTTATCCTTCACCCGGTCGCCCAGGCCGCATTTCTTCAGCAGCCGTTCGAATTTGGCGGGGAGGGTTTGCTGCGCCTCGTAGCGGGCGTAGGCCATGGGGGGCGAAGAAAACGTTGCTGGACATGGAGAAATCATCCTTTCTGAAAGCTATTTCGCTTGTGATTCCAAAGTGAGCAGATGAATCTGAGGCCGCGCCCCCAGCCGGACGGGCAGGCGGGATGTGCCTACGCCGCCGCTGACAAGAATATCCGCGCCGTTTTCCCGATACCAGCCCGAAAGATAACGGCTGCCATACCGGCTGGAGGAAATCAGCGCGTGGCGGCAAAGCGTCACCTGGCCGCCGTGGGTATGGCCGCACAGGGCCAGGGAATAAAAAGGCGGCAGGGCGTAGGTTTCGGGCAGAATATCCGGGTTGTGCGGAAAGAAAATGGAAAAATCCGCCTCCCGGCAAAGCCGGGCCAGCTTTTCCAAATCGGGGGTTCCATTGAGAAAATCATCCGGGCTGGAAAAGGCCAGCGTTTTTCCCTCCCGGCGCAGAAAATACGCCTCGTTCACCAGGGGCAGCGCGCCCTCCGCCCGCATGGCGGCCAGCAGCCGGGGCAGGTTTTCCTCCGGCAGCGTGCGGTCATGGTTGCCCAGGGCGGCCAGCACGCACAGCCTGGCCCGAAAGCCGGGCTTGAGCTCCCAGAATTCCAGCGCGCTCTGGGAGGTTTCGCCGTAATCGCCCCCCAGCAGCAGCACATCGGGCTCCAGGGCGTTCACCGTCTCTGCCAGCGCCCGGACGCGCGCTTGCGAAAACAGCGAGCCGTAATGAATATCCGAAACATAGGCGACGCGCAGCCCTGAAAAGGCCGGGGGCAGCAGGGGCGAAGCGTAGCGTTCCTCCCGAACCTCCAATTGACGGGCCAGATACAGGGGATAAAGCGCCTTGCAGGGGGGCAGCGCCGCCAGCAGCCTGCCGGGCCAGCCCGTGGGATGCGGACGTTTATGATTCCTTCGCGGCATAGCGTCTCCTTTCTGCTTATGCGCTGCGTCAGCGATTGGGCGCGCCGGTCGTTACTTCAAAGGGCCTGCTTTCTCCGGCGTATTCGATCTCGCCCAGCCGCGCCTTCACCAGCACGGTGTAGCGCCCCGGCGGGGCCCATTCCCCCGAGGCGGTTTTGCCGTCCCAGTAAAAGGTGCTGGCGGCGGGGGAAAGCTGCTGGGGGCGGGAGGGCAGGGCATAGGAAAGACGGCGCACGGTTTTCCCGTCCGCATCCAGAATGCTCACCGACAGGGCGCAGGGCACGTTATGCTGGGCCAGGATGCAAAGCTCCTGCCCCTTCTGCGGCGCAAAGGCGGGGGCGGTTATCACGGAAAGATGAACCTCTCCGGCGGCGGGCTGAACGCACAGTAGCCGCGCCCCCTGCCATACGGTTTTTCCATTTTCCTTGGTAATCAATTGCAGCATGGCGTAGCCGTAGGCGTTCGCCTCGCCGGTATTCAGGGCCAGGGTGCGCGTTTTGCGCCCAGGAAGCACGGTGCCGTCCGTTTGCTCCTGATCCTGGAACAGCTGGGCGGCGCCGAATTGCCAGGCCCCGTTTTCGTGATACACCAATTGGTAATACAGCGTCACCTGCCGCTGCACGGTGAAGGAAAAAGAAAGCGTGCTTTCCCCGGCGGTGAGCAGCGTGTTTTCAAAGGTAATATCCGTAACCGCCTTATCGGGCGCTGCCAGGGGCTGCGGGTCGTATTGGTACACGGTGAAATCCGTATCCTGCTGGGGATAGACCTGGGGGGTGGAGGCGGCGTAGTTATCATAAACGTAGGCGTATATTTCGGAAAGGGTGATGCGGCCGTCCTGGTTCGCATCCGCGCCATGATCGCCCTTTCCCCCCAGCCCGTCGGCGAGGACGGTGGCGAAATAGCTGGCGCTGTTCACGCTGCTGTCGGCGGAATTGCGGTAATACCAGCTGGCCTCGCTGCCCCCGGCGCTGCAAAGAATTTTGTAATCGGGGCCGCAAAAGGGCGTTTGCGCCGCGCCGCCCGAAAGGCCCTTGCCGATAAACGCGCCGGAATTGCAGGCGTCCAGAATCACCAGCTTTTTTCCGGGAATTTCATCCAGAATGGTTTCCAGCGCGGTTACGGAAAGCCGCTCCTCCCGCAGGCCGTCGCTGAGCAGCAGCGCCGCGGACAAATTGCTGGCTCCCTCGTCGAATATACCGTGGGTGCTGATATACAGCAGGGATATATCCTCCGCCCGGGCCCCTGAAAAGGCGCTGCGCACCGCGTCTCGGAAGGCGTCCACGGTGGAGATCGTGCCCGAAATGGAGCGAATCAGAGAATAATGCCGGTTGTCCGTTTGCAGGGTATCGGCCAGAAGCCGAAGGTTGTTTTCTGCGGCGGGCCAGGTATCGGGCTGCGAAACAAAATAATCGCAGCCAATCAGCAGCGCGCGCAGCCGCTGCTTGCCCGGCTTGGCGGGGGAGCGCAGGCGCTCCGCCGGTGCGGGCAGGGCGAGGCATAGCAGCATCAGCAGCGCCATCGCCAACGCAAGGCCGCTTTTTTTTCGCATACGCTTCCCCCTCCCTGCAAATGTTTCTCTCATTATACAACATCCGCCTGAAAAAATCCAGGCGGAGATGAATGGGAACGAGGAAGCGAAAAAAGTAGAGTAAGAATTGCGGGGAAAAAATGCGGGGGAACCGCTCTTTGAGCCGTCGCCCCGCGCTACTCCGCCAAAGCAGAAGCGCGGCGCTTGCCAAGAAGGTTTCCCCGCCATATGGATATAGCAGAATTTATTCCTTCGCCTGAAGGCGGGCCAGGGCGCGCTTGAGCTTGGCCTCGGCGATATCGAAGGCTTTTTCACCGCGCTGGAGCGTTTTTAGCTGCTCCTCGGCCCGCTGCTGGGCGCGCTCCGCCCGGGGGCCGTCGATTTCCTCCGCCCATTCAAAGGTGGTGGCCAAAACGCGGGCTTCCCCGTTCAGCACACTGATGAGCCCGCCGTTGCAGGCGGCGCAGCGGGTGTTTCCCTGCGCATCCGTAACGCGGGCCTGGCCGATGCCCAGGGGGGCCATGTAATCGATATGGCGCGGCAGGATGCAAACGTCGCCCCCTGCCGTGCGCACGATCACGCGCTCCGCCTGGCCGTCGAAAACCATGCGGTCAGGCGTTACGATCTGCAAATGAAAGGTCGCCATGCTTATTCACCCTTCTTGGCCTTGGCCACCGCTTCGTCAATGGAGCCGACGAACAGGAACGCGCTCTCGGGCAGATCGTCGTGCTTGCCCTCGATGATTTCCTTGAAGCCGCGAATGGTTTCCTTCAGCGGCACATATTTGCCCTGCATGCCCGTGAACTGCTCCGCCACGGAGAAGGGCTGGCTCAGGAAGCGCTGCACCTTGCGGGCCCGGGCCACGATGATCTTATCCTCGTCGCTGAGCTCGTCCATGCCCATGATGGCGATAATATCCTGCAATTCCTTATACCGCTGCAAAATGCCCTGCACCTGGCGGGCGGTTTCATAGTGCTCGCGGCCCACGATTTCGGGGGTGAGGATGCGGCTGGTGGAATCCAGGGGATCCACCGCGGGATAAATGCCCAGGGAGGAAATGCTGCGGCTGAGCACGGTGGTGGCGTCCAGATGGGCGAAGGTGGTGGCGGGGGCGGGGTCGGTCAGGTCGTCCGCAGGCACATACACCGCCTGCACGGAGGTGATGGAGCCTTTTTTGGTGGAGGTGATCCGCTCCTGCAGCGCGCCCATTTCGGTGGCCAGGGTGGGCTGATAGCCGACGGCGCTGGGCATACGCCCCAGCAGCGCCGAAACCTCGGAGCCCGCCTGGGTGAACCGGAAAATGTTATCGATAAACAGCAGCACGTCCTGGTTTTCCTGATCGCGGAAATATTCCGCCATGGTCAGGCCGGAAAGCGCCACGCGCATGCGCGCTCCCGGGGGCTCGTTCATCTGGCCGTAGACCAGCGCGGTTTTCCCCAGCACGCCGCTTTCCTTCATTTCGTTATACAGGTCGTTGCCCTCGCGGGTGCGTTCGCCCACGCCCGCGAAAACGGACAGGCCGCCGTGCTGCTTGGCGATATTGTTAATCAGCTCCATAATCAGCACGGTTTTTCCCACGCCCGCGCCGCCAAACAGGCCGATCTTGCCGCCCTTGGCGTAGGGCGCGATCAAATCCACCACCTTGATGCCCGTTTCCAGAATCTCGGTGGAGGTTTCCTGCTCCTCATAGGAGGGGGCGGGGCGATGGATGGGCCAGCGCTCCGCCTGCGGGGGAGCGGGCTGATCGTCGATGGGCTGACCCAGCAGATTGAAAATCCGTCCCAGGCATTCATTGCCCACGGGCACGGTGATGGGACTGCCCGTATCCACGGCCTCCACCCCGCGCACCATGCCGTCGGTGGTGTTCATGGCGATGCAGCGGGCCACGTTGTCGCCCACATGCTGGGCCACCTCGGCCACGATGGTGCGACCGCCCATTTTAATTTCAATGGCATTCAGCAGTTCGGGCAAATGCCCGTCCTCGAACCGGATATCCAGCACGGGGCCGATCACCTGAACCACCTTGCCGGTATTTTGACCGTTCACCTTGGCTTGCTCCTTTCCCGGCGCTTATTGCTCCGCGCCGGCGACGATTTCGGTGATTTCCTGGGTGATTGCGCCCTGACGCGCCTGATTGTAATGCAGCCGCAGCTGAGAAATCATGGCGTCGGCGTTCTGGGTGGCGCTGTCCATGGCGCTGCGGCGGGCGGCCACCTCGCTGACGAAGGAATCGCACAGCGCGCTGTACAGCCTGCCCGTCAGGAAATCCGGCATCACCCGATCCAGCATTTCCCCGATTTCCATTTCATAAATGGGCGCAACGGCGGAGGGCGCGTCCTCTTCCGGCGGGGCGATGGGCAGCAGCCGCTCCACCCGGGCCTCCTGGGTCATCATATTCTGGAAGGCGGTGTAAGCCAGGAAAACCTCGTCGAACCTGCCCGCCAGAAAGCCCTCCAGCAGCGGCTGAACCAGCTTATAGCACATGCCCACCGAAATGCTCTCCACCAGGGGGAATTCATCCGTCAGCAGCTCCGCGCCCAGGCGGTGATATTTTTCAATGGCCTTTCGGCCCAGGGGCAGCACGCAGTAGGGGGTATCGCCTCCATGGACGGCCACCGCCTTGAAAACGTTGTTGTTATAGCCCCCGGCCAGCCCCCGCTCCCCGGCGATGACGACGTAGCAACGCCGCTTCACGGGACGCTGGGCCAGGAAAGGGGATTGCGCGTCCCGGCAGCGCAGGGCCACGGCCATGGCTTGGCGGGAAATTTCGCCGTAGGGCTGGCTGTTTTCCATGCGCTCCTTAGCGCGGCGAAGCTTGGAGGTTGCCACCAGCTGCATGGCCTTGGTAATCTGCATGGTGCTTTCCACGCTTTTGATCCGCAGCTTGATATCCTTCATGGATGTTCCGGCCATGGCGACGCCTCCTTACTCAGCGGGATTTGAGAAAATCCTGGGTATAATCCTCCAGCGCGCGGCGAAGGGCGTTTTCGGTTTCGGCGGAAAGCGCGCCCGTTTCGCGAATCGCCTCCAGCACGGGGGCGTGCTGGG
This sequence comes from uncultured Clostridia bacterium, assembly GCA_934667105.1. Taxonomy (GTDB): domain Bacteria; phylum Bacillota; class Clostridia; order Christensenellales; family Aristaeellaceae; genus RUG563. The sequence continues at coordinate 65,280 of CAKULG010000004.1, forward strand.
CGGCCATGCGGGCATAGAGGCCCTCTTCGTAATCGGGAATATCCCGAAGCGCCACATCCCGGAGGAAATCATGGGTGACGGCGTAGAAAATGCACACCTGATCCTCCACCGCCACGGGCCGGTTGCGCCCCTGCTTGAGCACCTCCACAATCCGCTCGCCCTGGGCCAGCCGCGCCTTGGTATCCGCATCCAGATCGGAGCCGAACTGGGCGAAGCCCTGCAATTCGCGGTATTGGCTGTAGAGCAGCTTCAGGCTGCCCGCCACCTTCTTCATGGCCTTGATCTGGGCGTTGCCGCCCACGCGGGAAACGGAAATGCCCGGGTTCACGGCGGGCATAACGCCGGAATGGAACAGCTCGGTTTCCAGGAAGATCTGGCCGTCGGTGATGGAAATGACGTTGGTGGGGATGTAGGCGGATACGTCGCCCGCCTGGGTTTCGATGATGGGCAGGGCGGTGATGGAGCCGCCGCCGTATTCGGGGGCCACCCGGGCGGCCCGCTCCAGCAGGCGGCTGTGGAGATAGAACACATCGCCGGGATACGCCTCGCGGCCCGGGGGCCGGCGAATCAGCAGGGACAGGGCGCGGTAGGCCACCGCATGCTTGGACAGATCGTCGTATACGATCAGCACGTCCTTGCCCTGATCCATGAAATATTCCGCCATGGCGCAGCCCGAATAGGGGGCGATGTATTGCAGTGGGGCCATTTCGGCGGCGGTGGCGCTGACCACGATGGTGTAATCCATGGCTCCGGCGGCGGTAAGGGTATCCACCAATTGCGCCACGGTGGAGCATTTCTGGCCGATGGCCACATAAATGCACAGCACGTCCTTGCCCTTTTGATTGATGATGGTATCCAGGGCAATGACGGTTTTGCCCGTCTGGCGGTCGCCGATAATCAATTCGCGCTGGCCCCGGCCGATAGGAATCATGCTGTCGATGGCCTTGATGCCTGTTTGCAGAGGCACGGAAACGCTTTTGCGCTGGATGATGCCGGGGGCGCTGCGCTCGATGGGGCGCTGCTCCCGGGCGGCCACGGGGCCCTTGCCGTCCACGGGCTGGCCCAGGGCGTTCACCACCCGGCCCAGCAGCGCTTCACCCACGGGCACGGAAACCACCCGGCCCGTGCGCTCCACCGTGTCGCCCTCGCGCACGCCCTCGTCCGTGCCCAGCATGACCACGGCCACAGAATTCTCTTCCAGGTTCAGCGCCATGCCGTATTCGCCGTTGGGAAAGCGCAGCAGCTCGTTGGACATGCATTTTTCCAGCCCGGACACCCGGGCGATGCCGTCGCCGATCATGAGGATGGTGCCGGTATCGCTTTGATAGATTTTATTTTCGTAATGCTTGATTTGCTCTTTAATCAGCTTGGAAACTTCTTCTGGCTTCAATTGCATCATATCACCGCTTTCCATAGATGGGGGAAAGTCCGCCCGCGGGGCGGAATCGGGGGACGATTATTGCTCCCGGCTCAGGGCCTGGCCCAGGGCGGAAAGGCGCTGGCGCAGGGTGTTGTCGTAGCGCTGCCCGTCCATTTCCAGCAGCACGCCGCCAAGCACAGAAGCGTCCTGCTTTTCCATGAGGCGAATTTTCTTTCCGGTCATGCGTTCCAGCTTTTCCGTAAGGGCCGCCCGCTGCGAAGCCGTGAGGGGCAGGCGCGTGGTGACCTGGGCCTCCAGCACGCCGTGATCGCGGTTGTAATCCTCCCGGAAGGCTTCCTCGCAGCCAGGGAAGGATTGCAGCAGGCCCCGCTCGCACAGGAGCTTGAGAAAATTCAGCAAATAGGGGTGAATCTGCCCCCGCAGGGTTTCATCCAGAATGCGCAGCCGCTCTTCCTTGGGCAGGGACATGTTGGACAGCAGGCGAATAAAATCCGGCGATTCCCGGAAACATCCCTTGAGCGTTTGCAGCTCCTCCAGCGCCTGGGCCGTCAATTGCTCCTCGGCGCACAGGGCGTACAGGCCGTCGCCATATTCCCGGCAAAGATCCGTCACGGCTTTTCACCAACGTTCTGAATGAATTCGTCCACAAATTGATCGTGATCCGTCTTTTTCACTTCGCGCTCAACCACCTTGGAGGCGATATCCACAGCCAGCTGCGAAATTTCGCCCCGCACGTCGGAGAGCATCTGTTTCTTTTCCAGCGCGATGTCCTCTTCCGCCTTCTGCTTGATATGGCTGGCCTGGCTGGAGGCCTCGGCCACGATGGCGTCGCCCTTGCGCTGGGCGGTCTGCACCGCGGCGCGCACCAGCCCGTCCGCCTCGTCCCGGGCGGCGGCCAGCTTTTCTTCGTATTCCTGCTTCATGCCCTCGGCGGCGGCGCGGCTTTGGTTCGCCTCGTCGTACAGGCCGTCCAATTGCTCCCGGCGGGTGCGAAACACGTTTTGCACGGGCTTAAAGAGAAAATGCTTGAGAATCAGGAACAGAATCAGCAGATTGGCAAGGGAAATGAGAATCTGCCAGATATTGACGGAGATAATATCCAATGACTGTACGTTCATGGATTTTTTGCCTTTCTATGAATGCCTTGCCTCAAAGCAGCCCGGCGCCCCAGGTGGTCAGCGCGGTTTTCAGCGCGTTGATGAACAGATTGGGGGCCACGAAAATCAGCAGGATGCCGATAACCAGGCCGTAAAGACCGGTGGTTTCCGCAATGGCGCAGCCCATAATCATGGTGGAGGTGACGGGGCCCTTGGATTCGGGCTGGCGGCCGATGGCCTCGCAGGCCTTGGCCACGGCGTTGCCTTCGCCGATACCGGGGCCGATACCCGCGATCAGGGCCAGGCCCGCGCCGATGGCGCAGCCGGCAAGAATGATACCGATAGCAAGTTCAAGCATGATGGTGATCCTCCTTAGCGTTTGTCGCGCAGAATTTATGCAGTAGGCAAAGCTTTTTTCCGCTTTGCTTTGCGCCGTTCATATTCCTCCTCGGGGAAGCCGGTGGCGATATAGAGCATGGTCAGCATGGCGAAAATGAACGCCTGCATGCAGCCGCTGAAAATATCGAAATACAGCGACAGCACCGCCGGAATGCCGATTTGGAGGAAGGGAAATTGGCCCAGCGCCCCGGGCAGCCAGCCCAGCAGCGCCTTGGAAACGCCCTGCAGGGCGTAGGAGACCAGCGTGGCGATAACCACGCCGGAGAGCACGTTGCCGTAATGGCGGAAGGACATGGAAACGGGGGTGGCCAATTCGCCGATGATGTTAAAGGGGGCGAAAATGGGCACCGGCTCGAAAAAGCCCTTCACATAGGGCAGCAGGCCGCCCTTGAGCTTGTAATGCGTAATCAGGATGAAAACCAGAATGGCCCAGCCCGCCACGATGTTCATATCCGAGGTTGGGGGAAACAGGCCCAGCAGGCTGCTCAGGCTGGAAAAGGCGGAAAGCGCCATGATGGCCGCCACAAAGGGGGCGAAGCCCAGAAAGCGCTTGCCCATGTTATCCTCCACCAGCGCCGTGGTTTTTTCCACGATCCATTCCGCCGCTAGCTGGCGCTTGGAATGGGGCATCACGGCGATGCCGTGGGTCAGATACAGGCACAGCCCCAGAATGGCGATCATCACCGCCAGGGAATTCACCTGCGCCTCCGTGATGGGCAGATCCTGCAGGGGCATGGGAATGGTGAAATAAATCATGGCCCCGGTGATGGATATTTCCTCGGAAGGCGGCTTGGTGACCACCTTCAGGGCTGCGGCCCCTGCGAAGGGCAGGATTATCATGGCCAGCAGCAGGATATCCACCAGCCGCGCCCGCGCTTTTTTGCTCATGTTCCCTGCGACTCCTTTTTCTTCATCATCAGTCCCTCCCAGGCGATCACCGCCCTGGGAAACAGGAAGGGCAGCACCGCGGCCACCGGCTGAAAGCAGGGCAGCAGCAGCGCCAGCACCGCAACGCCCCCCAGCAGCAGCATGCGCCCGGTGTAGGAAAGCTGCATTTTCCGCCGCACGGCCTTATCCGCCTTGGCGGAATCCTCCTCCGCCGGGGAAGCGGCCCGTTTCTCCGCCACCTGCTGCACCGAAATCGCCATGAGAAAGAAATTGCCGATGGCGGCGGCGGCCCCCAGCAGCGCGCCCAGCAAAACGGAAAGATCAAACCGCCCGATCGCCAGAAAAACCAGCAGCATCACCGCCGACAGCGCGGCCACGCCCAGGGCGATCTTGCGGGTTTCCTGCTTGACGGCAGGCTGTAATTTCATTGCGCTCGCCTTCCTTTCGCCGTCCATTTTATAGAAAAAAAACGCCTTTGTCAATGCGCATTCCACCCGAAATGCCTAAAATGCGCGCGGCCCGGCGGCCGGGAAATAACGCCTATTAACTGGAAGAAACGCGCCTCAATCCAGGGAGCGCGCCGGGGATATTTTTCGGCCGTCTTTTCGCATTTTCCGCCCTGGCTTACGATTTCGAAAGATAAAACGCCCGAATGTATGCTATAATGATTGAGAAAATCACTTTCGTGATTTTCCGGGCCGCCGGGCGGCGGCTCATAAACCGCACGGCGGCAATAAAGCCGGGGAAAACGAAAACGGAGGGAGAGGGCCATGGCCGCGAAAATTCTGCTGGTGGAGGACGATCTGTATCTTCGCCAGGGCGTGAAGGATCTGCTGGAGCGGGAGGGCTACGCCGTGGGCACGGCGGCCTCCGTTCGGGAAGCCCGGGCGCTGCTGCTTTCAGGGGGCTGGGATTTGCTGGCGCTGGATGTGGCGCTGCCCGATGGGGACGGCGTGGCCCTGTGCCGGGAAAGCCGGGAGGCGGGGCTTCGGCAGCCCATTTTGTTTCTCACCGCCCGGGATGAGGAAATGGATATCGTTCGGGGCCTGGACGCGGGGGGCAACGATTATGTGACCAAGCCCTTCCGGGTGCAGGAACTGCTCAGCCGCATCCGGGCGCTGCTGCGCAAGGATGCGCCGGGGCTGCGCCGCCAGGGGACGCTGGAAATCGATCAGGAGCGAATGCAGGTGAAACGGGAGGGGGCGCTCCTGGCCCTCACCCCCACGGAATACCGCATTCTCCTCACGCTGATGCGCCGCCGGGGCGTGACCACCCGGGAAACGCTGCTGGAGGCATTGTGGGACGACGGCAGTAAATTCGTGGATGATAACACGCTGTCGGTGCATGTGAGCCGTCTGCGGGAGAAAATCGGCGCGGGACATATCCGCACCGTTCGGGGGGTGGGCTATCAATGGGAGGAATAGGCTGGGCACTGGCGGGGCTGCTTTTGCTGGGAACGGCCTGCTTTCTTTTTCTGTGGCTTCAGCTGCGGCGGCGCGTCGCCCGTCTGGCTGCCCGGGCGGAGGCGTTTCTTTCCTCCGAGGAGCCGCCCCTGCCCTTCTCCCCCGAGGAGGGGGGACTGGCCCGCTTGCAAAACGCCCTTTCGGAAACCCAAACGCGGCTGCGCCAAAGCCAGGCGCGGCAAAAAGCGGAAAATGCCCGGGCCAGCCGCCTGATGACGGATATTTCCCATCAATTGAAAACGCCCCTTTCCTCTCTGCGCCTTTTTTGCGAAATGGACGCGGGGCCCCACGTCCGGGAGGAAATTGTGCAGGTGGAGCGCATGGAGGGGCTGATTTATTCCCTGCTGCGGCTGGAAAAGCTGTGCGCGGACGGGTATGTGTTTTCCTTTGGGCAAAAGGCGCTGCGGCCGCTGCTGCTGGAGGCCTGGGAGCCGCTGGCGGCGCTGTATCCAAAGAAGCGCTTTTCCCTGACGGGGGAGGCCCAGGCCTGGTGCGACGCGGGCTGGCTGGCCGAGGCGCTGGGCAATCTGCTGAAAAACGCCTGCGAGCATACCGCCCCGGCGGGGCATATCTGGGCGCGGCTGGAAATGCGGGAAAAGGAGGCGGCTGTTTCTGTGGAAGACGACGGGGGCGGCGTTTCGGCGGAGGAACTGCCCCGGCTGTTTCAGCGCTTTTATCAGGCTCCGGGCCGGGAAAGCAAGGGCGCGGGGGTGGGGCTGAATATCGTGCAGGAGGTGGTGCGGCGGCATCACGGCGACGTCCGGGCGGAAAATACAGGCCGGGGCCTGCGCTTCACCGTGCATCTGCCGACGTTGCCCCAGAGCCTTTCCCGGGCGAAATAGCGCCGCCTTATGCGGTGTGAAAAGCGCGGCTCCGGCGAAGACGCGCGCCCGGCGCGCGTATCTTTTTCCCCGCAGCGCTTCATATTTTCCGCTGAAATCTTGCGAAATCGTAAGGCGGCCGTCACCCGGCCGTAAGCCCGGCCTGATAGAATAAAAGCGAGGAGGGATGCAAAATGACCATTCTGCGCTGCCAAGAACTGAGTAAAATTTATCAGGCGGGCGAGCAGCCCGTATACGCTCTGAACCGGGTGAGCCTTTCCTTGGAGCAGGGCTCCTTCACCGCCATTATCGGGCCCAGCGGCTCGGGAAAATCCACGCTGCTGCATCTGCTCAGCGGGCTGGACGCGCCCAGCGGCGGCAAGGTGTTCTATCAGGATCAGGATCTTTACGCCTATAAGGATCGCCAGCTGGCGGTGCTGCGCCGGCGGCGCTTCGGCTTTGTGTTTCAAAGCTATAATCTGGTGCGGGAGCTGACGGGCTATGAAAACATCCTGCTGCCCGTGATGCTGGACGGCCGCAAGCCCGATGAAAAATACCTGAACCGGGTTATCGACATGCTGGGCGTGGGCGACCGGCTGTCGCATCTGCCCGGGGCCATGTCCGGCGGGCAGCAGCAGCGGGTGTCCATCGCCCGGGCGCTGGCCAATAAGCCCGCCCTGCTCTTTGCCGACGAGCCTACCGGCAATCTGGACGGCCAGGCGGGGCGCGAGGTGCTTTCTCTTCTGCGCCAGGTGGGAGAGGAACTGGGGGTCACGCTGGTGCTTGTGACCCATGATCTCCATGTGGCGGAGCAGGCGGGCCGCATTCTGCGCCTGGAGGATGGCAAAATCACCGGCGACAGCGGGGAGGGCAGCTTATGAAACGCCTGACCTATAACCGCCTGGCCGGGGCGGGCCTGCGGGCGCACGGACGGCAGTATGTTTCCCTGGGATTAAGCGTGTTTCTTTCCGTTTATCTGGTGGCCAGCCTGTGCGTGGCGGCCAGCGGGCTTTTTCAGAAGCAGCGGGATAACGCCGCCCTGCGGGTGGGCTATCTGAACGCATTTTTGCTGGACTCGCCCGAATGGACGGATGCGGCGCTGCGGGACACGGGATATTTTGACCGCCTGGGCCATGTTTATGTGACGGCCCGGCTGGAAACCAACGATTTTTATCTGGGGTATCTGGATGCGGAGGGCGGCGCTTTGCTCAACCGCCGCTGCCTGGCGGGCCGCATGCCCCAACGGGCGGGAGAAATCGCCGTGGAGCGGGGCGTGCTGGAGCAGCTGCGCATCGAAGCGGAAATCGGGGAGGAGCTTGCGCTTTCCCTTCTGCCCATCGACGGCGTGGGGGCGGAAACGCGGCGCTTCACCCTGGCGGGCCTTTTGCATGAGCAAACGGGCGCGCTGGATGTGACCGGCTTTTTCTCCACCTCCGCTTCCGCCGTGCTGCGTTTTCCCGCGCTGCTGGTCAGCCCGGAGGAGCCCGCCTTTGCCAGCGGGCGCATGGCGGTGCACCGGGTGATGACCACGCGCCCGCTGGTGGATAAAAAAGCGCTTTCGGAGAATAACCGGCTTTCCTATCTTTTCGTGCTGGGCGATGACGGGGGCATTCTGCCCTATTGGAGCGGCCTGGACGAGCAGACGGGGGCGGGCTTGGTGCTGCTGCTGCTGCTGGGCGGCGCGCTGCTGCTGGCCGCCTGCGTGGCCATCGCCGGGGCCATGGAAAGCCAATTGGCACGCAAACGCGAAGAAATCGGCATGTTTCGGGCGGTGGGGGCCACCCGGGGACAAATTCGCCGGATTTTCGGTCGGGAGGTCTGGCTGCTTTCGCTGCTGGCCGCCCCCCTGGCCCTGGGGGCGGGGGTGCTGACGGGGTGGGCGCTTTCCCGCCTGGCGCCGGATTATTTCGCCTTCGCGCCCTCGCCGCTGCTGCTTGCGCCCATTGCGGCGGCTGCGGCGCTGTGCCTGCTGCTCTCCTCCTGGCTGCCCCTGCGCAGGGCGGCCCGTATTCCGCCCATGGGCGTGCTGCGGGATACGGCGCTGCTGCGCCGCAGAGGGCGTATCCGGCAGAAAAAACGCTTTCGCGTGCCGACGCTGCTTTGCGCCCGGCAGCTGCGGCTGCATCCCGGCCGTCAGGCGGGGGGCGTTCTCATGACGGCGCTGATGATCTATTGCGTTTTCGGCTTGATTCTGAGCGCGGTCACGGGGTATCAAGCCCTGGGGCGGCCCGGGCCGGAATTTTCGCTGAACAGCACGAGGAATATGTACTATTATCATCCCTACGCCCAGGCGCTTCCCCGGGCCACCCTTTCCCAGGCGGACGTGGCGCAGATCGCCCGGCTGCCCCTGGTGAAGCAGGTGCGCCAGGGGGCCACCGCCGCGGTGCTGGCGGGGCTGGAAAGCGTGGGCGAGTACCTCAAAAGCCCCCTGGACAGCAACTTTGAAAATGCCCTGGGCTTCGCCGACGAGGAGGAATATATCGCCGCGCGGCGGGCGAGCTTGACGGGCGTCTCCGATTTCCTTTCCGATCCCTTTGAAGAACATGCGCGGCAGAATTACCGCGTCCGGCGTCCGGCTTATCAGGCCGCCCGGGATACCCTGGGCACGGCGCTGGAGCTGGCGGAGCTGCGTTTTTACGTCGTCACCGTCGATGCGGAGCGGCTAGAGGATTATGTGGCGCAGGGAAAAATCGATTTGGAGGCGCTGAACGCAGGGGAGGAGGTGCTGGTCTTTGCGCCGGAGCGCTGGCGGGAATCCTATGCCGCCAAGAACAGCTATCAGACGTATCGCGATACCCTGGAGCAGCCCGAAGCATGGACGCTTCACGCCGTGAACGATCAGTTTTTCGCGGGAGATACGCTGCCCCTCTTTCAGTTTTTCTGCTATTCGGATGAGGAAAGCGCCATTTTTGCTTCGGGCCAGGGAACGGACGCTTACGCCCGGCAGCGGACGATTTTTGAAAAGCTGGAGCGACGGCAGGCCTCGCCCCGCATCGGCGCGGTGCTGGATGGAAATTTGACGCAGCTGGAGAATGAAATGGGCGTGTGGATGAACGCGAAAGATACGGCGATTATCACCACGCCTCAGGGGGCCCAGGCCCTGGGCCTGGAAACGGGCGGGCCGGAAACGGTGTCCGTTTACCTGTCCCGTCAGCCCGACGCGGAGGAGGAGGCCTATTTGCAATCCCGGCTGGAGCAAATCGCCCTGCGGGGGGAAAACATGGCGGCCCGCAATCTGCTCAAGGAGGCCCGGAACCGCCGGGCGGAGCGGCTTCAGGCCCTGGCGGCGCTGGCCGGGGTGGTGCTGATTTTCTTCGCCTGCTCCACGGGGCTGATGCTGGGGGCGGCCTCCCGCCGCATCCAGGCGGACCGCCGGGCCATCGGCACGCTGCGGGCCGTGGGCGCGGATGCGGGGGTGCTGCTGCGGGGCTATGCGGGCCCTCTCTGGGCGCAAATCGTTCTGGGCGTGGCCCTGGGCGCTGCGGGCGCGCTGCTTACCCATGGGCTTGTTCCCTCCTACGGGGGCTTCCCCCGCCTGGCGGCGCTGTATCTGCCCTGCCAGCTTGGCTTTGGGGCGCTGTGCGGCTTATGCTGTCAGGGCATGCTGCGGGCGCGCCTTCGGGGCGTGCTGCGGCAGAGCATTGTGGAAAATATTCGGGAGCTGTGATAGAAAATGAAAAGAATTGTTGCGCTGCTGGCGGCATTGCTGGTTTTATCGGCTTTTTCCGCCGGGGCGGAGACGGATTTTATCTGGGAGCGGGACGCGGTCTTTACCGGCATGAAGAACTGCTCCTGGAATCAGGGCTACGCCCCCGTGATCGAGGGGGATGTGCTGACGCTGCATTTTCCCCTGTCCGCACCCCGGGCGGCGGGGAAGATCACCCTGTCGTTGGTTTGCCCCGGGGCCTCCCCCTTTCAGGCCGCCGCGCTATCGGGCGCTTTCTCGGCGGGGGAGGACGGGCTGTACCGCTGTAAGCTGGAAGGGCGGCTGCTGAAAAACCGGGTCAGCGGGGATTATCCCGCCGTGATTACCGCAGTGGGCCGGGATGCGGCGGGAAACGCGCTGCAAGGCGAATTTTCGTTGCTGCTGCGCATTCGGGATGGGCAAGCCCCGGCCAGCGTTTCCCCCGCGCTGACGAATCCCCAGGCCGAACTGACGGTGGGGGAGGAGGGCGCGCTGACGCTGCGGGTGGAAAATCCCAGCGCCAATCAGGAAATGACGGGCCTGACGCTGATCGTGACCGACCCGGCGGGGGAGGTGCTTCCGGCAAATTCGGATACGCTGATAATCGGTTCGCTGCTGCCCGGGGAAAGCCGGGAATGCGTTTATCCCCTGGTGACGCTGGCCAGCGCCGCCGTGGGGCCGCACCCCCTGCGCGTCTCTCTCGCCTGGCAGACCTTCGCCCATCAGGGCGTTTGGACGGAGCAATTCACCCTGCCCGTCGTTCAGGAAATGCGCCTGGCGCAGGGCGGGCTGCAAATGCCCGCCAGCGTGATTCAGGGAGAGGTGTTGAATATATCCCTGCCGCTGATGAACATGGGCCGGGGGGAGCTTCGCAACGTGCTGGCCACCCTGCGCCTGCCCGGCGTGGCGGTGGAGCAGAGCGTGCTGGTGGGCGGCATTGCCCCGGGCGAAACCGCCACGGCCAAGCTGGGCGCGATGATCGGCCGCGCGGCGGAGGAGGGGGATTATACAGGCACGCTGGAAATCGCCTATGAGGACGCATGGGGCAACGCCGCTTCCATGGAGCTGCCCCTTTCCCTGGCGGTGGAGCCCGCTCCCAGCGCGCCTGCGGCCCAGGAAAGCGGGGCGGAGGAGGCGGCAGCGGCGGAACGCCCCGCATGGCTGCTTCCGCTGCTGGGGGGCGGCTGCGGCGCGCTGCTGCTGGCGCTGATTTTCCAGGGCGCTATCCTTCGCCGGAAGCTGCGCCGGTTGGAGGACGCGAGGTTATAAATAAAAAAGGGAAATTCTGGGGGAAACCGTTCTTTGGAGGCCAAAGAACGGTTTCCCCAGACCCCTTCCAAGAAAGCTGAATGGGTAAGAATGGAAAACAAGAAAGCAAATTGTTTCTCCGCAAAAAGGCTTTTAAATGATGGCTAGCCCAATCCTGCAAGCCGTGCTATAATTTGATTCAGAAAACCGCCTTTGCGGTTTTCCGGGCCGCCGGGCGGCGGGATCCATCAGGCGGGCAGGACGGAGGAAACGCTTATGATCGGACTAGAAGGGAAAACGCTTCAATCGGCGCGATTAACGTACCGGTTATTGAAAGAAGAAGATAAAAGCAGCCTATACGCTTTGCTGAACGACGCTTCCGTAACGGTGCCTGCGGGCTTTCTGCCCGCAAAATCGAAGGAAGCGTTCGAAACGTTTTTTTCTGAGCTGACGAAATACAACACGGGAATCGCCCTTCTGCATCATCAGCAGTTGATCGGTTATCTTCATGTGAATAAATACAAAACGAATCAGCCCGAATTCAGCGGGAAGCAATGCGTCGGCGTCGGCTTTGTGATTGGAAGGGCTTATCAGCGGCAGGGCTTCGGAACGGAAGCGCTTACTTATCTGACAGAATATCTGCTGACCCGTTTTGACGCATGCTTTGCGGATCATTTCCAGGAAAACCTTCCTTCGAAAAAGACGATTGAGAACAGCGGCTATACCCATTTTGAAGATTACGCGATGTACTTTGACGGAATTAAACAAGAAAAAAACTGCGCAAGCTATGTGCGCAGGGCGCAGGGCGTTCCCGGCGAATTGGGCCGCGCCGAAGCAGGGGCGCGACGCGGATGAAGAAAACCGCGTATTTTCATCTTCCCGGCCTATTTGAATTTTACGAGCTGTATCGCGCGTTTCTGCCGCTGTTTCGGGAGCGCCGGGAATATTTCTATGATGGGTGCGAGATCGCTTCGCTTTACGGCGCGCCTGCGGGCTGCCTTTGGGGCGGCGGCCGCGTGGGGACAGGGGAATGCGATCCCCGGGCGGCGCTTGATCTGGCGCGGGAATACGGCGTTTCCGCCCGGCTGACCTTCAGCAATTCCCTTTTACGCCAGGAGCACCTTGCCGACCGTAGGTGCAACGCCCTTTGCCGCCTTTTTGCGCAAAGCGATACGCCCCCAAACGGCGTGATCGTGCATTCGGAGTTGCTGCTGGATTACCTGAAAACGCGCTACCCGGGGCTGTATTTCGTTTCCTCCACCACCAAGGTGCTGACGGATTTTTCGCAATTCCGTCAGGAATTAGAGCGGGCGGATTTCCGCTATGTGGTGCCGGATTTCCGGCTGAACAAGGCCTTTGATTCATTGGCCGCGCTGCCCCAGCCCCTGAAGGATAAAGCCGAATTTCTCTGCAACGAATGCTGCTTTTTCGGCTGCAAGGAGCGAAAGCAGTGCTATGAGGCGGTCAGCCGGAAAAACCTGGGCGAGCCCGGGCCGGAGCACCGCTGCGCCGCGCCGGACGCCCAGGGCGGCTATCGCTTTTCTAAGGCGATGAAAAATCCCGGCTTTATCAGCCGGGAGGAAATTTGGAACACTTATCTGCCCATGGGCTTTTCGCAATTTAAAATCGAGGGCCGGGGCCTGGGCAGCGCGCTGATATTGGAATTTCTGCTGTATTATTTAACGAAGCCGGAATACCATCTGCGCGTTCGCGAGGAAATTTATCTGGATAATATGCTGGATTTGTTTTAAAGGCCCTATTCCGCTTCGCCAGCAGAGCAACGCGCGTATTTTCTGCCCGCCCTTGCCCGCGCAGCCTTCTTGGCGTGACTCTCCCGCATTATCATCCGTCGTTATCACGCTTCCGTGTAATACTGCGCCTGGGCGTTCCAAAGCTGGGCGTAAAGCCCCCGGGGCTGGGAAAGCAGCGCTTCATGACTGCCCATCTGCGCCAAATGTCCGCCGTCGAACACGGCGATCTCATCGCAGAAGCGGCAGGAGGAAAGCCGGTGGCTGATGTAAATGGCGGTGCGGTCGTCCACCAGCTCGCTGAATTTGCTGTAGATTTCCGCCTCGGCCAGGGGGTCCAGGGCGGCGGTGGGTTCATCCAGGATGATGAAGGGCGCGTTTTTGTACAGCGCCCGGGCAATGGCCGTTTTCTGGGCCTCGCCGCCGGAAAGCTCCACGCCGTTTTCCTCAAAATCCTTGCCAAGCGGCGTATCCAGCCCCTGGGGCAGGGCGGCCAGCCGCGCCCCGAAGCCCGCCTTGGCCAGGCAATCCTCCGCCCGGGCGCGGTCATAATCCATGCTGGCGGCCACATTCTGGCCCAGGGGCAGGGAAAGCAGCTTAAAATCCTGAAACACCACGGAAAAAATGGAAAGATACTCGGCGTAATTGTATTTGCGAATGTTGATGCCGTTGAGCAGAATTTCCCCCTCCGTGGGGTCATACAGGCGGCAGAGCAGCTTGATGAAGGTGGTTTTTCCGCTTCCGTTTTTCCCGACCACGGCCAGGCGGCGGCCTACCCGGAATTTCAGGCTTACATGCCGCAGGGCCCATTGCTCACTGCCGGGATAGCGGAAGGATACATCCCGAAATTCAATATCATATTGCCGGTCGCTGCGCTTTTCCAGGGTCAGGCTGCCCTGATACATGGCGTTGGGAATATCCAGAAAGGCGAAGGTATCCCGCAGAAAGAAGGCGTTGGTGCGCAGCGCGCCCAGCCCGTAAATCAGATCGCCCATTCCCTGGGCCAGGCCCGTTACGGCGGCCACATACTGGGTGACGGAGCCCACGGGGAAGGCACCGCCCAGGCCCTTGAGGCACACGAACAGATACGCCAGCCCCGTGCATGCCTGGGAAAGGGCGCTGCCCCCGGCGCGAAGGGGCCCCTGCCGCCGCCAGGCGTTTTTCGCCAGAAGCCCTTTGCTGAAGAAGGTGGAATCGTTCAGAAAATAATGCTGGCAAACATCCTCCTGGCTGTAAAGCCGCGCGTCCGCGGCGCGCTTGGGATCGTTGCCGAAGCAGCCGTAATATCCGAAAATGCGGTTGCCCATCCGGGCCGAGCCCGCCGCCTGGGCCATGCTGCTGCCCGCCCGGTTATCCAGCAGCGAGCCGCCCAGGGCGCATAGCAGCAGCAGCGCCAGCAGCCCCGCCAGGCACAGGGGATGATTCAGAAAGGCGAGGGGGCTGCCCGCAGGCACGGGCAGCGCGAACAGCGATACGCTCAGCGCCGTAGCGCCCGCAATGCGGAAAAATGCCCGGGCCAGAAAATCTGCGTCGTGGAGGGTGTGTATCAGGCCCCAGCTGGCCCAGTTCTGGTTTTGCTTGATCTGCGCCAGCAGCTCCTGCGCCCGGCTGCCGTCCGCATCGCAGAAATCCATGGATTGCTTTTTCTCTGCGTACAGGCGCTCCAGCGCGAACCATTCCAGCAGGCCGCCGTCCCCCGCCAGGGCGCCCTTCCAGCGCTTGGCCAGCGCGGAAAGCAGCGCCATGCCCAGGGCGGCGCTCAGGGCCAGCAGCGCCCACTGCCGCAGCAGCAGGGGATCGCGGCCCCCCGCCAGCTCGTTGAGCAGCCGGGCGGAGAAGAAGGCGGCGACGTAGGGAGTCAGGGCGGAGAGGGCGATTTGGAGCAGCTTGCACGCCAGCAGCCCCGGGATCATCGTATGCCACAGGGAAAGGGCCCGGCGGGTGCAGGCCAGTGTTTCCTTCAGGGAAACGAAGCGCTTATCCGTTTGCTTCATCCTTTTTCCCCTCCTTTTGATAATATTGCGCCTGCACCTGGAAAAGCGCGGCGTATTCCCCGTTCCGGGCCATCAGCTGATCGTGGGTTCCCTCCTCGGCAACGCCGCCGTCCCGGAGCAGAAGAATGCGATCGCAGAAGCGAGTGGAGGCCAACCGGTGCGAGATATACACGGCGCTGCGGCCCCGGGTCAGATCGTTATAGCGGCGATACATATCGCTTTCCGCCAGGGGGTCCAGGGCGGCGGTGGGCTCGTCCAGCAGGATGATGGGGGCGTTTTTATACAGCGCCCGGGCCAGCATCAGCCGCTGCTGCTCGCCGCCGGAAAGCTCGGGCGCGTCCTCATAGACCGCCCGGCCCAGCTTGGTATCATACCCCTGGGGCAGGGATTCGATTTTTTCTTTTATACCCGCCAGCTCCACGCAGCGGCGCACCCGGGCCATGTCCACGCCCTCGATTCTCTGGGCCACGTTTTCCGCCGCGCTGGCCGCCAGCACGGAAAAATCCTGGAACACGGCGGAGAACAGCCGGTAATAATCCCGGCGGTTATAGCGGCGAATATCCTGCCCGTTGAGCAGCACCCGGCCGGACGTTGGATCCAGCAGGCCGCAGAGCAGGCGGATCAGCGTGGTTTTCCCTGCGCCGTTGAGGCCCACAATGGCCAGCTTTTCCCCCGGGCGCAGGGTCAGGCTGATATGGGAGAGGGTATCCTTTTTCGCTTCGGGATAGCGAAAGGAAACGTCCTCCAGCGTCAGGGCGTAGCGGCCGTTAGGCTCGGGGGAGAGCGGCTCTCCCTCCTCGAAGCGGAAGCACTCGGGATACTCCAGAAATTCCCGCACCTGGGAGATTTCGCGGCTGTTTTCCTGAAGCTGCCGAAGGTTTTCCAAAATGCCGCCCAGCCAGCCGGAAAGCGCGCTGGCGGCGGAAAAATACAGCAGAAATTCGCTGGCGGACAGACTGCCTTCCAGGGCCCGGGCAAGGAGATAGCCATAGATTACCGCCCCCTGGGCGAAGGCCAGCAGCGCATCCAGCACGCCGGCCAGCAGCCGCCGCCCCTCCAGCCGGCAGGAGAAGGCCTTGTAGGTATCCACCACCCGGTTTTCCACATCCCGCAGCCACCGCTGCATGCCGAACAGGCGGATATCCTTGGCGTATTCCCGGTCGCTGACGCTCTCATAAAGATAGCAGCTCCGCTTCCAGAAGCGTTCCGTTTCCGCGCGGTGGGCGTGGGCCCAATTGTTCAGATACCGGCCGGTGAGAAAGCTGAGGCATGCTGCCGCGGCGGCCGCCAGCAGCACCACGGGGTTCACCGCCGTGAGCAGCAGCAGATACAGCGCCAGGCCGGCGACGGACAGCGCAAGCTGGCACAGCGTATCCCAGACGGCCTCCGTGCCCCGTCTGTTGGCCGAGGTGGCCTCGGCGGCCCCGGCGTACATTTCCCGGAAATCCGCCTTTAGGGAATTGGAAAAGGAGGTGCGCAGAATTTTCATGTTAATGGCGTTGTTCAGCCGCCCCCGCACCTCCACCCGGCCATAGCGCGCGGCGGTGCGCAGATAGCGCGCGGCGGCGGAAAACGCGATCAGCCCCAGGGAGAACAGCAGGATGGAGCGCACCAGCGTGCATGCGGGCACGGCGGCCTCCAATTCCCCCAGCAGCACCGGGGCCACAAACAGGCCCAGCAGATTCTCGCCCACCCCCAGCAGCACCTGACACAGCAAAATCAGCGGCACCTGGCGGCATTGGCGAAATGCCAGGGCGAGCATGTAAATCACGTTGCCGCCCACGCCGTAGCGCGCCTTTTTCTTTTTTTCTTCCTGGGTCATACGCTCCACCTCGCGTTTTTTTTCGTTTCGCGGCGCTCCCTGAACGGCGCGGCCCGCGGCCTTATATATACCACAAAAAAACGTCCTCCGGCGCAATCGGGGGACGAATCGTCGTTTTTCAGGGATGAATTGCTGCGCCCGGCAGCAGCACCTCGGTGGTGAAGGCGCCGTCCTCGCTGTTGCGGCTGATATAGCCCTCCATCCGGCGCACCACCTCGTCCACCCGCCGCAGGCCCAGGCCGTGGCCCGCCCCCTTGGTGGAGGAAAACAGGCCGTTTTCCTTGCGCCGCTTTTTATCGGCGGTGAAATTGGTGAAGGAAATATAAAGCTGCGCGCCCTTGATATCCATATACACGCGAATCATGCGCTGCTCCTCGGGCAGGGCCAGGCTGGCCTCGATGGCGTTATCGAACAGATTGCCCAGAATAACGCACAGATCGATTTCCGAAATGCGCAGCGCCAGGGGGATATGCGCGTCCGCCCGGACGGGGATATGCCGGGCCCGGGCCAGGGAAATTTTGCTGTTGAGGATGGCGTCGGCCATGGGGTTGCCCGTTTTGACCACGGTATCCACTCGGGCCAGATCGGTATCCAATTCATCCAGATACCGGCGGATGGCGGCCAGATCCCCCGCTGCGGCGTAGGCCTTGAGGGTTTGCAGCTGGTTGCGGAAATCATGCCGCCAGCCCCGCATCTGGCGGTACATATTATCCACCTCGGCGTAGTGGGTTTTCAGCAGTTCCTGCTGATAGGCGGCGATTTGACGCTTTGCTCTGCGGGAAAAAAGGGGCATGGGCGGCTCCTTTCCGGCCCTGTCAGGAAAGGGCGATCAGCGCCCGGTTCAGGGCCTCGTATTGCCCCCGGGGGAGGGGAAGAACCTCCCCCGTGGTGAGGAAAATATCCGTTCGTGTGATTTTCTGGATATACATTAGATTCACAATGAAGGAGCGGCCCGTGCGAAAAAAGCGCTCGTCCAGCCGTTCCTCAAATTCGGTCAGCGGCTTTTTTACGGTGTATTCCTCCCGGGCGTGGAGCGTGACGAAATTGCGCCGCACTTCCAGATAGCGAAGCTCCCGCAGCGGCAGCCGCACCGTTTCTCCCGCCAGCTCCAGCAGCAGGGGGCGCTCGTTTTTGCGCAGCTTTTCCACCGCCCGGTCCAGCACGGAAAACAGCTTTTCCCGATCCACGGGCTTCATCAGATAATGCAGCGCCTCCACCTCGTAGCCCTGGGCGATATAATCGGAATACCCGGTGACAAAGATGATCTGGACGTTTCCATCCTCCCGGCGCACCTTGCGCGCCAGGGACACCCCGTCCATTCCCGGCATTTCAATATCCAGCAGCAGAATATCATAGCTTTCGTCCGAAAGCTGGAAAAGCAGGGCCTCCGCCCCCTGAAAGCATGCTAATTGCAGGGCAAAGCCCCGGGCCTTGCCCCATTCCCGCGTCAGCGCGGAAAGCAGCGAAAGCGCCTGGGGCTGATCGTCGCACAGGGCGATGCGATAGGCCATGATGCTCGTCTTCCTTTCAAACGCCGCAAATGCAGGCACGCAAAAGCCGTTTTTCCCCTACAGGCCGTACAGCTCCGCGTATTTCTTTTCCAGATAGTCGGTATACACCGTGGGATCAAAGGGCGCGCCCAGGGCCTTTTCCAGCAGCGCGCCGGGGGCGTACAGCCCGCCGTATTGCCAGATGCGCTCCCGGTTCCAGGCGTTGATGGGCCCGAAATCGCCCTTGGCCAGGCAGCCGTCCACATCCACCGTCTCCCGCATCTTTTTCAGCAGCTGCGCGCCGTAGGCGCTGCCCAGGGCGTAGGAGGGGAAATAGCCGATGGCCCCGCCGGACCAATGGCTGTCCTGCAGCACGCCCTCCCGGTCGTTTGGCACGGTAACGCCCAGATATTCCTTATACAGCCGGTTCCATTCCCCGGGCAGATCATGCACCCGCAGCGCGCCGCTCATCATCCGCTTTTCCAATTCATAACGGATCATTACATGCAGGGAATACGTCACCTCGTCCGCCTCCGTGCGGATGAGGGAGGGCTGCACCTTGTTCACCGCCCGGTAAATATCCTCGGGGCACAGGCCCTTCATTTGCAGGGCGAAATACTGCTGCAGCAGCGGAAAAACCGCCTGAATGAAGGGGCGGCTGCGGCCCAGCAGATTTTCATAAAAGCGGCTTTGGCTTTCATGAATGCCCATGGATACGCCGCCGTCCAGCACGGTGTAAGCCAGGGAGGAATCGCTGCCCATATCGTAGAGGGCGTGGCCGCCTTCGTGAATCACGCTGAACATGGAGGAGGCGAAATTATCGGGCAGATAGTGGGTGGTGATACGTTCGTCCAAATGGGAGCCCAGGGAGGTGGTGAAGGGGTGCTCGGTGGTGGCCAGGCCGCAGTGGGCCCGGTCCACGCCCATCATATCCATCAGCGCCAGGGAGAAGCGGGCCTGAATTTCAGGGGGAAAGTTGCCGTAAAGGCAGGTATCGTCCACGGGCTGCTTCTGGGAAATGCGCTTAATCAGGGGCACGATGCGGCTGCGCAGGGCGTTAAAAAACGCGTCGCATTTTTCCATGCTCAGGCCGTCCTCGTATTCGTTGAGCCAGTAATCATAGGCGGCCTTCTCCGGGGCGCAATACCCGGCGAAGCGGATATTGGTTTCCACAATTTCCGCCAGCAGCGGCTCAAACAGCGCAAAATCGCTGGTTTCCTTGGCGGTGTGCCACACGTCGTCCGCCCGCACCAGCAGTTCCTCATAGGCGACGTATTCCGCCATGGGGATTTTCTGCATCCGGCGGATATTTTTCAGCAGCAGAAACGTCATGCGGCGCTCCTTTTCGGAAAGCTGCGCCTTTTCCTGCTCCAGATATTCCAACAGATCGACGGTATCCTGCCCCACGGCCAGCTTATAGCTTTCCTCGCTGAGGATCGCCATGGTTTTCGCGCGGTTGGCGGCGGTGCCCTTGGGGGCGGTGGTGGCGCCGTCGTAGGAGAGCAGCGCCAGGGCGTGGTTATAGGCGCTCATTTTCGCCTGCAGCTGCATAAGTTTTTCCCGGGCTTCCTGAATGGTCATGGCAGATCCCCTTCTTCTGTAATTCGTTCAATGCGTGCTCTATGCCGGTGCCAGGATCGTTTCTACGCCATTTTATCATGTGATTGTCAGCGTAACGCTTGCAGCGTCCCGCTGACCCGGAAAATCACAAAGGTGATTTTCCTAATCATTTTATCATATTCCCCCTTCTTGCGCCAGCCCCCGGCGGAAAAAAGACAGGGAAGAAACGCCGGTTTGCAATCACGGCGCGCCTGTGCTATCATAAGGGCAGCAAAATTGGGAAAGAGGGCGAAGCGATGCGGCAGGAAAACGCGCGGGCGCAGGTGGCCATGCCGGGGGATGCGAAAATTCGCAACCGGCAGATGATGCTGCGGGCGATTTGCTCGGGCCAGGCGGTGACGGCGGCGGATATTCACCAAAGCACGGGCATCAGCCGGCCCACGGCCATGCGCTTTTTGCAGCATCTTTGCCAGTGCGGCGCCGTCGCCCCCGTCGGCTTTGGCGAAAGCACCCGGGCAGGCGGAAAAAAGCCGGAGTTGTTTCGCTTCAGCGATCAGCGCCGGATTCTGTGCGTGAATTTATGGCCCGAAACCATCACCCTGGCCCTGAGCGGCCTGGTGGGCCCGGTGTACGATCTGGAGGAGAACGCCCGCCGCCTGCCCCCCCTGCCTGGACGGCGATCTGGCCCGGGCGAAGGCCCTGGCACAGGCGTATCTGGCCCGGCGCGGCCTTTCGCTGGAGGGGCTGTACGGCGTGACGCTTACCGTGCCCGGCACGGTGGATTACGCCGCCCAGGGCGGGGCGGGAGAGCTGATTAAAAAATACTTTGACGATCTGGCGCGGCGGATTATTATTTGTCAGCGGAGATACGGGCGGATTCCCCGCATCCTTCGCTAAATTGCGGGAAACAATCGAAATGAGTGCGGCATAGGAGGAAGCTGTGTGAAAAAAGAAAATTCGTTGAGAAAGGGCATACATTTCCTTGTTTCCAATATTCTAAAAAAAGAACCCATGCTTCTGGTCATGGTGATCCTATGCATTCTCCTGACACTAACGTCGTCTATACTGTTGGTGTATATCCCTCCGTATGCAGTGGCTGTGTTAGATGGAAATTTAGCGGCATCACCGATGAAAAACCTTATACTGATTACAATCGCATACATTGTTGTTTCAATGATTTGTGGCGGCGTACAGGGTGGGAGAGGGATGATGCAACTCTATATAGGGAGGAATTTGTTGTATCGTCTTTTTTTGAGGCGGCTCGACGCGAAGTATGAATACACAGAAAGTGACGCTGGGCAAAAGGCTTATAACAAGGCGCGGCAGGTATGTTTTTGGGGTGCAGATGTTCGGCAATTGCTTGAAGGATTGATGAACCTGATTGTTTGCATCATCAGTTTTATCATCTACTCAAGCCTGTTGAGTCGCCTGACTCCTTTGCTTATTTTCGTAATGGCCGGGTTGTCCGCCTTGAATTATATCACCCTGAAAGGGACGCAAAAGGCAAATGAGAAGCGAATGGATGAACAGGCTGCCGAAATGCGGAAGTACTTTTATCTGATCAACACTTTTCAAAATACGAAGCTCGGAAAAGACATCCGCCTGTATCGAATGAACGACTGGTTGTGTGCAGTAATGGACAAAAGCCTTCACAAGCTAAGAGATATTCACAGTGAATTTCAAACGCGCATTCTGGGAAGCAGAGCTGTGGCAGCGGGAATAGTGTTGCTGCGGGATGGCATCGCTTATAGTTATCTGGTTTATCATGTATGGAATCACAATATTACAATCAGCGAATTTGTGCTGTATTTTGGAATTATCAATCAGTTGACAGGTTTTGTCAGCGACTGCATTCAGAGCTATGGCACGCTGCGCTTGGGCTGCGCGGGAATCTCCGCAGTCAGCGATTACTTTGCTGAAACCGAGGAATTGGAGCGCGATGGCATGAACAGCGTCGCGCTTGATTTTTCTCCGAATGCATCAATAGAGCTTCGGGACGTCTGTTTCTCATACGATGGTGAACACAATATTCTGGATCACATTAATTTGAAAATTAATGCGGGGGAAAAGGTGGCGCTGGTGGGAACAAACGGAGCCGGAAAAACAACGCTGGTGAAATTGGTGTGCGGACTGTATAAGCCACAGTCCGGTCAGATCCTGCTGAATGGGCAACCTGCGGAAAAGCTGACCTTTACTCAGCGGACCAATGGAATCGGCGTGGTGTTCCAGGATTGCCTCATTCTTCCATACAGCATTGCGGAAAACGTCTCGATGAAACCCTATGAAGAAACGGATATTCAGCAAGTAGAGAATTGCCTGAAGTGCTCTGGCCTCTATGAGGAGATCTGTCGGTATCCATTTGGCTTGCGGACACAAATGACAAGAGCCGTGGATGGAGAGGGGATTGAGCTTTCCGGTGGGCAACAGCAGAAGCTCTTGATGGCTAGAATGCTCTATCGATCAAATGCATCACTCTGGGTGCTAGACGAACCGACAGCCGCGCTGGATGCTTTGGCGGAAAGTGAAACCTACTCGTTTTTCCATGCGCTGTGTGGAGAAAGAACCTGCATCTATATATCGCATAGACTCGCAAGCACGCAGTTCCTTGATCGAATCATTCTACTCGACGAGGGGTGCATCGCGGAGGACGGGACGCACGAAGAACTGCTCCGAAATCACGGGAAATACGCGCATCTGTTTGAAATTCAAAGCAAGTACTACCAGGAGGAGAATGCCAATGAAGCGACAGAAGCATAGCGCTATCACCAAATCCTTTGCATTGATTCGACGGATGGATTCCAGTTTCTTTTCCTGCGTCATCCTCAATGGCATTTTGCGGGCATTGATGAACTTCCTTCCGGCAATGATTCTGGCTCAGGTGATCAACAGAATTTCCGAACAGTGGGATTTTCGGTCAATCATGATATTGGCCCTAGCCGGTGCGGTTGGCATATGGATCCTCTCTGTGTTTCAGGCATTGGCAGAAAAAGAAGTAACGGTTCGAAGCCAGAATATTTCCTATAGTTTTGAAACCCTTGTCTCACGTACAACCATGTCCATGGAATATGCGCAAATGGAGAGCGAAGAGACAAAAAAGACGCGGGCGCAGATCAAGGCCGACCGTAGTTGGGGAAGTGGCTTTTTCGGTGTAACGGCCAAAGCGCAGCAGATCGTTCAACAGTTGACAAACATCGCAGTCGCAATAATCATTCTTGTTCCTTTTTTAATTGAATCAGCGGCGAATGAGAACTGGTATTTATTTGGGGCTCCCCTGTTAATGCTTGCCCTGTCTGTGGCCAGTTCTCTATTCTTTGATCAATTCTACAGCAAGCGTGAATCCGCTGAAATGCGTGACATGACGCAGACCGAGACCAACAGCCGTTTTTACAGCATGACGGAAGGCAACCATATCATAAGTTATCGAAATATTAAGGATATTCTGATTTACGGAGCGACCGCCCTCATCGGCCCCAGTGTGGAGGAGGAAGATGGAAAAATCCATAGACACGCATTGAGACTTTCAAAGCTAAACTTCACAGGTGGGTTGATTAAAGGCGGATCATCCGGGCTTCTGCTTGGCCTGTCTTACTGCATGGCCGCGTTCTGCGCCTATGTGGGGAGAATTACGGTAGGATATATCGTGCAATATGCGCAGGCGCTGTATCAGCTATCCGTCAACGTTTCCTCTTTCCTGCAAACCAAAGTCGAGCTGCGAGTGGATGCCGATCGGCTCACGAGTACTCTGAACTATCTCGAACTCAATAAATTGCAGTCGCAAGCCGCAGTCAACGCAATCAAATTGCAAACCATAAAAGAAATTGAGTACCGAGATGTCTCTTTTACCTATCCGGGTTCGGATCACCCAGCAATTGAAAAATTGAGTGTCAAAATCAATGCCGGAAGTAAGACGGCTATTGTTGGCCGAAACGGCAGCGGAAAAACCACGCTGGTCAAGTTGTTGTGTCGCCTGTATCGCCCAGACCAGGGTACCATATTGTTGGACGGCGTGGACATATGGGATTATGACGAAGCTGCCTATCGCGATCTTCTGGCGGTCGTATTTCAAGATTTCTCGCTGTTCTCTTTCTCCCTCGGCAGTGTGGTCGCATCTTCTGAGATCTATGATGACAATCGCGTGAGGGACGCCTTGGTTCGCTCTGGGATGGGCGAGTGGCTCCGAGCGCGGGGAAAAGGATTGGAAACGATACTGTATAAAGAATATGAAAATGACGGCATGGACATTTCCGGCGGCGAAGCACAAAAAATTGCCATTGCACGTGCCATCTACAAGGATGCGCCCCTGGTGATTTTGGATGAACCGACAGCGGCGCTGGATCCCCAGGCCGAATACGACATTTATACAAAGCTAGCTGATCTGACCGGCGACAAGGGCGTCATTTACATCTCGCACCGATTAACCTCTTGCAGATTCTGCGATGAAATCATAGTCATGGACAACGGTCATATTGCTGAACAGGGAAAACATTCACAGCTGCTTGATCACAATGGACGATATGCGAAAATGTGGAATGCCCAGGCACAATATTACAAAGTAGAATAGTTGCCCATACGTGCTTCATATGAGATCAGATATTGGTGCATTATCCCTGATCGATCAAAATCAAACCAAAGTAGGCTCTTGCGGATAAAATACTTAAGGCAACGCCGCGCAAATATGAACGGATGCAAAACAATGGTCGCCGGAGCAGATGGATCACAGGCTGAAGCTGGAAGAAAACGAAGCTGCCGCCTGCTTCCTTCTGTATTCGCGCCTCCTGATTTCCCTTGGTCAGCGGAGGGGCAAGCCGGTTTTCTGTTTCCCCTTCCTTTCCATACAGTTTTCTTGGAGGGGGCGCGGGGGAGGCGTTCCTTGGCTTCCAAAGAATGCCTCCCCCACATAATTATTTATAATATCCCCTTGAGGGCGGCGCAGGCGGCGTCAAAGGCGGCGTCGTTGCTTTCGTAGCAGTAGGAGCCAACAGCGCTGGTATCGCCCGCGCGCTCCAGGCCCGCCAGGCCGCTGAACACCTGCAAATGAGGTTCGATGGTGACGGCGTCGCCGCCCTGGGCACGGAAGGCGCTTAGGATGCGGGCCACATTGCCCACCCCCGCCCCGGCAGGCACCACGCGGCCGTCGGGAAGCGCATCCTTGATATGCATATAGGTGATGCGCTCGTGCAGCATTTCCCAGGCAGCCCAGGTCTCCTGGCCGCACTGGACGAAATTTGCAGGATCGAAAACGCCCTGAAGCTGGGGCACGGCCTGTAGGATTTCCAGGCAGCGGGAGGCCACATCCCCGTAAATGCCCTTTTCATTTTCATGGCACAGCGCCACGCCGCTGCCCTGGGCCAGCTCCGCCATCCGGCTCAGCCGGTCGATCACCTGCTGGCGGAAGGGGGCGGGATCCTGCCCCTTGGGCAGATAAAAGGAGAACATGCGCAGCTTTTCAGCCCCCAGCGCCCGGGCGATTTCCAGGGTGTGGAGGTATTTCTGAAGGTGTTGCTCAAAATTGTCTTTCTGAATATCAATTTTGCCGATGGGGGAACCGATGGACCAGACGGAAAGCCCCGCGTCCGTCAGCTTTTTATGCACCTCCCGGGCCTTTTCCAGGGAAATATCGGACACGTTTTGGCCGTCCACATTGCGAATTTCCAGGCCCTGCAGCCCGTTGCGGCGCAGGGCGGCGATTTGTCCGTCGATCTGGGAAGAGGCCTCGTCCGCGAAGGCGAAAATACGCAGCTTTTTCATGGCTTACACCCCCGAATAGGCGGAGAAGCCGCCGTCGATGGGGATGGTCACGCCGGTGACAAAGCCCGCCTTGTCCGCGTCCAGCAGCCATTCCACCGCGCCCAGCAGCTCGCTGGCTTCGCCGAAACGGCCCATGGGCGTGGCCCGGAGAATTTTTCCCGTGCGGGGGGTGGGGGTGCCGTCCGGGTTAAAGAGCAGAGCCTGATTCTGCTTGGTGACGAAGAAGCCCGGGGCGATGGCGTTCACGCGGATGCCCGCCTTGGCGAAATAGACGGCCTGCCAGGCGGTGAAATTGCTCACGGCGGCCTTGGCGGCGGAATAGGCGGGAATCTTGGTCAGGGGGCGATAGGCGTTCATGGAGGAGATATTCAGCACGCAGCAGCCCTTCCGGCCGATCATATCCGCCATGAAAACCTGGCTGGGCAGCAGCACGCCCTTGAGATTCAGATCGAACACGAAGTCAAAGCCCTTCGCGTCCAGGTTAAAGAAGGTCAGCTCGTCCTGCGCGCTTTCGTCGCCCGCCTGGAATTCCTCGTGGGCGATGGTGCAGGATTTATGGTTGCCCCCCGCGCCGTTAATCAGAATATCGCAGGGGCCCAGATCGCGCAGCACCTGCTGATGCACGCTTTCCAGCGCCGCGCGGTCCAGCACATTGCAGGCGTAGGCATGGGCCGCGCCGCCATTTTGGCGAATTTCCTCCGCCACGGCCTGGGCCGCCGCCTCGTTGAGATCCAGCAGGGCCACTTTGGCCCCCTTGCCCGCCAGGAACGCCGCGAAACCGGAGCAGAGCACGCCGCCCGCGCCCGTGATGACGATTATTTTATTCTTCATCTGATCCATTTTATTTTCTCCCCTTCTCCACGGCCTCGAACAGGCCGGTGATATACGCCGCGCCCAGGGCGCGATCAAACAGGCCGTAGCCGTAGCGGCCCTTTTCACCCCAGATCATTCGCCCGTGATCGGGCCGCACATAGCCGTCGAACCCGTGATCCACCAGCGCCTTGACGATGCCGTACATATCCAGCGAGCCGCAGTCCGTGGGATGGGCCACCTCCTGGAATTGGCGCTCGCCCGTGCGCTTGATATTGCGCAGATGCAGGAAATGAATCCGGTCGCAGAATTCCGCCGCCATGGCGGGCAGATCATTTTCCGGATTCGCCCCCAGGGAGCCGGTGCAGAAGGTGAGGCCGTTGTGCGCGTCGGGCACAATGTTGAGGAACCGGCGGTAATTTTCCACGCAGGTGATGATGCGCGGCAGGCCGAACATGCCCCACGGCGGATCGTCCGGATGGATGGCCATGTTCACCCCCGCCTCCCGGGCCACGGGGATCACAGCCTCCAGGAAGGCCGTCAGGTTTTTCCACAGCTGGTTTTCATCGATCTGGGCGTAGGCGGCCAGCAGGCTCTTTAATTCCTCCTTGGTATAGCTGGCGTCCCAGCCGGGGAGGGATAAATCGCCCTTGGCGGGATCCATGGCCCGGACGGTGGCCTCGTCGTAGGCCAGGGCGTTGGCCCCGTCGGGCTGGACGTGCTCCAGTTCGCTGCGCAGCCAATCGAACACGGGCATGAAATTATAGCAGACGCATTTCACGCCCGCCTGGCCCAGCCGCCGGATGTTTTCACAGTAAGCGTCGATGAGGGCGGGGGCTTTTTTGTTGCCCAGCTTGATGTCCTCCGGCACGGGCACGCTTTCCACCACTTCAAATTCCAGGCCGTTGGCCTGGGCGGCGGTCTTGATCTGCTGAATGCTTTCCATGCTCCACACGCCGCCGGGCTTCACATCGTACACCGCCGAAACGATACCGCTCATGCCCGGAATCTGGCGAATCTTTTCCAGCGTGACCGGATCGGAAGGGCCGTACCATCGAAAGGTCATTTTCATGTGCGTTCACCTGCTTTATCAGAATTTATTATGCGCTTTTAGGCCGTCTTCACTATAAAATATATCAAAACACAATGCAATTGCATATATAGCAAAAAACATTGCAAAAGCCTTAAAATGCTGTATAATAGTATATAAATAGAAACGAAGCGGCCGCGAAAAGCGGCGCGGGAAAGGGGCGCAAGGGGCGATGGGCTTTTTTTCCTTCCGGGACGGCGCGCTTTTCGTGCATCACACCCTGGATGAGCATCCCTCCTCGGGCGATTTTTCCATGCACGCCCACGAATGCTACGAACTGTTTTATTTCGATAAGGGCAGCGCGGTTTTCTGGGTGGAGGGCACGCCCTATCCCCTGCTGCCGGGGGATATGATGCTCTTCAACGTATCGGAGGCCCACAAAATCGAATTGCAATCCGACGCGCCCTATGAGCGCACGGCGGTGCATTTTTCGGGAGAGCTGGCGCGGGCGGTGGATCCCTCCGGCGCGCTGCTGCATCCCTTCTGCTCCCGGCCCCTGGGCAAGGGAAATCTGCTGCACCCCGATGATTTTAAGGATGATTACTGGCGGCAATGCCTGAAGAATATCGTGGCGGACGCGGCGGACAGGCGGCTGCAAATCGTGACCAATCTGCTTCCGCTGCTCAATGAGATTCGCGCCGCCTTTGATAATCACCAGCACCGGCTGACCCCTAACCCGGATTACATTTCCTCCCAGATATTGGAGTATGTGAACGCAAACATTTGCGAGGCGCTTACGCCCGACGGGGTGGCGGCGCGCTTTTTCATCAGCAAATCCCGGCTGTACACCATCTTTAAGCAGGCCACGGGGCTGACGGTGTGGAATTATATCACGGTGAAGCGGCTTTTGCGGGCGCGGCAGCTGCTGGCCGCGGGGCAAACGCCCACGGCGGTGGCCACGGCCTGCGGATTTCGGGATTACACGGTGTTTTTCCGGGCTTACAAAAAGAAATACGGCGTATCCCCCCGGCGGGATTACTGCAAGCGGCCGTGATGATATCTGCAATTGCAGGAAGGCAAAAAAGAATTCGCTTTTGCGAAAGGGAGAAGGACGCATGCACCGAAATAACGACGGAACGAACGTGCTGTGGTATCGCCAGGAGGCCCAAAACTGGAACGAGGCGCTGCCGCTTGGCAACGGCCGGCTGGGAGCGATGGTGTTCGGCGGCGCGCGGGAGGAAAAAATCTGCCTGAACGAGGATACGCTCTGGAGCGGGCTCCCCGCTTTTTATCAGCGCCCCGGGGCGGCTGAGGCCTTCGCCCGCGCCCGGGAAGCGGCCCTGGCGGGGGATTGCGCCGCCGCCCAGGCGGAATGGGAGCAAAACGGGACGGGGCTTTGGTCCCAGGCGTATCTGCCCCTGGGGATGCTGCGGCTGAGCATGCGCCATGGGGGCGAAATCACCGATTACAGCCGCAGCCTGGATATTTCCACGGGCGTGCACCGGGTGGAATACCGGGCGGAGGGCCGCCGCTATCTCCGGGAAACCTTTATCAGTCAGCCCGATCAGGCGCTGGCGCTGCGCGTTTCCTGCCCGGAGGGGGGAAAAATCACCTGCTTTCTTTCGCTTTCCCCCGCGCTGAACGCCGAAACGGAATGGGAGGAGAGTGCCCTCGCCTTTGGCGGCAACTGCCCCGTTTACTGCTGGCATTACGGCGATCCGCAGGATCCCCGGGGCAAGATGCGCTATGGCCGGGAGGATGCGGAAAAGGGCATGGGCTATTACGCCCAGGTGCTGGCGATGCCCCAGGGCGGCGAAATGGAGCCGCGCTGCGGCGGGCTGGAAATTCGCGGCGCGGACGGCCTGACCCTGCTTTTCAACGCCCGCACCAGCTTTAACGGCTGGAACCGCCACCCCGTGCTGGAGGGCAGGCCCTATCGGAAGCCCTGCCGCCGGGAATTGGAGGCGGCGGCGCAAAAGGGCTGGGACGCGCTTTTGCAGGCGCATATCCAGGATCACGCGGCGCTTTACGACCGGGTGCGGCTGGATCTGGGCGGGGGGGAGGAAAAATATCTGCCCACCGACGAACGCCTGTACCGCCATGAAAACGGGGAAGAGGATCTGGCCCTGTACGCGCTGTATTTCCATTTCGGCCGGTATCTCACCATCGCTTCCTCCCGGGCGGGAACGGAAGCGACGAATTTGCAGGGCATCTGGAACGATCGCCCGCTGCCGCCCTGGAACAGCAATTACACCCTGAATATCAACACCGAAATGAATTATTGGCCCACGCTGATGACGGCGCTGCCCGAATGCTATGAGCCGCTGCTGCGCATGATCGGCGAATTGACGGAAAGCGGCGAAAGGACGGCTCGGGAATATTACCGCGCGCCGGGGTTCGCCTGCCATCACAACACCGATCTGTGGCGGCTGACCACGCCGGTGGGGGCGGGGCGGCCCGGCTGCGCCTGCTACGCCTGCTGGCCCCTGTCCGGGGGCTGGCTGACGCGCCACCTTTGGGAATACTATGAATACGTCCGGGATGCGGACTGGCTGCGGGAAAAGGCGCTGCCCATCCTGCGGGGCGCTGCGGAATTCTTTTTGCATATGCTGGTGGAAAATGAAAAGGGCGAATTGGTTTTCGCCCCCTCCACCTCCCCGGAAAACACCTATCAAAAGGACGGCGCGCATCTGGCCGTGGCCCAAAGCACGGCCATGACCCAGGCTATCGTGCTGGACACGCTGGAAATCTACCGGGCGGCCATGCGGGAAACCGGGGAACGGGATGAAACGCTGGCCCGGGCGGAGGCGGCGCTGCCCAGGCTGGCCCGCTTCCAGATCGGCGGCGAAGGCGAGCTGATGGAATGGAACGAAAATTTCCCCGAAAGCGACGTGCATCACCGGCATATTTCGCATCTGTACGGCCTGCACCCGGGCCGCGTCATCACGCCGGAGGAAACGCCCGCCTGGGCGGAGGCGTGCCGGCAATCGCTGCTGCGGCGGGGGGATGAAAGCACGGGCTGGGCCATGGGCTGGCGCATCAATCAGTGGGCCCGCCTGCGGGATGGAAACCACGCCCTGCGGCTGCTGGATCGTCAGCTGCGCACAGTGGAGGGCCGCAATCCGCAAAGGGCGGGGGAGGCCGTCGGCTTTTCGGGCGGCACCTATCTGAACCTGCTGGACGCGCACCCGCCCTTCCAGATCGACGGGAATTTCGGCGCGTGCGCCGCCATTGGGGAAATGCTGCTGCAAACGGGGCCGGACGGCGCGCCGCTGCCCCTGCCCGCCCTGCCCGACGCCTGGAAGCGGGGCGAGGTTCGCGGGCTGGCCACCCGCCGGGGAACCCGGGTGAATATCCGCTGGGACGAAACGGGCGCGACGATGGAGGAAATAGCGCCCTGACGCTTTTTCGTTGTTTACAGTTGTTACATGTAAATTCTGGATTTCGCAATAATTCTGGAATAGGAATTTGAGAAAGAATGTGTTACAATATCATCGTGACGCAGTCTATGCGAGGCCGCGTTTGCGAAAAGGAGGGCTTTATCATGATGAAAAAGCGTTTGCTGGCGCTGCTGCTGGTGCTGGCCTTGACGATGGTCTCCTGCGCGTCCGCCCTGGCGGCGGAGGCCGCCCGCACGCTGCAAAGCGGCATGTCGGGGGAGGATGTGCTCATCGCGCAGAACCGCCTGTTTAATTACGGCTATTATACCGACATGCTGGACGGCAAATTCGGCAAAACCATGCTGGACGCCGTAAAGCAGTTTCAGCGGAGCAACGGCCTGACCGTGGACGGCAAAATCGGCCCCAAGACGCTGGAAAAGCTCAATTCCGATACCGCCGTGGCCAAGGGCAGCGTTTCTTCCTTTGATACGCTGAAAAGCGGCTCCTATGGCGAAAATGTGAAGGAATTGCAGCGCCTGCTGCGGGATAGCTTCTATTTCGTGGGCACGGTGGACGGCATTTTCGGCTCCGAGGTGACAAGGGCGGTAAAATGGTTCCAGGCCTCCGCCAACCTGAAAGTGGACGGCAAGGTGGGCGCGAAAACCTGGGACGCGCTGAAAAACCGCACCGCCGCCATCTTTAACGGCGGTATCCCCCAGCGCGCCCTGAATATCGGCGACCGGGGCTACGACGTGTACGTGCTTCAGCAGAAGCTCACCTCCCTGAATTATCCCGTTTCCGCCAACGGCTATTACGGCGCCGACACCGTTTCCGCCGTGAAGGCCTTCCAGAAGGCCAACGGCCTCAAGGAGGACGGCAAGGCGGGGGCCATCGTGCGGCGCTATCTGTGGCCCAGCGTGGTGAACAACGAGGATGAAAAGAACAACCAGAACAGCGGCACGGCGGATAACCCCTACACCGACCGGTTGCTGAAGCTGGGCAGCTATGGCAACGACGTGGCGAATATGCAGATGCGCCTGAAGGCGGCGGGGTATCTTTTCGGCAGCGCGGACGGCATTTTCGGCAAGGATACGGAAAAGGCGGTGCTTTCCTTCCAGAAGGCCTACGGCCTGAAGCAGGATGGCAAGGTGGGCAGCCAGACCTGGGCGCTGATTAAGAAGCTGAGCGTTTCCAACGCCGAGCAGGAAGTGGTGGATCCCAGCAAGCCCTCCGTCGGCGCCAGCGTATCCAAGCTGCGTCAGGGCAGCCGGGGCACCGCGGTGAAGAAGCTGCAGCAGCAGCTGATTCAGCTGGGCTATCTTTCCACCGGCGACGACGACGGCAAATTCGGCCCCCTGACCACCGCGGCCCTCAAGCGCTTCCAGCGGGAAAACCAGCTGACGGTGGACGGCGTGGCGGGCACCAAGACCTATGCCAAGCTAAACGAAATGCTGGGCGTGCAATGGGACGTGCCCGTGGGTTGAGCCGCCTTCAAACGCGCGGCAAATCGCAAAATAATTAAAACTGGATAAAAATTCCC
This sequence comes from uncultured Clostridia bacterium, assembly GCA_934667105.1. Lineage (GTDB taxonomy): Bacteria > Bacillota > Clostridia > Christensenellales > Aristaeellaceae > RUG563. Next base: position 97,384 of record CAKULG010000004.1, read on the forward strand.
CCTGAATGGCGGGCGGCCAAATGGGCCACCCTATGCCGGGAAGGGGGATTTTTTATGGGGAAAATGAATGAAAAAAAGCGAATCGCGCAGGCGGGGCTTTTGCTGCTTCTGCTGCTGGCCGCGCTGGGGCTCAGCGGCTGCGGAACCGCCGCGGCGGAGCCGGGCCAATCCGCCGCCCCGGGGGCGCAGGGGCAAAAACCGCCGCTTCCTGAAAAGCTGGAATTAAACGCCCAGGGCGTTCCGCTGCTGCGGGTATACCAGGTGGATGAGGAAGCGGTGCAGGAAATGAATGTGGAGGACTATCTGCTGGGCGTGCTGGCGGGGGAAATGAAAAACGATTGGCCCCTGGAGGCGCTGAAGGCCCAGGCCATTCTGGCCCGCACCTTCGTGCTGAAATTCTGCACGGAAAAGCAAAGCCGCTACGCCGGGGCGGATATTTCCACCGATATTGAAGAAGCCCAGGCCTACGACGCCACCGGCGTGAACGAGCGCATCGAGCGCGCCGTGCAGGAAACCCGGGGCCTGGCGCTGGCCAGCGGCGGCGAATTTCCTTACGCCTGGTTCCACGCCCATTCCGGAGGCATGACGGCGGAGGCCAAGGAGGGCCTGGCCTATGAAAAGGACGAGCCCGCTTATACCCGGGTGACGGAGGGGCGCGAAGGCGAAAGCGCGCCCCAGGAGGCGAAAAGCTGGCAGGCGGAATTCACCCGGACGGAATTCCTGCAGGCGGCGAAAAAGGCGGGCCTGACCGGGGCCGACGGGGTGGAAAGCGTCGCCGTGGGGGAACGGGGTAAAAGCGGGCGCGCCGTCACGCTGAATGTCAACGGTCAGGCGGTATCCGCCCCCGAGCTGCGCATCGCCCTGGGCTCCTCCAAGATGCGCTCCACCCTGCTCACCAGCCTGAGGCTGGAAGGGGACCGGGTGGTCATGGCGGGCAAGGGCTACGGCCACGGGGTGGGCATGCCCCAATGGGGCGCTTTCGCCCTGGCGGAGGAGGGCAAAGCCGCGGAGGAAATCGTCACCTATTATTTTCAAAACGTGACGGTGGAAAAACTCTGGTAAGCTGATAGAAAACGAGCGAAAAAATGCGAAACGACGGTGGGGAACCCTCTGAAAGCCGTGGATTTCGCATTTTTTTATTTTCTCTATTGCAAAACTCCGTAAAAAAAGGAAAATACGCCAGAAAAACAGCGAAAAAGATGCATTACGGAAAGGATAATCTTGCAATTTCTTTCCTCCTGTGTTATGCTTATAGCATCTATTCATTCCAAGGCCGGGGATGGACGGAAAACAAACAAGGAGGAAACCGACTGTGAAGAAAGTATTTTCTCTGTTGCTTGCCCTGACGATGCTGCTTGGCGCTTCGTCTTTTGCCTGCGCGGAGGGAGAAAAGGTAACATGCACCACCCTCTATTCCAGCGAGGCTACCACCCTCAATTACCTGATTCCCTCCTCCACCAATGAAAACGCCGTTACCGCCAATCTGATCGACACCCTGGTGGAATACGATCGCTTCGGCAACATTCAGCCCTCCCTGGCGGAAAGCTGGGAAAGCACCGAGGATCAACTGGTGTGGACCTTTCACCTGCGCCAGGACGCGGTGTGGGTGGATTACAAGGGCGAGGAATACGCCAAGGTGAAGGCGCAGGATTTCGTGGAATCCGCCCGGTATATCCTCAACGCCAAAAACGCCTCTGAAACGGCCAAGGGCCTCTATGATGTGATCGCCGGGGCGGAGGCCTATTATAAGGGCACCGCCGAGCCCGCCGAGGGCGAGGAAAAGGCCCCTGAAATGGCCTGGGACACCGTGGGCGTGAAGGCGCTGGATGATTTCACCCTCCAATACACCCTGTGCAAGCCCGTGCCTTATTTCCTGTCCATGCTGACGTATGTGAATTTTATGCCCGTCAACGGCGATTTCCTGGCGGAAAAGGGCGATCAGTTCGGCCTGGCCACCAGCAATGAAAATCTGCTGTACTGCGGCGCATATTATTTAAGCGAATTTAAGCCCCAGGAGCTTCGCGTTTTCTCCCGCAATCCCCTCTACTGGGATCCGGAAAACGTGCATATCGATGAAATTATCAAAAAGTATAACAAGGAATCCGGCGAGGTAGCCCCGCAGCTGTATCTCCGGGGCGAGGTGGATTACACCTCCCTGAGCGTGGAAATGATGCAGGATTGGCTGGCCGATCCCGAAAAGGCCGCCAAGATTCACCCCGAGCGCGTGACCAGTTCCTACACCTATATGTATCTGTTCAACTTCGATCCCCAGTTTGACGCGGAATATGAGCCGGAAAACTGGCGCATCGCGGTGAACAATGAAAATTTCCGCCTTTCCATCATCAACGCCTTTAACCGCATTAAGGCCAAGACGCTGATTAACCCCGAAACGCCGGACGAGCTGCTCTTTAACACCATCACCACCCCCGGCCTGGCCGCCCTGAACGGGACGGATTATGTGAACATGGGCGCGCTGGCGGCCCTGAGCGCCAAGGGCGCGGATACTTTCGATAAAGAAGCCGCCCTGGCTTATAAAGAAGCTGCGGTGGAGGAACTGAAGGCTGCGGGGGCCAAGCTGCCCGTGAAAATTTTGCTGCTGTACAACAAGGGCCACGGCAACAACAGCGCCGAGGAGGCCCAGCTGGTGGAGCAGCAGCTGGAGGGCGTGCTGGGCACGGATTATATCGACGTGGTGATCGAAGCGGGCCCGGATAAATATCTCTCCGCCCGTCGCGCGGGCCAGTACGGCATGATGAATTGCAACTGGGGCGCGGACTACGCCGATCCCGAAACCTACACCGATCCTTTCCGCCGGGGCAACAATTACTCCTTCATCGATAAGGCCGCCGATACGGAAGCGATTGAAAAGTACTACGCCCTGGTGGACGCGGCCAAGGCCATCACCGGGGATACCCAGGCGCGGTATCTTGCCTTCGCCGAAGCGGAAGCCTATCTGATCGAGCATGGCTATGTGCTGCCCTTCGGCTACGGCACGGGCAGCTATGTGGGCTCGCTGCTGGACCCCTTCACCGCGCCCACCGCCGCCCACGGCATTTCCAAGGAGCGCTTCAAGGGCCAGTATAAGCTGGACGATTATATGGACACCGACGCCTATTTCGACGCGATGGACGTCTACCTGGCGGAAAAAGAGGCCGCCGCAGGGGCGCAATAACGGAAACGAGGCCATAAAAGCCGAATCGCTGCGGCAGGGAGCGGGCTGTTTCGCTCCCTGCCGCCGGCCATATCATGCGAGGCTCAAGCGAACAGGGCAAAAAAGCCGCTTCGCCTCTTAGCCTGGGAATCGCATCAAAGGGTGTTGACCAATTGACAAAATATCTGCTGAAGCGAATCGGGCAATCGCTGCTGACGCTGGCCATCATTTTAACGGTGGTGTTCATCCTGGTGCGTCAGATGCCCATCGAGGGTTATTTTGAGAATATCGATAAGCTGGATGAAGCGAATATTCAGGCCGCGCTGGAAAAAATGGGCCTGAACGACCCGCTCTATATCCAGCTGAAGGATTTTTTTGCGCGCCTGCTGCAGGGCGATCTGGGCGCCTCCAGCCGCTATAGCGTGGGCGTGCCCATCACGCAGATTATTGCGGCGAAGGCCCCCATTTCCATTCGAATGGGGCTTCTTTCCATGGCGCTTTCTATGGCGCTGGGCCTGCCTCTGGGGGCGGCCATGGCGCGCTCCAAGAGCAAATTCTGGGATAAATTCGGCACGGCCTTTATCGTGCTGGTCAACGCCGTTCCCGCGGCGGTTTATCATATCTATATTCAATCCTACGGCTCCCAGCTGCTGGGGGTCAGCATGCTGTTTGAGGAAAGCAACTGGGTTTCCTGGATTCTGCCGGTGTTTTCCATGTCGCTGGGCAATATCGCCTATTACGCCATGTGGCTGCGGCGGTATATGCTGGATGAATTGAACAAGGATTATGTGCGCCTGGCCCGGGCCAAGGGCGTGGGCACCAAGCAGATTACCGCCCGCCATGTATTCCGCAACGCCTTTGTGCCCATGATTCAATATATCCCCACCTCGCTGCTTTTCACGGTGGGCGGCTCCATTTACATCGAATCGCTCTATTCCATTCCGGGCATGGGCGGGCTGCTGGTGGATGTTATCAGCCGCCAGGATAACCCCATGGTGCAGGCCATCGTGATGATTTATTCCTGCATCGGCATTGTGGGCATGCTGCTGGGCGATCTGCTGATGGCGCTGATTGATCCGCGCATCAGCCTGCAAAAGAAGGAGGGGGCGCGCTGATGAAGGGCATCAAGGAGCATGTGGTTCGCCCCTTGGAGGAAAGCCGGTTTTCCTTCGCGGGCTACGATCAGGCGGCGGCGGAAAAAAGCGGCTATTCCGATTATTCCTATTGGGGCAGCACGTTTCGCTGCTTTCTGAAAAATCGAGGGGCGGTGGCGCTGCTGATCGTGCTGGCGCTGCTGCTGGCGTTCACCTGCGTTCAGCCCTATCTGCCCGGCCAGTTCGCCGCCAATGAAATTATCGATCACCCCGTCACCGAGATGCAGCTGATGAACATCCGCCCGGGGCTGACCAACATTGTGGAAACCGTGCCCGCAGGCACGCCGCTGATCGTCACCCCCTGGGAAAATGAGGAATGGGCGGCGGTGAGCAACGTGCTTTGCAAGATTCCCGCCCGGAAAGCCTTCACTGTGCTGGAATACGGTGCGGATTATTGCCGGGTGGAATATCAGGGGAAGGAAGGCTATGTGAAAAACGATTATTCCACCAAACTCAAGCTCCCCGACGATTACGAGAATACGCCCTACGAGGCGAAATCTAATTTTGCGGTGAGCCTGCTGACCACGCCTCAGGAACTGACCAACCGGGGCGACGCGCTGTTCACGCTGCGCGCCTGCCTGGAAATGGGGGAGGGCTCCGCCGCTGTGACCATTTCCCCGGCGCAGCTTCGGCTGCTGCCCGATACCCGGCCCTTCCTTTTCGGCACCAATAACGCGGGGCAGGATCTGTGGGCTCTGGTTTGGGCGGGCACGCGCACCTCGCTGCTCATCGGTGTGGCGGTGGCCCTGTGCCAGGCGGCGGTGGGCATTCTCATCGGCGTGCTGTGGGGCTATGTGCGGGCGCTGGACCGGCTGCTGACGGAAATCTACAACGTGATTGACAACGTGCCCACTACCATCGTGCTGATTCTGATTTCTTATATTATGCGTCCCGGCGTGGGCACGCTCATTTTCGCCATGAGCATTACGGGCTGGGTGGGCATGGCGCGCTTTGTGCGCAACCAGATCGTCATTATCCGCGATCGGGATTACAACCTGGCCTCCCGCTGCCTGGGCACGGGCACCGCCCGCGTGATTACCCGCAACCTGCTGCCTTATCTGGTTTCGGTGATTACGCTGCGCATGGCGCTATCCATTCCGGGGGCCATCGGCCACGAGGTGTTCATCACCTATATCGGCCTGGGCCTGCCCATCAGCATCCCCTCCCTGGGCAATCTGATCAATATCGGAAGAACGCTGCTGGCCACCTCCGCCAGCTATCAATTGGTGTTTCCCACCATCGTGCTTTCCATCATCACCGTTTCCTTCTATATCATCGGCAATGCGTTCGCCGACGCAGCCGACCCGAAAAATCACCAGTAAAGGAGGCGTGCGCCGTGGAGGAACGACAGGCTATTCTCTCTGTTCGCAATCTGAACGTGAAATTTTCCCTGCGCGGGAAAACGCTGCATGCCATCCGGGATGTATCGCTGGATTTGTATAAGGGCGAAACGCTGGCTATCGTGGGGGAATCCGGCTCGGGCAAATCGGTGCTGACAAAAACATTTATGGGCCTGCTGGACGCCAACGGATGGATCGACAGCGGCAGCATTCTTTATAACGGCCAGGATCTGGCGAAATTCCGCACCGAGGCGGAATGGCTGAAAATCCGGGGCAAGGAAATCGCCATGGTGCTGCAGGATCCCATGACCAGCCTGAACCCCCTGAAGCCCATCGGCAGCCAGATTGAGGAGGCGCTGCGCTTGCATCAGGCCCTGCGGGGGGAGGAAGCGCGGCGGCGCATGCTGGAAATCCTCACGGATGTGGGCATTCCCGCCCCTGAAAAGCGCGCCCGGCAGTATCCCCATGAATTTTCCGGCGGCATGCGGCAGCGGGTGGTGATCGCCATCGCCCTGGCCTGCAACCCCAAAATTCTCATCTGCGACGAGCCTACCACCGCCTTGGATGTGACCATCCAGGCGCAGATTCTGCATCTGATCCGCGATCTGGTGCGGAAATATCAGCTGACCACCGTGTATATCACCCACGATCTGGGGGTGGTGGCCAATGTGGCGGATCGGGTGGCGGTGATGTACGCGGGGGATATTGTGGAAATCGGCGCAAGCCGGGAGATTTTTTTCGACGCGCGCCATCCCTACACCTGGGCGCTGCTTTCCTCCCTGCCCCAGATGGGGGTGAAGGGAAAGCCGCTGTTTTCCATTAAGGGCACGCCGCCCAACCTGTTCGCCGAAATCAAGGGGGACGCCTTCGCGCCCCGCAATCCCTACGCCCTGAAGATTGATTTTGAGGAGCGGCCGCCGCTTTTCACCGTTTCGCCTACGCATCAGGCGCGCACGTGGCTGCTGGATCCCCGGGCCCCCAAGGTGGAGCCGCCGGAGATTCTGCGGCGCTTACAGGAGGTGGGCAAGCTGCCATGACGGAAAAACGAGAACCGCTGCTTTCCGTTCGCGATCTGGAAGTGAATTTCGGCAGCCGCCGTCGGCCCTTCCGGGCGGTGCGGGGCGTGAGCTTTGATATTTATCCGGGGGAAACCTTCGGCCTGGTGGGGGAATCCGGCTCGGGGAAAACCACCATCGGCCGCGCCATTATCCGCATTTACGAGGCCAGCGCGGGCGAAATTCTCTTTAAGGGGCAGCGCATCAGCGGCCGCATCAGCCGGGCGCTGGATCGGGAAATCACCCAGAAAATCCAGATGATTTTTCAGGATCCGATGGCTTCCCTGAACGAGCGGGCCAAGGTGGATTACATCGTCAGCGAGGGGCTGTATAACGTGGAGCGCCATTTAACCGCCGCCCAGCGCAAGGAGCGGGTGGCGGAGGCGCTGATGGAGGTGGGGCTGCTTCCTGAATTTGCCAGCCGCTTCCCCCATGAATTTTCCGGCGGCCAGCGGCAGCGCATCGGCATTGCCCGGGCGCTGATTATGCGGCCCGAACTGGTGGTGGCGGACGAGCCTATTTCCGCCCTGGATGTATCCATCCGCGCCCAGGTGCTGAACCTGATGGAGGAATTAAAGCAAAAGCGCGGGCTGACTTATCTGTTCATTTCCCACGATCTATCCGTGATGCGCTTCATCTGTGATCGGATCGCGGTGATTTATAAGGGCAGGCTGATGGAAATGGCGGAAACGGAGGAATTGTTCCGCCACCCCCTGCATCCCTATACCCGGGCGCTGCTTTCCGCCGTGCCCATCCCCTCGCCGGACGCGCGCCGGGATGCGCCGCCCGTGCCTTATGATGAAAGCGCCCATGATTATTCCCAGGAAGCCCCCGCCTTCACCCAGATTGCTCCGGGCCATTTTGTGCGGGCCAACGGGGCGGAGCTGGCGGAATACCGGCGTATGCTGGAGGAAGAACGGCATGAATATTGAGCGCGCCCGTTCCCGGGCCTGGGCGGAAATCGACGAGGACGCGCTGCTGCATAATTACGCCCTGGCGCGCTCGCTTTGCCGGAAGGAAACGACGTTTATTTGCGTTGTAAAGGCCAATGCCTACGGGCTGGGCCTTTTTCATACCGTGCAGACGCTTTCCGCCGCGGGGGCGGATTGGTTCGCCGTGGCTACGCCGGAGGAGGCGCTGCTGGCTCGAAAGGCGGCTCCAGGGGCGCAGATTCTGCTGCTGGGCCCGGCGGGGGGCGAATATCTGCCGCTTTTGATTGCGCGGAATATCCTGCTCACCGTCGGCCGGGAAGAAGAGGGCTGGGCGGCGGCCGCGGCGGCCCGCGCCCTGGGCGGGACGGCCCGGGCGCATGTGAAATTCGACACCGGGTTGCACCGCCTGGGCTTTTCCCGGGCGGAGGACGCGCTGCCGCTGGCGGAGCTTCCGGGCCTTTCGCTGGAGGGGGCGTATACCCATCTGGCGCTGCGCTCCCGGGAGCAGAGCCAGGCGCAGCACGCGCTGTTTCTGCAAATGACGGATACGCTGGCCCGCCGGGGCCTACGTTTCCCCATGCGCCATATGCTGGATTCCATCGGCCTGACCCGCTTTCCCGAATGGCAGATGGACGCGGTGCGGGTGGGGGCGTTTCTGTATGGCAATGTGCCGCCCGCCTGGCCGCGCTTTGGGGAAGGGAAAAGCGTGGTTTCGTTTAAGGCCCGGGTGACCCGGGTGGATTGGACGGCCGCCGGGGAGGGCGTGGGCTATGACGATGCGCCGCTTCCCCGGGATACCCGGGTGGCCACGCTGAGCGTGGGCTATGTGGACGGCTATCCCCGGGCGTTTTCCGGCCGGGGGGCGGTGGCGCTGCATGGGCGGCGGGCCTCCGTGCTGGGGCTGATCTGTATGGATCAGATGATGGTGGACGTGACGGATATTCCCGCCGTGGCACCGGGAGATACGGCGGTGCTGCTGGGGGAGGAAATCTCCTTGCAGGAATATGCCGAAACAGGTCGGCTGAACCGCAACGAGGCCCTGGCGCTGCTGGGGCGGCGTGTGCCCCGGGTGTATCTGCGGGACGGCCAGGTTTCCGCCGTCGCCGCGGAAATGGACGCGGAATAAGCGCGCCGCAGGGAGAGGCCATGCACGAAATTCAGGTAAAAAGCATTTTATCGGCGCGCAACGGCATGAACCTGTACCGGGGCTGCACCCACGGCTGCATTTACTGCGATTCCCGCAGCGAATGCTATCAGATAGCGCATCCCTTTGAGGATATAGCGGTGAAGGCCAACGCCCTGACGCTGCTGGAGGACGCGCTGCGCCGCAAGCGCCGGAAATGCATGATCGCCACCGGCTCCATGAGCGATCCCTATCAGCCCCAGGAGGAAACGCTGGGATATACCCGGCAGGCGCTGGAACTCATCGCGCGGTACGGCTTCGGCGCTACGGTGCTGACCAAATCCAGCCGGGTGCTGCGGGATTTAGATTTGCTCCAACGTATTAACCAGCGCACCCGGTGCGTGGTGCAGATGACGCTGACCACCTATGACGAGGCCCTCTGCCGCAAGCTGGAGCCCTGCGTCAGCACGACGCAGGAACGCTTTCAGGCCCTTTTGCGCCTGCGGGAGGCGGGCGTTCCCACGGTGGTGTGGCTGTGCCCGCTGCTGCCGTTTATCAACGATACGGCGGAAAACGTTTCGGGTATTTTGAACCTGTGCGCCCGGGCGGGGGTGTACGGCGTGATCTGCTTCGGCATGGGCGTGACGCTGCGGGCGGGAAGCCGGGAGTATTTCTACGCCCAGCTGGATCGCCTGTTTCCCGGCATGAAGGCGCGCTATATCCAGGCCTACGGCGATCGCTATATGCTGGATAGCCCCGACAGCGCCGCCCTGACCCGGCTGTTTCATGAAAAATGCGCTGCCGCCGGGATGGCCCATGACAATGGGAAGATTTTTGAATTTCTGGAAAAATGGGAGGATAAGCAAAAGCAGCTGAGCCTGTTCGATTTTTAAAGGCGCTTTTCCGCTCATTTTCGCGCTTCTTGCCGGAAAAAGAGGAATACTTGTAAAATTTTTCACTTTGTGATAAAATGAATTCGTTTGAGCAAGCCATGAAATGGAAGTGGATGGGATGACCCGCATTTACCTGGACGCCATGGGCGGCGATAACGCGCCCCAGTGCACGGTGGAAGGCGCGCTGGAAGCCCTGCGGGCGGATAAGGAGCTGCAAATCACGCTGGCCGGGCCCCGGGAGCAGATCGAGGCGCTGCTGACGGACGCGGAGGACGTGCGCTCCCGCCTGACGGTGGAGGACGCGCCTGAAATTATCACCAATCACGACGCGCCGGTGATGGCGGTGCGCCAGAAGAAAAATTCCGCCGTGGTGCAGGGCATGCTGGCGGTGCGCGAGGGACGGGCGGACGGCTTTGTTTCCGCAGGCTCCACGGGGGCGACGCTGGCGGGCGGCATGTTCCGCCTGGGCCGCATCGACGGGGTGGAGCGCCCGGCGCTGGCGCCGCTGCTGCCCAACGGCAAGGGCTATTTCTGCCTGATTGATTGCGGGGCCAACGTGGATTGCCTGCCCCAATATCTGCCCCAGTTCGGCGTGATGGGCGCGGCGTATATGCGCTGCGTTCAGGGGCTGGAAAATCCCCGGGTGGGGCTGGTGAATATCGGGGCGGAGGCGGAAAAGGGCAACGCCCTGACCAAGGCGGCCTACCCCCTGATGGAGAAAGCGCCCTTCCATTTTGTGGGCAATATCGAGGGCCGGGATATTACCGCCGATCTGGCGGATGTGGCGGTGGCCGACGGCTTTTCGGGCAATCTGATTCTTAAATTCATGGAGGGCGTGGCGGGCACGCTGATGGGCATCATCAAAAAAGAACTGATGGCAGACGCCCGGGGCAAGCTGGGCGCGCTCATTGCAAAGTCCGCCTTCCGCCGCATTAAAAAAACCATGGATTACACCGAGGTGGGCGGCGCGCCGCTGCTGGGGGTGAAGGGCGTTGTGGTCAAGGCCCATGGCTCCAGCAACAGCCACGCCATTGCCTGCGCCGTGCGCCAGGCCGCCATGATGGCCCGCAAAGGCCTGGTTCAGGCCATTGAAGCGCAAATCGCCCGGCAATTGGGGGAGGAAGCCCCCCAATAACCGGGACGACCGCATACAGAATAGGAGGAAATGAACATGGTATTTGAAACAGTCGCGAACATGATCGCCAAGCAGTTGAAAATGGATCCCAAGGACATCACCCCCGAAAAGCGCCTGGTGGAGGACCTGAAGGCGGACAGCGCCAACGTGATGGTGCTGATTATGGATCTGGAGGATCAATTCAACATGACGGTGGATGACGCCGCCATCGGCACCATGAAAACCGTGGGCGACGTGGTGCGCTACATCGAATCGAAGCAATAAAAGGCGGCGAAACGCGGCGGCGCGCTCACGGGGAGTGAGCGCGCTTCGCTGATGTTTGGGGAAGGAAAGAAAATGGCGGATTTTTTATTCCTGGAGCAGAAATTGGGCTATTCCTTTGGGAATCAGGCGCTGCTTCGGCAGGCGCTGACCCACCCCTCCCTGGGGGGGCGGCATAATCAGCGGCTGGAATTTTTGGGGGACGCAGTGCTGGAGCTTTGCGTGAGCGAGAAAATTTTCGCCATGCACCCCGAAATGCAGGAGGGGGCTATGACCCAGCTGCGCCAGAAGCTGGTGCGGGAGGAAAAGCTGGCCCGCTGCGCCCGGGAGATCGGCCTGGGGGACGCGCTGCTGATGGATAAAAGCTGCGCCGCCACCGGCGGCCGGGAGAACCCCAGCGTGCTGTGTGATACCTTTGAGGCCGTGCTGGCCGCCGTATATCTGGACGGCGGGCTGGAGGCCGCCCGGGCCATGGTGCTGCGCTGGATCGGCGATTGCTCCGAGCAGGGGGAGACTGATCCCAAATCCGCATTGCAGGAATATTTGCAGGCCCAGGGCAGGCCCTTCCCCACTTATGAAACCATTGACGAAAGCGGCCCGCCCCATGAGCGCGTTTTCACCGCGGCGGCAAAAATCGAGGGCCGGGAAATGGGCCGGGGATCGGGCACCAGCAAAAAACGGGCCGAGCAGGAGGCCGCGCGCCAGGCGCTTCAATTTATCAGACAAGCGGGGGAATAAACGGGTATGCGGCTGAAAAAGCTGGAAATCCACGGCTTCAAATCCTTTGCCGATCGCACCGAGATCATCTTTAATTCGGGCATCACGGGCATCGTGGGGCCCAACGGCTCGGGCAAGAGCAATATTGGCGACGCGGTGCGCTGGGTGCTGGGCGAGCAGAGCGCCCGGGTGCTGCGCGGCGCGAAAATGGAGGATATTATCTTCAACGGCACCGCCAAGCGCAAGGCGGCCTCCTATTGCGAGGTGTCGCTGGTTTTCGATAATGAGGATGGGGCGCTGAAATCCAATTTTGCTGAGGTAATGGTCACGCGCCGGGTATACCGCAATGGCGACAGTGAATATTACCTCAACAAAACTGCCTGCCGCTTGAAGGATATTCTGGATCTGTTCCGGGATACCGGTATCGGGCGGGAGGGCTATTCCCTGATCGGCCAGGGGCGCATCGACGAAATTCTTTCCGTGAAAAGCGAGGATCGCCGCCAGGTGTTCGAGGAGGCGGCAGGGGTGATGACCTACCGCGTCCGCAAGGAGGAGGCGGAGCGAAAGCTGGCCCGCACCCGGGATAACCTGAGCCGCGTGAACGATATTCTCGAAGAGTTGGCCAACCGGGTGGAGCCCCTGGAAAAGCAGGCGGCCGTGGCCAAGGAATATCTGGAATTGGCCCAGCGGCTGCGCACGCTGGAAATCAATATTTTCCTCATCCGCTATGACCGCGCCAAGGAGCGCATCACCGCCCTGAATCAGACGCTGGAGGGGCTGCGGGACGTGCTGCTGCATCACGAGGCCCGGCTGAACGAGCTGAACGGCCAGCGGGAGCAATTGGAGGAGGCTATTTCCCGTCTGGAGGAGGAATTGGCCCAGGCGCGGCAGGAGCATCTGCAATGCAACGACGCGCTGCACGAGGGCCGCGCGGCCCGGGAGCGCATCGCCCACCAAAGAGAAAGCGCCCAGGAAAATTTGCGCCGGATCGCCCAGGAATCGGAAGAAACTAAGCGGAAGCAGGCAGAATTGCAGGCGCTGTTTGAAAAGGGCGAACAGGATACCCAGGAAAGCGACCGCGCGCTGCTGCGGGCCCAGCAGGAGCTGGACGCGGAGCAGGGCAGGCTGGATGAATTCCTGGCCGGGGCCCAGGAAAAGGAAACGCTGCTGGATCGGCATAAGGCGGATATCCTGGCGGCGGTAAACCGCCTGTCCGACGCGCGCAATCAGCAGGCACGGCAGCAAGCCGTCTGCGCCCAGATGAAAAACCGCCTGGCCGAGATCGAGCAGGCGGCGCAGGAGGGCGGCGAAAAGCAGAGCGAACTGGCCCGCGCCCTGCGGGATGCGGAAGCCCAGGCCGCTCAGGTGGGGGAGGGGCTGGAAGCCCTTAAGAACGACGCGGCCGCCTCCGAGGGCCGTCTTCGCGCCCTCACCCAGGAAACCCAGGCGGCCGCCGAGCGGGCCCAGACGCTCAACGGCAAGTATCAGGCGGATGTGAGCCGCCTGCGCCTGATGGAGGAAATGGCCCGGGAAATGGAGGGCTATAATCAATCCGTCCGCCGGGCGCTGCAATACGCCCAACAGGATAAAAGCGTCCGCGGCGTGGTGGCCCGGCTGATGCAGGTGCCCAAAGAATTGGAAACCGCCATCGATATGGTGCTGGGCGGCGCGCTGCAAAATATCGTAACCGAAAACGAAGAGGCCGCCAAGCGGCTCATCGATTATCTGCGCAATAATCGCCTGGGCCGCGCCACCTTCCTGCCCATGACCAGCGTGAAGGCCCGGGTGCTCACGGCGGAGGAACGCCGTCTGCTTTCCATGCCCGGCTGCCTGGGCGTGGCCAGCGAATTAATCTCCTTCGCCCCCGAATACCGGGGCATTATGGAAAACCTGCTGGGCCGCACGGTGATCGCGCGGGATCTGGACAGCGGCATTCCCATCATGCGCGCGGGCAGGCACGCCTTCCGGCTGGTGACGCTCGCGGGCGACGTTATGCACTCCGGCGGCTCCATGACGGGCGGCACGGCGCAAAAGAGCGCTGTCAGCCTGCTGGGCCGCGAACGCGAAATGCAGGAACTGCGCGGCGCGCTGGCCCAGGAGCGGGAGGAACTGACCGCCCTGCGGGAAAAACTGACGCGGATGCAGGGCGACCGCGAGGAATTAAAGCGCCTGCGCAACGAGGCCCTGGAGCGAGTGCATCAGGAAGAAATCGCCGTGGCCCGGGAGCAGGAGCGCGTTTTCAACGCCCGGGCGGAACTGACCGCCGCCGCCGCGCAATTGGAGAAAACCCAGGCCGCCGCCGTGCAGCTGCGGGAGAGCATCGCGGAAATCGAGCGCGATCTGGCCGACACCCAGCGGCAGACCGAGCACGAAACCATCGACCGCGAGGCCATGGATCAAAAAACCGAGGCGCTGCAAAAAGCGCTGCTGGAAGCCCGGGAACGTGCGGACGCCCAGCGCGATCTGGTGACGCAGATGCGGCTGAAATACGCCGAACTGGCCCACGCCTTGGATACCCTGCGCCGGGATCGCGCCCGGCGGGATCAGGAAAGCGCCGGGCTCTCCGCCCAGCTTTCCCGGCTGGAAAATCAGCGCCAGGCCCAGCAAACGGCCCTGGAAGAGGCGGAGCAGCGCTTCCAGGCCCAGGATGCGGCCTGCGCCGCCCTGGAAACGGAGTTGGCGGAGCGTCAGGCCCGGGTGGACGCCCTGGAAATGGAGCGCCAGGAGAAATCCGCCGGTCAGCGGGAATGCTTGCGTCTGGCGGAAGAAGCGCATAAAGCCTACGACGACGACAGCCTGAAGCTGCACCGGACGGAGCTGGCCCACGACAGGGCGGAGAACGACCTGAAGGTCATGAGCGACCATATTTTCAATTCCTACGATCTCACCTACGCCGGAGCGGAGGAATACCGTTCCGCCGAGCCCTTCGATCTGGGGGCAGGGGAGAAGGAAAGCGCCCAGCTGCGGGGCCGCATCCGGGAGATGGGGCCGGTGAACGTGGGCGCTATCGAGGAATACGCCGCCACCAAGGAACGCTTCGACGATCTGACCGCCCAGCGCCAGGATCTTGCCAAGGCGGAGGAGGACCTGCAAACGCTGATTACCCGCCTGCTTTCCCAGATGGAAAAGCAATTCGTGGTGGAATTTGCCAAGATGGGCGAGTATTTCAAGGAGACCTTCGCCCGGCTTTTCGGCGGCGGCCAGGCGGAACTGCGCCTGACCGACCCGGAGGATGCGCTGAATTGCGGCATTGAGATTATCGCCCAGCCCCCGGGAAAGAAATTGCAGCTGCTGAGCCTGCTCTCAGGCGGCGAGCGCGCCCTGACGGCCATCGCCATCCTGTTCGCCATGCTCAAGCTCAAGCCCACCCCCTTCTGTATTCTGGATGAAATCGAGGCGGCGCTGGACGAGGCGAACATCGGCTATTTCGCGGATTATCTTTCCGAATATAAAAAGACCACCCAGTTTGTCGTCGTCACCCACCGCAAGGGCACCATGGAGCGCTGCGACGCGCTTTACGGCGTGGCCATGCAGGAAAAGGGCGTGTCGGGCATGGTGTCGGTGAATTTGCAGGATTACGAATAATATTTGCAGGAGCATAAAAAAGGCCGCGCCCCGCGCGCGGAAGCAAGGAGGCAGAACTATGGGATTCTTTCAGCGCCTGCGTCAGGGCCTGACTAAAACTCGGGGCGGCCTGACGGATAAAGTGGACGAACTGGTGCGCAATACCCGCCAGATCGACGAGGATTTCTACGACGAACTGACGGATATTCTTATCCTGGCGGACGTGGGCATGGCCGCCACCACGGATATTATCGAAAAGCTGCGCCAGCGGGTGAAGGCGGAAAATATTCAGGATGCGGAAAAGGGCCGGGAAATCCTCAAGCAGATCATCATTGAGGAAATGAATATTCCCCGCCCGCCGCTGAAATGGCCCATGGTGATGTTCGTGGTGGGCGTAAACGGCGTGGGCAAAACCACCACCATCGGCAAATTGGCCCTGCGCTTTCAGGAAATCGGCCACAGCGTGATGCTGGCCGCCGCGGATACCTTCCGCGCCGCCGCGGACGAGCAACTGGCCGTCTGGGCGGAGCGGGCCAAGGTGCCCATCATCCGCCATCAGGAGGGCAGCGACCCTGCCGCCGTGGTGTACGACGCGGTGCAGGCGGCCAAGGCCCGGAAAACCGATTTGCTGATCGTGGATACCGCGGGCCGGCTGCATAATAAGAAAAATCTAATGGACGAGCTTTCCAAAATGCGCCGGATTATCGATCGGGAATATCCAGAAGCGGAAATGCGCTGCATGCTGGTGCTGGATGCGACGACGGGCCAGAACGGCATTCAGCAGGCCAAGCAATTTAAAGAAGCGGCGGAAATCGGCGGCATTATCCTCACCAAGCTGGACGGAACCGCCAAGGGCGGCGTGGCCATCGCCATCCGGCGGGAGCTGAACGTGCCGGTGTGGTATATCGGCGTGGGCGAGGGCATCGACGATTTGCAGGCCTTCGATGCGAAAGAATTCGTAAATGCGTTGTTTTAAGACGCAATCTATGGTAAAATAGGCGCGCCTTCCCCCTAAGGAAGGACCGAGAGGAATGAGAAATCGCTATGCTTTTGCGCCTTTTTTCCCGCAAGCCCATGTTTTCCGACGGCGAGATTGATCTCACCCTTTCCAACGAGGATGTGAGCGATCCGGAGTGCGGCATTGACGACGGCTACACCTTCTATATCTATCGGGCGAAAACCCGGGATTATTTGGGCTATGTGAGCCTGCGCCTGGGGGAGAGCCCTGCGCTGTATTATCTGGGGCACATCGGCTATCGCATCGAGGCGGAGCACCGGGGCCACGGCTACGCCGCCCGGGCCTGCCGCCTGATGCTGCCGCTGCTGCAAAGGCTGCGGCTGGAAAGCGTTGTGATTACCACCAACGTGGAAAATATCCCCTCCCGGAAAACCTGCCTGCGCCTGGGCTGCGTGCTGGAACGTATCGCCCCGGTGCCCCCGGAATACCGCGCCCTGTGCGCGGGGGCGGCCCAGAAATGCCGGTATATCTGGCGCATTCCGCCCGCGGGTTGAAAAGCGGCCTTTTCCGCATGGCGCATGAAAAAAACACATATACTAGCAATGCAAGCAAAAGGAGGAAGCGATCATGGAAATGACGGCGGGCAACGTGAAGCTGTATTATGAGCAGATGGGAAACGCGGGCCGGAAAATCCTCCTTTTGCACGGCTGGGGCTGCTCCACGGAACATTTCGCCCTGCTGGGCCGGGAGCTATCCCGGGATTACCGGGTGACGATGGTGGATTTTCCGGGCCACGGCAAATCGGGCCGCCCGCCCGAGCCCTGGGGCGTGCCGGAATACGCCGCCTGCATCCGGGAAATGATGCTGCGGCTGGGGCTGCCCCCCTGCGCGATCATCGCCCATTCCTTCGGCGGGCGGGTGGCGCTGTATATCGCTTCACATTGGCCCGAAATGGTGGAGCAAATGGTGCTGACGGGGTGCGCCGGGCTGCGGGAGGAGCAGACGGCGGCGCAGAAAAAGAAAAGCGCCGCCTACCAGCGCAGGAAAAAAGCGCTGGAACGCCTCAGCTGCCTGCCTCTGGCCGGGCCCCTGGCGGGCCGCGCCCTGGAAAAGCTGCGGCAGAAATACGGCTCGGCGGATTACCGGGCGCTGGATCCCGAAATGCGAAAGACCTTCGTGAAGGTGATCTCCCAGGATCTTCGCCCCTGCCTGAAGCAGATTCAGGCCCCCACGCTGCTGGTCTGGGGAGAAAACGATACTGCCACCCCGCTTTGGATGGGCCGAATTATGGAAAAGGAAATCCCGGACGCGGGGCTGGTGATTTTCGAACAGGACGATCATTTCGCCTATCTGCGCCAGTGGCCGCGGTTCGCGGCGGTGGTGCGGGCATTTTTGAAATGAAAGGAGAGGCGGCATGCGCGCGCTGCTTTTCTCATGGCTTCCCATGCTGGCGATCACGGCCAGCCTTTTGACGGCTGTCCGCAGGCTGGCGCATTATTTCCAATTGGAAAGCTATCAATTCCACGGCTATCGAAAAACGCTGCTTCGCCAGAAAAAGCAGGTGACGCTGGACGCGCTTTTCCTGACGGGGATGTATTTGGGTATTTTCGGGCTGTACGCGCTGATATGCGCCGGGGGGAATCCTTCCCCCTGGGCGGCTCTGGGCGCGGCGGCGCTGTATCCTCCCGCCGGGTGGCTGATTCGCCGGCGCGGCCTGGGCAAGGCGGAAAAAAAGAAATTCGCCCCCACCGCCCGGGTGAAGCGGCTGTACGGCGCGCTGACGGCGGCGCTGCTGGGGCTGCTGTGGGCGGCGCAGGCGCTGTTGGGCAATCCGGCGGAGCGCGCGGGGGCCTTTATCGGCGCGGCGGCCTGGGCGTTCCCGCTGCTGCTGCCCGCATTGCTGGCGCCGGCCGCGTTGCTGGCGCTGCCGGTGGAAAAATTGATTTTCTTTCTGTATTTCCACGATGCGGAAAGGAAGCTGCTGCAAAACGACCGCCTCATTCGCATCGGTATCACCGGCAGCTATGGAAAAACCTCCGTGAAATTCATCCTGGCGCAGATTCTTTCCCAGAAATACAACGTGCTGGCCACCCCCGCCTCCTTTAACACGCCCATGGGCGTGACCCGCATTATCCGCCAGCGCCTGACCCCCTCTCACCAGGTGTTTATCGGGGAAATGGGCGCGCGGCATGTGGGTGAAATTAAGGAGCTGTGCCGCCTGGTGCATCCCCAGATCGGGCTGCTGACCGCCGTGGGCCCCCAGCACCTGGACACCTTCAAAACCCTGGAGCGCATTCGCGATACCAAGTATGAGCTGGTGGACGCGCTGCCTCCCGACGGCCTGGCCGTGTTCCAGGACGACGGGGCCATCGTGACGGCGCTTTATGAGAAAACAGAAAAGGATAAGCTGCTCACCGGCAGCGCCCAGGGGGACGCCTGGGCGGAGCATGTGGGCGTGTCCCCGGCGGGAAGCCATTTTTCCCTTTGCCTGAAGGGCTGGGAGCCTATCCCTTGCGAAACGCGGCTGCTGGGCGCGCACAATATCAAGAATATCGTCATGGCGGCGGCGGTGGCCAAGCGCCTGGGCCTCAGCCGGGAGCAAATCGCCCGGGGCGTGGCCTCCCTCAAGCCGGTGGAGCACCGGCTGCAATTGCTGCAATCGGCGGGGGGCGTTACCGTCATCGACGATGCGTTCAACACCAACCCCCGTTCCAGCCGGGCGGCGCTGGATGTGCTGGGCTCCTTTGCGGGGCGGCGCATTATCGTCACCCCCGGTATGGTGGAGCTGGGCGCGGAGGAAGAAAAATATAATTACGAATTTGGCCGCTATATGGCGGGCCGGGCGGATGTGGCGCTGCTGATCGGCAGAAAGCACACCGCGTCCATCGCCCGGGGCCTGGCGGACGCGGGCTTTCCCCCGGAAAGCGTTCACACGCTGGATTCGCTGGAGGAGGCCGTGCGCTTTAACCGGGAAAACCTCCGCCAGGGAGACGTGGTTCTGTATGAAAACGATCTGCCCGATCATTACAGCGAGGGCTGAC
Source organism: uncultured Clostridia bacterium (assembly GCA_934667105.1). Taxonomy (GTDB): domain Bacteria; phylum Bacillota; class Clostridia; order Christensenellales; family Aristaeellaceae; genus RUG563. The sequence goes on from CAKULG010000004.1 coordinate 116,708, forward strand.
AGGAGGAAACGGCAATGAGCAAAATGCAGCTGGGCGTGTTATTCGGCAGCCGCACCTGCGAGCACGAGGTAGCCATCATCAGCGCAGTGCAATTGATGCGCAATGTGAACCGGGAAAAATACGATGTGATTCCCGTGTATATCAGCCAGAAGGGGGAATGGTTCACCGGCGAACCCCTGCTGGATATGAAAACCTACACCCCCTTTGATCCCTTTGCAAAGGGCCTGATTCCCGTGCATCTGGATCTGACGGCGGGCTCGGGCGCGCTGCTGCATTACGCGCCGCCCCGGGGCCTGCTGGGCGGCGGCCGGGAGGAAGTGGTTGCCCGGCTGGATTGCGTCATTCCGGTGATGCACGGCTTGCATGGGGAGGACGGCTCCGTTCAGGGGCTGCTGGAGCTGGCGAACATCCCCTACGCCTCCACTGGTATCACGGGCTCCGCCGTGGGCATGGATAAAATTACCATGAAGCGCTTTTTCCGGGGCATGGGTTATCCCGTGCTGCCCGACTGCGCCCTCACCCGCGCCCAATGGGAAAGGAATGCGGACGCGGCGCTGGATCAGGTGGAAAAATCGCTGCCCTATCCCGTTTTCGTCAAGCCCGCCTGCCTGGGCTCCTCCATCGGGGTCAGCCGGGCGGACGGCCGGGATAAGCTGCGGGAGGCGCTTCAACTGGCCTTTTCCTATGATCGCCGGGTGCTGGTGGAGCAGGGGCTGGATAAGCCCATCGAGGTGAATTGCTCCGTGTTGGGCTTCGACGGCGAACGCCGGGCTTCCGTGCTGGAAATGCCCAACGCGGGCACGGGCTTTCTGGATTTCGCGGAAAAATATTTGGCGGGCAGCACGGGCAGCAAGGGCATGGCCAGCCTGAAGCGCATTGTGCCCGCCCCTATCGGAGAGGAGCTTACCCAGGCGCTCCAGGCCCTCTCGCTGGATATTTTCGACGCGATGGATTGCAAGGGCGTGGTGCGCATCGATTATATGCTGGATCGCCACAGCGATCATTATTACATTACCGAAATCAACACCATTCCCGGCTCCCTGGCCTATTATCTTTGGGCGGAGACGGGCCTACCCTACGATCAATTGATCGATGAAATGGTGAAATACGCCCTTCGCGCTTTCCAGGAAAAGGAGCGCAACAGCTTCGCCTATTCTTCGGATATTCTGTCCGGCGCGGTGCTGGGCGGCGGAAAAAAGGGCGGCAAGCTAAAGCTGTAAGCCGCCCCTAATGTATTATTTATGCGGAATCGCCTTTTATAAAAGGCACCCCATCTCCAGCCGCACCTCGTGCTTGGCGATATCCTCGTTGGAATATTCGCAGGCGTTAAAGCCCATAAGCGTAAGCCCCTGGGAAAGATAAAAGGAGACGGCGGCGCAATTGCAGCTTTGTGTTTCCAGAATCAGGGCGCGGTAACGTCCCGCCCGGGCGATTTCTTTGGCCTTGGTCATCAGCAGCGTGCCGTATCCCCGGCGGCGAAAGCCCTCCTGCACGCAAAGATTGGTGACGCGCAGACGGCCGTTCCATTTTTCCGGCGTAACCTCCATCACGGCCAGCAGCCGGGGTCCGTCCCACAGGCCGAAGGCTCGGGGATCATCCCAATGCGGGGCGAAAAGCTTGTCTGTAAATTCCTTATGCGTCGGGGCGCAGGGGGTGCGCACCAACTCCACGGAGAAAATGTTTTCCGTCGCGCGCATGCGCACGTCGTAGTACGCCCGGCAGGTGTAGGAAAAAACAAGCTCGTAGCCCTCGTATTGCGCCTGGGGCAGTTCTGCGATACGCATGAAAAGCGGCTCCTTTCAGGGATAAAATGCTCTTTTCACGGGGAAGCCCACGCGGCTTTCGCCCGTATCCAGCGAAATTATTGTACCACAGGACGGAAAAAAAGGGAAGCGCGGCGAAAAACGCCGCAAGCGGAAAATCAAGCGATACAAGCGAAACGGAGGCGTTTTTCAGCATGAGCGAAGCCTTGAAGGCCGTGGATATTTTCACCGACGGCGCGTGCTCCGGCAATCCGGGGCCGGGGGGCTGGGCGGCGATTCTGCGCTATGGCCAGCACGAATTGGAAATCAGCGGCAGTATGCCCCAGACCACCAACAACCGCATGGAGGTGTTCGCGGTCATCAGCGCGCTGGGCAAGCTGAAAACTCGCTGCCGGGTGACGGTGTATTCCGATTCGGCGTATTTGGTGAACGCCTTTAATGAGCGCTGGCTGGAAAATTGGCAACGCCGGGGGTGGAAAACCAGCGAGGGCAAGCCCGTGGAAAATCAGGATCTGTGGCGGCTGCTGCTGCTGACCATCCAGAAAAAGGGCCATGAAATCATCTTCCGCAAGGTGAAGGGCCATGCCGATCACCCGGAAAATAACCGCTGCGACGCGCTGGCCCGGGAGGCTATCGCCCAGTATTTAAAGCGCAATCCCGACCTGGGAAACGCCGATGAAATGCAGATTTTGCATTCGGCGGATTGATCGGGAGAAAACGATGAACATTGCGGGGAAGCCCTTTCCGGTAAGCGTCGTCATCTATTTATTGTCGGCGGAGAAGCAAGCTGATTCATTTGAAATTTGAATGGTCCCGATCGGCCTTCTCGGAGGGTCCCCCGTATTACTTTATGTAAATTCGAGGGGCTTTTTCTTGCCGCGCCTGGGAGAATGTGCTATAATGTTTAGGAAAATCACTTTTGAGATTCTGCGGGGGAAAACTTGTAAATCGAGGGATGCTTATGAACAAAAGGCTTTGCTGCTTTGCGATGATTCTGGCCCTGGCGCTCACCGGCGCGCTGCCGGCCCTGGCGGATGGAGAGACATTAAAGGGGTATAGCAAAACGACGAGGTATCAATACGTTTCCTTCGGCGCGTATCCCACCGACGCGGACGGCGGCCGCCAGCCCATCCTCTGGCGCGTGCTGCGGGCGGAAAACGGCGAGGCGTTTTTGCTTTCCGAATATATTCTGTTCGCTGCGGCAGTGGATTCCGACGCGGCGCATTACGCGGGCTGGGAAGGCTCCGACCTGTACGCGTATCTGAACGATACCTTTAAAAACGATGCGTTTTCCGCCGCCGAGCAGCAGGCCCTGCTTTGCCGCACGGAGGATCAGGCGCTGGTGACGCTGCTCAGCGGCGATGAATCCAAGGACGCGGCCCTGGGCTTTTCCTCCAACGCCCTGCGCCAGAGCGAAAGCACTGCCTGGGCCAAGCGCGCCCAGGCGGATAAGGGCGCGCAGCTGACGGTGTACAGGGTGAAGGGCCGCCAATACAGCCCGTGGTGGCTGCGCACCCGCTCCACCGATAACCCCCTGCAGCAGCGCCGCGTTATGGACGAGGGCAAGACGGGCCGCCTGGCGGTGGATAAGGCCTATAACGGCGTGCGCCCCGCGATTTATGTGGCGCTCTCGCAGCTGGAAACGCTTTCAGGCAGCGGCACGATGGAGGATCCCATCCGACTGTCCGCCGGGGAAGCGGCCCCCGCCCTGACGGAAGCGCCCGCTGAAACGCCCGCCCCCGAGGCGGATATGCCCTCCGCGGCCCAGCCCACCGCCGCGCCCGTATCGGCGGACGGCGTTTTTACCGCCGCCGCGAACCCTGCGGGCATTAACGCGCGTTTTCCCGCCCTGACGGAAGCGGGCTTCCTGCCGGAGGGCGAAAAGGAATTTGTGCTTCAGGATGAGGAAGCGGGGCTATGGCTGTACGCATCCCAAACCCTGCGCATCGAAATCACCCGCCGCACGGGCACAAATAGCAAAAAACAGCCCCTGCGCTGGTATGAGGCCCAGGTGTATACCCGGGACAGCGGCACGCTTTTCGATCTGGTTCCCTTTAACCGGGAAAAATATAAGAACATCTACACCCTGGAGCTTGCGGATAAAATCGCCCGGCAGAACCATTTGGTGTTCGCCATCAATTCCGATTATTTCATCTATCGCGTCACCCGTCAGGCCGAGGAAAAATATACTTATCCCATCGGCACCGTGATTCGGGATGGGGAAATTTTCTATGATGTGCCACGCAAGGCGAATTCCACCGTGTATCCGCCCCTGGATACCATGGCGCTGTATCCCGATGGGAATGTGAAGGTGTTCAAGGGCGGGGAAATCACCGGCCAGGCGTTGCTGGATTCTGGTGCGACGGACACCCTCTCCTTTGGCCCCATCCTGGTGGAAAACGGTCAGGTATCCCCCCGCTCCAAGGAATTCGGCAACACCCCCAATCCCCGCACGGGCTTTGGCATGGTGGAGCCTGGGCATTACATCTGCCTGATGGTGGAATCCCGCATCGCGGAAAGCAAGGGCGAATCCTGCGTGTGGATGGGGGAGAAGATGGCCGAGCTGGGCTGTCAGGTTGCCATTAATCTGGACGGCGGCGCAACCTCCACCATGATTTTCATGGGCAAGCAGGTGAATAAGAGCGGCAACTACGGCGATATTACCAATCGCAAGCAAAACGAGCTGCTGGGCATCGGCTATTCCGAAGCGGTTCAGTAAGCGCTGCGGCGCATGGGGCCTTCCTCTCCCTTCCTTCGCCGAAGGTATGGGAGCGGGAGGCTCCCTTTCCCAAAAATCGTATAAAAAGGGAGAGGCAAGAAACCGGCTTGCTTCTCCGCGCACCAGGAGAAAGGCTGCTTTTCACCAGGGAAAATGCGATAAGCGCTTTTTCCACAGCGTCTCAGGGCATGCTGGCTCCGGCACTTTTACTCCGTATCCAGGAAGCGGATTTTGCGCAAAGCCCCCTTTTCAAAATGAAGAATAAACGCGCTGGGCGTTTCGATTTTCCCATTGAGCACAACGAACCCGTTATGCTCAATTTTTCTTTTTTTCGTCTGTTCGTCGATAACTTCAACGGCGCACCAATTCAGAAGATAAGCGCAAATGGCGGCGGCGTGAGAAACCACGGCGGCGGCGTTTTCCTCCGGCGTCGCCGAAAGAATTTCATGCATAGCGAGGGTCATTCTTTCCCGGGTATCATTCAGCGATTCGCCGCCGGTATTTTTGTAATCGTGATCTGCATACTGACGCGCCCAGAATTCCGCGTTCAGCGTTTCTGAATTGCCAAGATCGCGTTCTCGAAGCCGGTCGTCGATGCGTACACACCGGCGCAATATGCGGGCGGTGCTGTACGCCCGCTGATAGGGCGAGCTGTAAACCGCGCGCACATCGCGGAAAATGCTGCGCGAAAACAAGGCCTGAGCCTTAATGATTCCATGCGCTGAAAGCGGAAGCTGCGCGGTGGGCAGGGATCGATCCTTTATGGGCTCGGAATGTCTGATGAGCAGGATGGTTTTCATTTTAATTATCCTTATAGGGAAAATAATGATTCACAGGCGGCAATCAATTTTCGAAAAACTGCGGATCATCATTTTTTCCAGCGGCTTCTCCTCCATTCATGCTTCGTTCGTATACCTTCATTATGGCACATAGAAGCGATTTTTTTCAAGCATTTTCTAAACCTTATCGAAACAAAAACAGACGGCATTCGCTTACCCGCTGAACGCCGCCTGTTTTCTTACCGACGCATGAAAGATGCGCCGCTTTTGCGGAGGAAAACGCCTTTTGGCTGCCTCCTTTATGTCAACGCCCGAAAGGGCGAATCATCTTTTGTGGACGGGCGAGCCGCCCTGCGGATTATTCCTCGTCCTTCACGATATAGGAATCGACGGCCTTGAGGAATTTCGGCAGTTCCCGATCGCCCAGATCGCCGGTGTCCAGATACATGGTATCCCGCGCGGAATACATCATGGCCAGAATGCCCAGGGTGGATTTGGGATCGATGCAGAATTTCTCCGAACGCAGGAAAAGCTCATTGGGATAGTCCTTGCAAATGCTGCTCAAATGCTCGGCGTCCTTCATGGAATTAACATGGATATGGATAATCATACTGAACCTCTCCTTTTTTGCGGGGCCCGGCCCCACAGTCATGGGGAATCGCTTCCCCGGATTTTCGCGAAGGCATCTTTCCTTCGCACGATAATAGTATAGCAGTTTTTAGAAAAAATGCAAGCCGCAATGCTGTACACACTTTTTCGGCGAAAATTATGCAAGATGTATAATGTGGTTTTGACCTTTACAATGTTGCGTTCGGAACGAATTTATACATTACTATAGAAAGCCGTTCATCGCCCTTTTTCCCCCTTTTTTGCGAAGAATCGATTGCTTTCGCCCGGGCGGCGTGCTATAATAAGAGAGCGCCGTATGCCCTGATGTGGGCGGCACAGAAGCTGAAGGGAGATTGGAAAAAATGAAAAAACTGATGGAAGAATTCAAGAAATTTGCGCTCAAGGGCAATGTGATCGATATGGCGGTTGGCGTGATGGTGGGCGGCGCGTTCAGTAAAATCGTCACCTCCCTGGTGAACGATCTGTTCATGCCGGTGCTTTCGCTGCTGACGGGCGGGCTGAACGTTTCCAGTTTGTTCATCCTGCTGGGCGCCCCCGCGGAGGGGCAGACCATCAACACCATCGACGAGGCCACGGCGGCGGGCATCGCCACGCTGAATTATGGAAATTTCATCCAGACCGTGATTGATTTCCTGCTGATCGCAGGCTGCATTTTCTTCTTTGTCAAGCTGGTTACCAAGCTGCATAAAAAGCCCGAGGCCGCCCCTGCGCCCGCGCCGCGGCTGTGCCCCTTCTGCTGCCAGCCTGTGGATGAAAAGGCCACCCGCTGCCCCCATTGCACCAGCGAGCTGCCCGAGGAGCAGAAGGAAGAAAAGGCGTGAAATACAGGCATTTTTTCTGGGATTTTGACGGCACGCTGTACGATACCTACGGCCGGGTGACGCGGGCCAACGAAAAGGCCATGGCGGATCTGGGCGTGACGCTGGAATACGACGTGCTGTACCGGGCGGTGAAGCGTTCTATTTTCTACGCCTGGGAGCTTTACGCCGCGCCCCGGGGCTTTGATTGGGATACCTATTTCGCCGCCTATCGCCGCCACGCGGATGAGGAAGGGCCCGAGAGCATGATGCCCTATCCCGGAACGGGAGAGGCCCTGGCGAAAATCGTGGCCCTGGGGGGGCGGAATTATCTTTACACCCATCGGGATAACGCCGCCTGGGACGCTCTGCGTCGGGAGGGGCTGGACGGCTTGTTCGCCGACGGCGTCACCAGCCAGAATCATTTTCCCTCCAAGCCCGCGCCCGACGCGCTGAATTATCTGGTGCAGAAGAACGGGCTGAACCGGGCGGAATGCCTGATGATCGGCGACCGGGATATTGACCTGGAGGCCGGGAAAAACGCGGGCATGGACGGCGCGCTGTTTGATCCCGAGGATTTCTACGCCGATTATCCCGCCGCGCTCCGTTTCCACAGCATGGAAGAATTGGCCCAAGCGCTTGCAAAACAATAAAAAAAAACGGGCGGCGAAAATGCGGCCCAATAATGAGGGAAGAAGACTATTTATGATGAAAACAAGGGAAGAAATTAAGCTGGCAGCCAAGGGACGCCTGGCGGAGAACCGGGGCAACTGCATCGGCGTGTATCTGTTAACCGTGATTGTAGGCAGCGCGGTGGGTGCGATTACGGCAGGCGTGGGCGCGCTGCTGCTGATGCCGGTTGTGATTATCGCTGGAAACGGCTTCTTCACGGCGGTATACCATGGCGAAAACCGCACGGTAAGCGATTGGTTTGGCTCCATGTTCGATAATTATCCCCGCAAGCTGGGCGGCTATTTGTGGAGCGGGCTCTGGACGGCGCTGTGGAGCATGCTGTTTTTCATTCCCGGCGTAGTAAAGGCGCTGGCCTATTCCATGGCCCCCTATATTCTGGCGGATTGCCCGGAGGTTGGGACCAAGGACGCGCTGCGGCTTTCCATCCGCATGACTAACGGCTATAAGATGGATTTGTTCGTGGCGGCGCTGAGCTTCCTGGGCTGGGAGCTTCTCTCTGCCTTCACCTGCGGCATTCTGGAAATCCTGTTTGTGGGCCCCTATCGGGAAATCACCTTCGGCGGTATCTATGAGGAGTTGAAGCGCAACGCCCTGGAAAACGGCGTGATCGATCAGGCCGAGCTGGAAGGCGGCACGGTTCGCTATCAATAAGCCGAAAAACTGTATAAATGCGGGAGGCAGTCTTGGGTTTTCCAAGACTGCCTCCCTGCAATTTACATTCTTTTCACCCTCAGGCGCGAAGCAGTGCGCCGAATTTCTCCTTGCTGATTTTCAGCGCCTTGTCGGTCAGCCGGGTGATTTCCTCCACGGTCAGGGTGTGATCAGCCGCGCGGAAGGTGAGGGAGAAGGCCACGGATTTATTCCCCAGGCCGATCTGCGCGCCCCGGAACACATCGAACATACGGATATCCTCCAGCATGGGGCCGCAGCCGGCGCGCAGCGCCTCCATCAGCGGGCCCACCTGCTGCCCTTCGGGCATTACCAGCGCCAGATCGCGGGTGACGGCGGGGAAACGGGCGATGGATTTCACTGTACCCATGGGCGTGCTGTGGGTGAAGAAGACGGGCAGATTCACCTGGGCCACATACACCCGGCCGGAAAGATCAAAGCGCTCCGCCGCATCGGGATGCACTTCGCCCAGCACGGCCAGCACCTCGTCTCCCGCCAGCAGCGCGGCCCGGCGGCCGGGATGCAGATAGCTTTCCTCGCAGGAGGCGATGCGATACGCCACCCCCGCCCGGACGCACAGCGCCTCGATCACGCCCCGCAGGGCGTAGAAATCCGCGTCGCCATACATGCCCAGCGCCAGTGCCGGGCTTTCCATGGGCAGGCCCTCCGCCGTGCGGTGGTTAGCGTCGTAAATCGTGCCCATTTCATAAAGACGGCCGTTTTCATTGCCGTTCTTGATATTGGTGGACAGCGTTTTCAGCAGGCCGCACAGCAGTGTGGTGCGCATGCAGGCGGTATCCTCGCCCAGGGGGTTGCGAACCATCAGCGGCTTGTTCCGGGGGTCGTCCTGGGGCAGGCCCAGCATTTCAATGGATTTTTGAGAAATGAAGGAGAAAGTCATGCTTTCATAGAAGCCCATGCCCGTCAACTCCCGGCGCAGTTCCCGCTGGCGCAGGGCCTTTTCATTCAGCCCGCCCCGGGGATTTTCGCCCCGCAGATGGGTGATGGGGATGCGGTCGTAGCCCGCATAACGCAGTACTTCCTCGCAGATATCCGCTTCCTGCTCGATATCCTGGCGGAAGGCGGGGGCGGTGACGGTCATTTCATCGCCGTTGCGCGTCACGGTGAATTGCAGCTTTTCCAGAATGCGGGTCATTTCCTCCGGCGCGATTTCCACGCCTGCGCGGCTGGCAATGCGGCGGCAGGAAACGGTGAGCGTGGCGGGGGTGATGGGGGCGGGATACAGATCAATCACGCCGGACACCACGTCCCCCGCGTCCAATTCATTCACCATCTGGCAGGCGCGGTTCAGCGCTTCCATGACCGTGGCGGGGGAAACGCCCCGCTCGAAATGGCCGGAGGCTTCCGTGCGGATGCCCAGGGCGCGGGAGGTGACGCGGATGGAGGCGCGGTCGAAAGCGGCGCATTCAAAGAGGATATCATGGGTTTCCTCGGTGATTTCGCTTTCCTCGCCGCCCATGATGCCCGCCAGGCCGGTGGGGCCCTGCTCGTCGCAGATCATCAGCGCGGATTCGGGCAGATCGTATTTTTTGCCGTCCAGGGTGGTGAGGCTTTCGCCCGGGCGCGCCCGGCGCACGATGATGTGGCCGCCCCGCACCTTGCTCAAATCAAAGGCGTGCATGGGATGGCCCGTTTCCAGCATGATGAAATTGGTGATATCCACCACGTTGTTAATTGAGCGCATGCCCGCCGCATGGAGATACTGGCGCATCCAGGCGGGGGAGGGGGCGACGCGCACATTGCGGATCACTCGGGCGGCGTACCGGGGGCACAGTTCGCTTTCCTCCACATCCACCCGGGCGTAATTATGAATATCGCCGCCCGCTTCCTGCACATGGATTTCCGGCAGGTTCAGCGCCGTTCCCATGGCGGCGGCGGTTTCCCGGGCCACGCCCCAGACGCTGAGGCAATCGGGCCGGTTGGCCAGAATTTCAAAATCGATAACGGTGTCGTCCAGGCCGAAAATCTTGCGCACATCCGTGCCCAGGGGGTAATCCTCCTGGAAGATCAGCAGCCCCGCGTCGCCCACGGAGGGGTACAGCTCTACCGGAACGCCCATTTCCGGACCGGAGCAGAGCATGCCGCAGCTTTCCACGCCCCGCAGCTTGCCTTTTTTAATCACGACGCCGCCGGGCAGCCGGGCCCCGATCTTGGCCACGGGCACCAGCAGGCCCTCCTTCACATTGGGCGCGCCGCAGACGATTTGCAGCGGCTCGCCCTCGCCCACATCCACCGTGCAGACGTGGAGATGATCGCTGTTTTCATGGGCGGCGCAGGTGAGCACCCGGCCTACCACCACGTTTTCCAGCGCATCGCCCAGATATTCCGTGCCCTCCACGCCGGTGCCCGTCATAATCATGCGGCTTTCATATTCCGCGGCGGTCATGGGAATATCCGCATACCGCTTCAGCCAATTCATGGATACTTTCATTTTATTTCCTCCCGTCCTGGGGAAGCAGGGGGCGCTTCGCCCGCCCCATCGGCGCTTCCCGCAGCCTGTTCAAAGCGTAATAGGCCTTTTTCGCCTTATCGGAACTGCTTGAGGAAGCGCAGATCGCCCTCGTAAAGCAGGCGCATATCCTTAATGCCGTAGCGCAGCATGGTGATGCGCTCCAGGCCGATGCCAAAGGCAAAGCCGGAATACACCTTGGAATCAATGCCGCATAGCTCCAGCACCTTGGGATTCACCATGCCGCAGCCCAGCACCTCGATCCAGCCCGTGCCCTTGCACACCTTGCAGCCCTTGCCGTGGCAATTGAAGCAGGTCAGGTCCACCTCGGCGGAGGGCTCGGTGAAGGGGAAGAAGGAGGGGCGGAAGCGCACCTCGATATCCTCGCCATAGAGCTTCTTGGCGAAGGTATCCAGCGTGCCCTTCAGATCGCCCATGGTGACGTCCTTATCGATGACCAGGCCCTCGATCTGGTGGAAAACGGGGCTGTGGGTGGCGTCCACCTCGTCGGCCCGGAACACCCGGCCGGGGCACACAATGCGGATGGGGGGCTTATGCGTGAGCATGGTGCGCGCCTGCACGGGGGAGGTGTGGGTGCGCAGCATGATGTTATCGTCGATATAGAAGGTATCCTGCGCGTCCCGGGCGGGGTGATTCTTGGGCAGGTTCAGCAATTCGAAGTTGTAGTGATCCAACTCCACCTCGGGGCCTTCCACCACCTCGTAGCCCAAGCCCTCAAAGCAGGAAAGCACCTCGTCCAGCACCAGTTGAATGGGATGCTCCGCACCCATGAGGGGCAGATCCCGGGGCTCGGTCACATCGATGGCTTCCTTTGCCAGGCGCGCCTCCTTTTCCCGGGCGGCCAGCTCCCGCTGCTTTTCATCCAGCAGCCGGGTCAGCCGCTCCCGCGCGTCGTTAATCAGTTGGCCCGCCTTGGGCCGCTCCTCGGGGCTCAATTGCCCCATGCCCCGCAGCAGGGCGGTCAGGCTGCCCTTCTTGCCCAGCACCCGCACCCGCAGCGCCTCCAGCGGCGGCATAGCGTTGGTCTGGGCCAATTCGTTGCGCAATTCCTCGCTGATCTGGGCCAGGTTTTCCCGGATATCCATCAATCATTCCTCCCAATCAAAAACGCCCCATGGCGTTCATTCCATGGGGCGTGAAGTTGCTCACGCGGTACCACCCAATTCAGCAATGCCCCTTGCATTGCCCTCCTTGCGCCCCTAACGCGGGCGAACGGCGGCGCTTACCGCCGGGCGCATCCAGGCGCGCCGGTTTTTGGTGCCGCGGCTCCGGAGCGAATGCCCTCTCGTTTCCCGAACGGCTTCCAGCCGATGGCCGTTCTTCTCTTGCGGGGCGCGATGGATGAGGGGTTGTTCTCCTTCACAGCCGATGCACGCATTATAGCACGCGAGGCGGAAGCCTGTCAAGCGCTGGGCGCAGATAATCGCCCGCCGGGGGAGAAAATGCTTCAGCCCTTGGCCGTGCGGCGGCCGCTGTTGATCCGGGGCAGCGGCACGGTGAGCATGGCGGCGGCGGAGCGGCCCCGGGTCACATTCAGCACCAGGGCCACGCCCGCGACGTTGGTGATGAAATTGGAGCCGCCATAGCTGACAAAGGGCAGCGGGATGCCGGTGATGGGCATATAGCCAATATCCATGGCCACGTTTTCAAAGATGTGAAATAGCAGCATGGCCATCACGCCGATAATCACCAGCTGGCCGAATTTATCATTGGTGAAGCGCGCCAGATACAGCATGCGCACGATGATGAACAGATACACCAGCAGCACAGCGACGCAGCCCACAAAGCCGAAGGATTCGGCCACCACGGTGAAAATTGCGTCGGTGGAGCTTTCGGGCACATAGCCCAGCGACGTGCAGGAGCCCTCCACAAAGGTGCCGATGCCCGTCATGCCGCCCCGGCCGATAACCTCCTGGCAGCGCAGCAGCTGATAACCGCCCGTCTGGAAGTATTTGCTGGGATCCAGGAAGGCCAGCAGGCGCAGAATACGGTAATCCGGGTCGTCGGCCATCAGGCCGTAGGCCACCACCACGCCGATGCCCACCGCGCCCACGGCGGCTATGCCCAGAATGATGCGCAGATCCACCCCGGCGAAATAGATCATCACCAGGAACATGAACAGAATCACCAGCACCGAGCCTGTTTCACCCTGAAGCAGCACCACCGCCGAGGGAATTCCCACGCCGACGAGCACCCGGAAAAATTCCTTCATATTGCCCATGGGCTTTTCACTGCGGGATAATTGCCGGGCCAGCATCAGCAGCACGCCCAGCTTGGCGAATTCGCAGGGCTGAATGGAGCGGCCCAGAATGGTGGATTTCAGCCAGCCCTTCAGGCCGTTGGAAACCTGGCCCGCCACCAGCGTGACCACCAGCAGCCCCAGCACCGCCATATAGGCCAGCCGGGCCCGGGCCTTATAAATTTCCGTTGGAATGGCCATGATTACGCCGATGACCACAGGGGATACCATCAGGAAGATGGATTGCCACATGCCCGAGCGCGAGCTGAGAATTTTGTTCAGCAGCGGCTGATCGCCGTTGACCGACGCATCGTAGGTGGCCATGGTGATGCACAGAATGCCCAGGGCGGCCAGGGCGTAAACGGCCACCAACAGCGGCCAATCAAAGTGCGCCTGAGAGCGGCGGCGGGTTTCGTTCATCATACGGGATCGCCTCCTTTCCTGAAAAAGCGAAGAAACGCGCGGGGCGCGTCGTTGGGCAAGGGCACATCCGCCCCCAGCAGCCGGGCGGCGATATTCTCAATGGCCTGGGCCACTTGCTTATCGCCGCAATCCAGCGCGGTTTTATGCGAAAGCAGCGCGCGGTAAATTTCGGGGGATTCGGGCAGCACGCCCATCAGCGGCAGATCCAGCGCCGCGGCCAGGGCGGCGGGGGGCGTCATTTCGCCCCGGCGTATCAGGCGGCGGTTCACACGGTTGAAAATGATTCCAGGGTGCATTTCTCCCCGCTCGGCCAGCAGCGCGGCCAGCCGCTCCGCATCCCGGACGGACACGTCGTCCGGTGTGGCCACCAGGATGGATTTTCCCGCCGTGCCCAGCAGGTTTTTGAGCCCCCGACCAATGCCGGCGGGCGCGTCGATGAGCAGAATATCCTGCCGGTCGGAGAGGCGCTTCACCACCCGGAGAAAATCCTTTTCCTTGATATCCGAGGGGCGCAGCAGCTGCGGCGCGGCCAGCAGGGAAAGCCGGGGCAGGGCGGCGGGGGAAACCAGCGCCTTTTCGGGGGCGCAATGATTTTCCAGCAGATCGCCCAGATCGAAAACCACCCGGTCCTGAAGGCCCAGCATCAGATCGGCGCAGCGCAGGCCGATATCGCCGTCCAGCAGCGTTGTTTTCAGGCCCTTGCGGGCGTAATGCACCGCCAGGGAGGAGGACAGCGTGCTTTTCCCCACGCCGCCCTTGCCGGACATCAGCACAAATATGCGTGCCATCGTTTTCTCCTTCCGTCAGGGGGCCAGGCTGTTGCCGCCGGGCAGAGTAATATCCTCGGCGGTTTTCGCCTTTTCATCCAGATAATAGCCGATGAAATCGCGGACGGCGCGGGTGGCGCGGGAGCCGGAATAGCCGTTGGGGATAAAGCAGACCACCGCGATTTCGGGCTCGTCGTTGGGGCAGAGGGCGACGAACCAGGAGTTGTTTTCCAGATCCAGCTTGATGCCGCCGATAGCCACCTGGGAGGTTCCCGTTTTACCGGCCATCACCTCGTTGGCGTCGTATTTCCAGCTTCTAAAGAAGGTTTTCGCAGTACCGCCGTCGTCCACCACGCCGCGCATCCCTTCCAGAATGTAGGACATGTAGGGCTTGGCGCTTTCCAGCACGTTGAACACCGTGGCCTCCCGCTGGGAGAGCACCTCGCCGTCGGGCGATACGATGGAATCGATAATCTGCGGGTTCCAGACCTTGGCTTCGCTGGTGAGGGAGCCGACATAGCGCACAACCGCGATGGGGGTGAGCAGGGTGATGGATTGGCCCACGCCCATCTGAACCTCCTGGCTGCCGCCCCATTTAATGGTGTTTAGGTAGGTCCACAAATCGCGCATCAGGGCGGCCTGCATGACCATGGTGCGGGTCATGTTCAGCTCGGTCATGAAAATCGGGCGGGCGCTGGATACCCAGTAGTCCGAGCCCGTGTTCACCGCCATATCCATCAGCAGCTTGATGCAGCGATCCAGGCGTTCATTATCGTATTGAATGCCGTAGCTGGCGCCGTAATTGATTAGATGCTTTTTGATTACGTTGGCGACGATGATGGGGGTGCTGGTCATTTGCTCGTCAAGGCTGACGGTTTGGTCGTAAAGATTGGTCTGGTTCCCCACGATGGAGCGGGCCTCGGAGGGCAGATCAATGCCCGTCTTGGTGGTCAGGCCCATCTGCGCGGCGTATTTATACAGCCGCTCGGTGCCGTCGTCGCCGTAAAGGCGGGAAGCCAGGGTGTAGAAGAAATAGTTGCAGGAGTTGGTCAGGCCCTCCACGATGGTCTGGTTCTGATGCTGGGATGGATAATTTGTCCAGCATTTAGGCGCGTCCTCGCGGTTATTGGTGAAATCCATGAAGCGGCCGCCGTCGCTGATTTCCTCGGTGGGGGTGAGCTCGCCGTTGGTCAGAGCCGCCAGGCCCGTAACCATCTTGAAAATGGAGCCGGGCTCGGCGCGGGTCTGCACGGCGTAATTCAGCAGCAGGCCGCGCTCGTCCCGCACGATTTCGGCGGCGGCCTCGCCCCCCGCCACCATGGCGTTCAGATCGTAATTGGGATATTGCGCCATGGCCAGCATTTTGCCCGTGCGCACGTCCATCACCAGCAGCACGCCGGTGGTGGCCAGCTTGAGGGGGTATTTTTCCCAATCGCGGCTGGAGATTTTCTCTTTATTGGTTTCCAGCCATTTGGAGTTGGCCATCTGCTTTTCCTGATCTTTGCGGGTTTCCTCCACGTTAGATTGGATAAAGCGCTCTGCCGCAGCCTGATATTCGGCGTTGATGCTGAGCTTTACGGTGTTGCCGTCCTTGGGGGCGGTGTAGGAAAGCTCGCGGGTGATCTGGCCGTTGGGGGAGCTTTCCACAATGCGCTGGCCCTGGCGCTCGTTAATGCAGGCGGTGAGCCAGTTTTCCATGCTGAATTCAATGCCCGATTGGCCGATATAATCGTTCAGGGCGTAGCCAGCGGGCTTCAGATCGCTTTTATAGTACGCTTCATTTTGAATTTTTCCGGTATAGCCGATGATATTGGCGGCCAGGGAGCCCTTGGGGTATACGCGCTTTTCGCCAATGGCCACGCCCACCCAGGGCATGGACATGCTGCGCCCCTCGATTTCGCTCACCGCCTCGTAGGGCACGTCCTCCGCAATAGCGATGGGGACGGAGTTGTAGGCGTTATCCTGCATGGTGGTGTTGATGGCGAAAATTTTCAGCACCGTTTCTTCATCCAGCGTATAGGTTTCCACAACGGGCTTGCTGCTGGAGAATTTGTAATCGGGCACCACGGAATTGCCGTTTTCATCCAATTGCAGCAAGTATGTGCCGTCCTTCAGGGCGGTGAAGCCGTAGGCCTTGCGCAGCACGTCGAAGCAATCCTTGGCGGTGGGATAGTTTTTCTGGCTGCCGATGTAGTTGTTGCTGTAGAAATAAGTCTTCCGCGTGTTCCAGGCGCTTTCGGAAATGCCGTCGCCGAAATTGAATTCCCATTCGCCCGTTTCCGCATTGCGCCGCAGGGGGGCGGAGACGGAGAGGGTGTTCCCGTAGCTTTCGATAATATCGATGGCCTCCAGCAGCATGCGTGTGGGATAATCCCAATCCTTGTTTTCGCGGTAGAAGGTGACGTTATAAATCTTCTCGCTGCGGGCCAGCACCACGGAATTCACGTCGGTAATCATGCCCCGGGTGCCGCGGATGGTGAGGGTTTTGATATTTCGATTTTCCACCTTGGAGGCGTATACCTCGTTCTGCACGATTTGCAGATTAAACAGGCCGTAAATCAGCACGCTGAACATTGCCAGC
Source organism: uncultured Clostridia bacterium (assembly GCA_934667105.1). Taxonomy (GTDB): domain Bacteria; phylum Bacillota; class Clostridia; order Christensenellales; family Aristaeellaceae; genus RUG563. Next base: position 133,259 of record CAKULG010000004.1, read on the forward strand.
ACCGCCGCGGCAAATACGATAAAGCGGGTGTTGATCCGCGTATCTTTTTTATGCTTTAATTGCTTTTTGTCCTGGGAATCGGTCACGCTTTATCGCCTCCTTGCGCGCGCTGCGGCCGACGCTTGGGATACATGCCCAGATAATAGCGGGCGGGGATCATCAGCGCCGCGGCCAGCCCGATGGTATAAATCAGGGAGATCAGGGCGCGGGCCGCATGCAGAAAGCTCAGCTCCACGCCGATTAGATACATATACGCGCACAGCACGATATTCAGCAGCAGATCCATCAGCCCCGCGCACAGGGGAATGCGCAGCAGGGCGGGCAGATCGCCCTCGCGGCCGCCGTGGCCGCGGCCCTGCCGGAGCATTCGGCGGCGCTCCCGCTGACGATCGCTCATATCGGCGAAAAACTGGGCGCAAATCATGGTGATAACGGGGTAAGCCACCACATACAGCGCCTGCACCTGGGAAAGCATGCTTTCCATGCACATGCCGATGATGCAGGAAGCGCAGAAAGCGTACTTTTTGCCATAGGAAACGGTGATAATAGCCAGCACGGCGAAAAGCACGCTGCCGGTTACGCCGGAAACCGTCAGGTATTCCATCACGCAGGCCTGCACCAGATAGGCCAGCAGGGCCAGCAGCAGCGCCCGCAGGGCTTTCTTGAATTCATTCACTCTTCATCCTCCACGGTCATCTTCCCGGGATCCATGGTGGGCGTGGGGCTGGGCGAGGGGGTAAAGGTGGGGCGCGGGGTAGGCTCCTGCGTCGCATCCGGATCCTCGGGGGCGCGATAGGTCAGGTTTTCGGGACGGTCGGTGGGAATGGGGGTAGGCTCCTCGTTGGGGGCGGGGGTATCTGTCGGCGCGGCCTCGGGGGCGGGAGTATCCGTGGGCTCCGTTCCCGGGGCGGGGGTCTGGGTGGTAAAGGCCATGAAATCGCTCACGCCCTCCGCCTGGAAGGTGGGCACGGGCCGGGGGGTGGACAGCGGCTCCAGCGTGGCGGAAAAACCGGAGGAACGGCTCTGGGCCGCCTCGGCATAGGCGGGTTTGTAGCGATACACCGTCACATATTCCAGATGTTGGAAATTCACAATGGGCTCCAGTACCACATAGGATTTGTTATCCTCCATGCCGCGGGTGCTTTCCCGCACCTCGCCGATGGGAATGCCCTTGGGAAATTCCAGGCCCACGCCCGAAGTGACCACCATATCCCCCGGGCGGGAGAGGGCGTTGTCCGGCAGATAATACATGCGGCACATGGGCTCGCCGTTTATGCCCAGGGTGCCCTTCACGCTGCCCTGATCCCGGGTGGATTGAATCAGCGCGGCCACGGTGCAATCGCTGTCGATAATACAACGTACCTGGCACTTGTTTTTTTCCACGTTGTAGGTCACGCCCACCAGGCCGCCCTGAGCCACCACGGCCATATAGGCCTCCACCCCGCTATCCGAGCCCACGTCCAGCGTGAGGGTGGAAAAATAATTGCCCGAATCCGTGCCGATCACGGTGGCGGCCAGGGGGTTGAGATCGCGGTTGCGCTGCTGCTCGTCCAATTGATCGTAGAGCGATTCGTTGATGCGGCGCAGCTCCTCCAATTGGGCGCTTTGGTTGGCGTATTCATCCAGCTTCAGGGATAGCTGCTCGTATTCGTATTCCAGATTGCCGCGGATTTTCAGCATCCGCAGATAATCCACCACACTGCCCGTCACCTGGGCGAAAACGCGCTGCACGGGGGTGATAATGGCGGTGACGGCCTTTCGGGGCAGGGCCAGCAGGGGAGAACTGACGAAATTGGAAACCACCATCAGCGCCACGGAAAGGAACAGAAACGCGCACACGCAAACAATGACCAGCGTTTTGATAAAGCTCTGTCGCTCGTCGGTTTTCTTCTTCTTTTTCTTTTTTTTACGGCCCCGCTTTTCAGGCTTTTCAGCGCCCTGCGGAGGCTGCTTTTTGCCGCGCCCGGCGGCCGCGTCCTCTGCGGCCCAGGCGTCCCGGGCCAGGCCGGGGTGCTCCCCGTCCACGCGGCGCGCCTCCTGGTTCCAGGCCTGGCGGGCGTTTCGCTCCCGCTGGGCGTCGTCCTGGGCGGGGGCGCTTTCCGCTTCCTCGGGGACGGACGGCTTTTCCTCCTGCAGCGCTTCCGCTTCCTCCGGGACGGCCGCTTCCGCCTCTTTCGGGGCCGGATCGGACGTCTGGGCCGGATCGGCTATCGTGGCCGGATCGGCTATCGTGGCCGGATCGGCCTCCGGGGGCGGCGCGGGGCGCTTTTCACGCCCTTCCCGGCGAGCGGGGGCGGGCTGCTCCGGCTCGTCTCCCCGGGGAAGCTCCCGGGGCGCGGTATTCTCATCCCGCCCGCCCAGATCCAGGGCGCGCAGGCTGTCGCTTTCGGAAAATTGCCTGTCCTGGTTTCGTGCCATAGCTTTTTTTACTCCTCGCCTTCCTCCCGCAGGAAACTGGATTTTCCAATGCGGTGCAGCAATTCGATATTATCCGCCAGGTGCCCCGCCCCCAGGGCGGCGCAGTTCATGGGATCCCGGGCCAGCAGCACCGGAATATCCAATTCAGAGGCGATATACTGATCCAGGCCGAAAAGCTGAGCCCCGCCGCCGGTGAGATGAATGCCGGAACGCAGCACATCCCCCGCCAGCTCGGGCGGAGTGCGCTCCAGCACCTCCTGAATGGCGGAAAGAATGGCCTGGCAGGGGGCTTTAAGCGCTTCGTATACCTGGGTGGAGGTCAATTCCGCCGTCTGGGGCAGATTGGTAATCATATCCCGTCCCCGCACCAGCACGCGGCGCTCTTCCTTCAGCGGCAGAGCGGCCCCCAGGGTGATTTTCACATCCTCGGCCGTGCGATCGCCGATGAGCATGTTAAATTCGCGCTTCACATAGGCGATAATCGCTTCGTCCATTTTCACGCCGCCGATGCGGATGGATTTGGCGGCCACGATGCCCCCCAGGCTGATAACCGCGGCTTCCGCCGTGCCCCCGCCGATATCCACCACCATGGAGCCAATGGGCTCGAAAACCGGCAGGCCGGAGCCCACCGCCGCGGCGAAGGGCTTTTCCACCAGGTGCAATTGCCCGTCCCGCACGCCGGCGTATACCGCCGCCTTGCGCACCGCCCGCCGCTCAATGGGCGTGACGCGGCAGGGGATGGTGATAACCGCCCGGGGCTTCACCAGCCGGGAAGCGCCGATGGCCTTGCGGACGAAATATTGCAGCATGTACTGCGTCATATCAAAATCGCGGATCATGCCGTCCGACAGGGGCCGGACGGAGGTGACGTCCCCCGAGGTGCGTCCCAGCAGCACCCGGGCTTCTTCGCCGATGGCGCGGATGGCGTGCCGCCCGCCGCGATCCACCACCAGGAGAGAGGGCTCGTCGATTACGATGCCCTTTTTCTTCACATATACCTGCGTGTTGGCCGTGCCCAGGTCAATGCCGATATCCGGTGCAATGATGGCCATGTATTCTCATCCATCCGTTTCTCTTAGATATTCTTCAGCCCCGCCGCCGCCAGCATTTTCCGCGTCAGCGCCATGGGCAGGCCGATTACATTGGAATAGCTTCCATCGATTTTTTCCACAAACATGCCGCCCCGGCCCTGCAGGGCGTAGGCCCCCGCCTTATCCATGGGCTCGCCTGTGCGGACGTAGCGGCGAATGGTTTCCGCGTCTAGGGCGGAAAAGAGCACCCGGGATTCCTCCGCCTGCACGTCGGCATAGCCGTCCCGCATTACGCATACGCCGGTATAAACCGTGTGCCATTCGCCGGAAAGCATGGAAAGCATGCGTTCCGCCTCCTGCTCGTCCCGGGGCTTGCCCAGTACCCGGCCCTGCAGATACACGATGGTATCCGCCCCCAGCACCAAGCGTCCGGGATGCGGCGCCGCCACCGCCGCGGCTTTCCGCCGCGCGTTTTCCATCACCAGCTCCCGGGGGCCGCCCTGCTTGATTTCCTCCGCGTCCGCCACGATGACCTCGAAGGGGACGCCCATATAGCCAACCAGTTCTCTGCGGCGCGGAGAGCCGGACGCAAGAATCAACGTTTCATCCATGCGCGTTCGTCCTTTCTCAGGCGCTTTTTTGTACACAAAAAATACGCCCTCCTATTATAGCATAACCGGAGGGCGCAAGTACAGCATTTTTGAAATAATTTGAAATAAATTTGTAAAAAGAACGATTTTAAACCGGGACGGCCATGGCGATTTTCTGTCGTGCACAGCGCATGATTTGAATGTTAAATATAGATGAAAAGGCACATCATTTTAACATTAACCGTTGCCGTAGGTCAGCTCCAGCACGCAGTTGTGCAGCTCCAGGAAGTAGCCCGCCCCCAGGTAAATGTTGGTATAGTATTCAGGGGTTTCGCTGTCCAGACGGAAAGGATCCCCGTCGTTCTCCCCGGGGTTCAGGGAGGAGAAGGTCAACCAGCTTTCCGCGCTGCCCGCCAGGGGCGTAATGCGGTAAAAATACCAGCAATCGTCATTGGCCAATTGATCGGGCACGAAGAAGCGGCCCGTGCCGGAAAAGAGCGGAACGCCCTCGGGGATGGGCTCCTCAGGATGCATTTCGGTGACCACCCGCAGCTGCTCCGGGCCGGAAACAGGGGTCAGCGCGCCCTCGCCCGTCAGGGTGATCTGCGTTTCCCGGGGGATAAAGACGGTGTATTCCACCGCGTCCGCCGCATCGATGCTGAAGCGGTCGTTCAGCTTCCAAGCCGCGTTTTCCAGCGTCAGCAGAGCGCTTTTCCCCGCCGGAACGCGCAGCACCCACAGCCCCTCCTCCGCAGCGGAGGCCACATGTTCCCCGGCGGTCAGGGCCGCGCCCTGGGCCCACAGATCCTCCCGCAGCACCAGGCGCGTCACATCCGCTTCGTTTACATAGAAGCAATCGCTTCCAAAGCGGGCGGCGTAATACCCTTCCAAAGAGCCGCCCAGCCATTGCAGCGTGCGGGAATAGGTGTTTTCCCCCGCCACCTGGCCGGGGACGATCCACGTTTCGCGCCCATCATCCCATCCATCGCTGTCCACGCTTTGATCCATCAGCAAATAGCCCTGACATTCGGGGCCGTAGCGGGTGGCGCCCTGCTGAGTGATTTGCAGCAGCGATTTATCCGCAAAGGCGGCAAACGAGGGGGCGCCCCTATACCAGACGTGGTATCCCTTTTCCGTGGTTCCCAGAACCGTCAGCGGCGCGCCCTTTTTGATGACGATGTGGTTCGTATCGCTTTTCAGCGTGAAATCCTTCAGCGCCACGGCCGTCCGGGCCTTGGAGATCACCTGCCACCGCTGCGTGAACACCAGCAGGCTTTCCAGGGGCACATAGCCCTCCAGCACGTCTCCGGCAAGCGCGTCCCGGGTGATTTCATCACCGTTCTGGCTGTGAATATAAATTTCCGCCCAATTGCCGCTGCGGGATAAATCGGTCACTTCCACCCGCACGCCGGCGTAATAGCTGCCCAGCGCTTTTTTGCATTCCTTGTCCGCATAGACGGTCACGGCGTCCGCCCCCGTGAGATAGGCAAAGGGAATATGCACCTGGTGATTGGTCAGGCGGCTGGTGCGCACAAAGCCGTATACGTCGCCCTCCAGGGCGTGAACATAGCGCCAGTCGTCCCCCGAATCCCCCAGAAGCTCCACCTTGCCCGTGACCACCCCCGTCACCTTTCCGTTGCTGTCCGGGCTGGCCAGCAGCCGCGTGCTGGCGGTTTTGGTCTGCGCGGTGTAGAATAGCTCCGGCGCGCCGTAATTGCGGTTTTTCGGCATCAGGTATTCCAGCAGCATGTAGCCCTCCAGCTTGCCGATGCGCACCAGGGCCCATTCGCCCCTTTCTTCCAGAACAAGGACGGGGGTGCCGCTGTAAAAGCGCCCCAGGGTGTCGCTTTTCTGGTCGGGCTGGGCCCGCAGGTTCAGCCGGTCCCCCACCCGGGGGTTGGCCACAACGGCCTGATAGGAAGAATCGTTGGGTTCTTCGGCCAGGCCGCCAAGGGGCAGCAGGGCCAGCAAAAGCAGCAAAATCAACGCGCGCTTCAAATGCTTCATGGGTGTTTTCCTCCTCGCGGTGTGTTCACTGATATAACACGGGAGGCGCCCGGATTGTTGCATGAATTTGGAAAAAAAGATTTGCGGGGCTGTGAAAAAACGAAAACAAAATGTGTTTTTTCGCAGCCCCAGAATTCTTTTTTTATTCCCTTTTCCTCGCCGCTTTTTCCTTGCGGGCCCGGGCCCGGGCCGCGCCCTTTTCAAAGGCGACGCGCTCCTCCTCCGTTTCCAGAAGCAGGCCGGGCACGGGGCAGGGGCGTTCGTCGTCATCCAGGGCCACCATCACCAGCCGGGCGTTGTTAATCAGAATTTCCTCGCCGCTGAGCAGCTCCAGATAGGTGCGCACGCTGACCTCCATGGAGCTGGTGCCCGCATAGGTGACCTTTCCTTCCACCACTACCACGTCGTTGGCATGGGCGGCGGCCTTGAATTCCAGCTTGTCGATGAGCACGGTGGTCACGTTGCGGCCCGAATGCCTGCGGGCCACCACCACGCTCACCTCGTCGATCCAGCTCATGAGCCGGCCGCCAAAGAGGCGCTGCACGCCGTTGATATCCGCCATGGTGAGCACATGCACCTGCTGGGAAAGGGAATCCTGAACGCGGCGCATTTCCCGGGCGCTCATCGCAGGGCCTCGCAGAATACCTGACCCAGCCGCTCAATGCCCTCCTGAATGCGCGCGTCGTCCATGGTGGAATAATTCAGGCGCAGGGCGCTGGAGGGCTTGTCCGGGTCGGTCATAAAGGTGTTGCCCGGCACATACACCACCTTTTTTTCCGCGCAGAGCTGGGACAGGGGCAGCGTATCCACCCCGTGGCCCAGATCGCACCAGATAAACAGGCCGCCGCCGGGGCGGGTGTAGAATATATCCTTGGGGAAATAACGCGCGATAGCGTCCAGCATCACGCCGCACTTATGGGCGTAATTCAGGCGCATTTTCTCAATCAGCGCGTCCAGATCAAAGCGGCGCATGAATTCATAAGCCAGCAGCTGGGGCAGCATGGCGGTGTGCACATCCGCCGCCTGCTTGGCCACCACCACCCGCTGGGCCAGCGCCCGGGGGGCGCAAAGGAAGCCGATGCGCAGGCCGGGGGCCAGAATTTTGGAGAAAGAGCCGCTGTAGAGCACCAGCCCCTCCGTATCCATGGATTTGAGGGTAGGCGTTTTCTGGCCGGTGAAGGTGAGATCGCCGTAGGGGTTATCCTCCAGGATGAAAAGATGATGCGCCTTGGCCAGGGCGTAAAGCGCCCGGCGTTTTTCCAGGGGCATGGTGCAGCCCATGGGGTTCTGGAAGGAGGGGATGGTGTAGATCATCTTGGCCCGGGGATTTTCGGCGATCACCCGTTCCAGATCGGTTAGGTTCATGCCGTCCGCATCCATTTTCACGCCTGCCAGCTGGGCGTTGTAGGCGCGGAAGGCGTTCAGCGCGCCCACGAAGCTGGGCTCCTCCACGATGACAACGTCGCCTTCGTTGAGCAGCACCTTGGCGCACAGATCAATGCCCTGCTGCGCGCCCGAAACCACCAGAATATCATCCTCCGGGCATTGAATGCCCTCCACTTTTTGCAGCCGCTCCCGGATGGCCTCCCGCAGGGGGGTGTAGCCCTCCGTCACGCCGTATTGCAGGGAAAGAACGGGCTGGTTTTTCAGCAGATCCGCCGCGATGGCGGCCAGTTCCTCATTGGGAAACAGCTCCGGCGCGGGATTGCCCCCCGCCAGGGAGATCACCCCGGGCTTGCCCGAAACCTTAAGAATTTCCCGAATGGCGGAGCCGCGCACCCGGCGCATCCGATCGGATTCCTGAAATTCCATTTCGCATTCCTCCTTTTCAGCCGATGCGATAGATTTCATCAGGGGAGAGCACTGTGGCCTGGTGCGCCCGCAGCAGCGCCTCCGCGCGCTCCGGCTCCTCCACCCGGGCCACCATCAGCGCTTTTCCACTGACCCGGCCTACGCAGGCATACATATATTCGATGGGAATATCGTGCTCCGCCAGCAGGGAAATGGCCGCCGCCGCCCCGCCGGGGGCGTCCTCCATCACCACGGCCACCATATCGGTTATTTTCACCGTCACGCCGCTTTCCTGAAGCGCGCGCTTGCCCTCCTCCGGCCGGTTGACGATCAGGCGCAGCACGCCGAAATCGGTGGTATCGGCCAGGGAAAGGGCGCTCACGTCGATGCCGTGATCCGCCAACGTGCGCATCACCGCCGCCAGCCGTCCCCTTTTATTTTCCAGAAATACGGATAATTGCTTGATAATCATGCTTACAGCCGCCTCCTGTCGATCACGCGCTTGGCCTTGCCCTCGCTGCGCTCAATGGATTTGGGGTTCACCAGATGCACCTTCGCGCCGATGCCCAGCATGGAGCGCAGATCGGCGGTGATTTCCTTTTCAATCCGCTCGATGGATTTAATATCGTCGGAGAAGAGTTGCTCGCTCATTTCCACGTTCACATCGAAGGTGTCGTTATTGCTGACGCGGTCCACCACGATCTGGTAATTGGGGGTGATCTTCCCGCCGCTGACCTTCAGCAGCACCTCCTCAATCTGGGAGGGGAACACGTTCACGCCCCGGATAATCAGCATATCGTCGCTGCGGCCGGAGGGCTTGTTCATGCGCAGATGGGTGCGGCCGCAGGGGCAGGGCGCGTAATTGAGGGAGCAGATGTCCCGGGTGCGATAGCGGATAATGGGAAAGCCCTCCTTGGTGAGGCTGGTGAACACCAATTCGCCCGTGCTTCCCTCGGGCAGCACGCTTCCGGTATCCGGGTCGATAATTTCCGCGATGAAATGATCCTCGCAGATGTGCATTCCCGCCTGGCATTCGCATTCATAGGATACGCCGGGGCCCAGTACCTCGGACAGGCCGTAAATGTCATAGGCCCGAATGCCCAGCTTCTGCTCGATTTCCCGGCGCATGCTTTCCGTCCAGGGCTCCGCGCCGAATATGCCCGCCTTGAGGCGCAATTGATCCTTCAGGCCCAGCCGCTCGATTTCCTCCGCCAGATACAGGGCATAGGAGGGGGTGCAGCAGAGCACGGTGGCCTGGAAATCGATCATGGTTTGAATCTGCATGGCGGTGTTGCCCGAGGAAATGGGAATCACCGTGGCGCCCACGCGCTCCGCCCCCGCCTCCGCGCCAAAGCCGCCGGTGAACAGGCCGAAGCCGAAGGAAACCTGCACGACGTCCTTTTCGCCCACGCCGATGGCCCGGAACATGCGCGCCACGCAATCCGCCCACATGCGCAGATCGTTTTCCGTATAGCCCACCACGATGCGCTTGCCCGTGGTGCCGGAGGAGGCGTGCACCCGGCGGATGTTTTCCAGCGGCTCGGCGAACAGGCCGTAGGGGTAATAATCCCGCAGGTCCTTTTTATAGGAGAAAGGCAGCTTGCTCAGATCCTCCACGCCATGGATATCCTGGGGTGTGAGGCCCTTTTCCTCCATCCGCTTGCGGAAGCATTCCACCCGCTCGTACATCCGGCGCACCTGCGCGCACAGCCGCTGGCTTTGCAGCGCCTTTAATTCTTCCCTTGGCATGCATTCCAAGGCTTGCTGATGATATGCCATACGCTTTCGTTTCTCCATCCTTCAAAATATTATTGCGGGGAATATTTCAGGCCTGATAGCCCAGCTCAAAAGCGCGGAGATTGATTTCCAGAAATTTTTCGGGCACGGTTTCCTGGAGGGTATCCAGCCAAAGCTGCTTTTCCAGGGCGGTTTCCCGGGCCATCACGCCGATCAGCGCCACATTGGCCGCCTTGGGGCTGCCAGCCTCCTGGGCCAGGGCCAGCGCGTCCAGGGCGGAAACGTCCGCCGCCTGGCGCAGCTTTTCCAGAATATCTCCGGGATATTCCGCCGCGCCGGTGATAACGGGCATGGGGTTCAACCGCTGGGTGTTCACGATGATTTTTCCGCTCTTTTTCAGATAGGGCAGGGCACGGTAGGCCTCCAGCAGCTCAAAGGCCAGAATCACATCCGCTTCGCCCAGGCCGATAATGGGAGAGGCGATCTGATCCCCGTATTTCACATAGGTGACCACGCTGCCGCCCCGCTGGCTCATGCCGTGCACCTCGCTCACTTTCACGTCGTGTCCCGCCCGAATGGCCGCGCGGCCCAGAATGCGGCTGGAAAACAGCGTGCCCTGGCCGCCCACGCCCACGATGAGAATGCTTTTTTCCGTCATGCCCGCTCCTCCTTTTCAATGGCGCCAAAGGGGCACACATTCACGCACAGGCCGCAGCCGTTGCATTGGTTGGCGTCCACGCAGATTTTTCCCTCCCGCAGGGAAAGGGCGGGGCAGCCCAGCTTCATGCAGGCCTTGCAGCCCCGGCAGCGCTCCGTCACCCGGCACAGCCCCGTGTATTTCACCCGCTTGAGCAGCGCGCAGGGGCGCTGGGCGATAATCACCGAGGGCTCTTCCCGGGCGGTTTCCTGCCGAACCGCCGCTTCCAGGGCCTTCACATCGAAGGGATCCACCACCTGAACGTGCTCCACGCCCACGGCGCGGCACAGCAGCGCCAAATCCACCTGCCGGGTGCTCTCGCCGCGAATGGTTTTGCCTGTGGTGGGGTTATCCTGATGGCCGGTCATGCCGGTGATGGAATTATCCAGAATGATTACGGTGTTGGCCCCCTGATTGTATACGATGTCGATCAGGCCCGTAATGCCGGAATGGATGAAGGTGCTGTCCCCGATAACGGACACCAGCTTTTTATTGAATTCGGGCCCCCGGGCCTTGGCCATGCCCAGCGCGGCGCTGACAGACGCGCCCATGCAGACGCAGGTGTCCACTGCGGAAAGGGGCGGCACGGCCCCCAGGGTGTAGCAGCCGATATCGCCGGACACGGTGAGCCCCAGTTTTTTGAGCACATAGAAGGTTCCCCGGTGGGGGCAGCCGGCGCACATGACGGGGGGCCGCCCGGGCAGCCCCTGGGGCGTCGCCGCGCTTTCAGGCGGCGCTATGCCCAGCACCGCCCGGCCGATCATGGCGGGGGTGTATTCGCCCAGCAGGCTAAAGGCCTCCTTGCCCGTAACCGCCACGCCCAGCGCACGGCAATGCTCCTCGATAAAGGGATCCAGTTGCTCGATAACAAAGATCTTTTCACATTTCGCCGCGAAATCGCGGATTTTCTGCTCCGGCAGGGGGTAAACCATGCCCAGTTTTAAATAATTTACCCGGTTGCCCAGGGCCTCCCGGGCGTATTGATAAGAGATCCCTGCGGCGATTACGCCGATTTTCGCGCCGTGATCCTCCACCCGGTTCAGGGGCGTGGCTTCCGCGAAGGCGGCGAGCTTTTTCGCCCGCTCCTCCACAGCAGCGTGGCGCTTGATGGCGTTGGCGGGCATCATCACATTTTTGGCGATGTTCTTTTCATAGGGGCGCAGGGGAAGCTCTTCCCGCTGGCCCAGAGCCACCAGGCTCTGAGAATGGGAAATGCGGGTGGTAAGACGCAGAAAAAAGGGCGCGTCGAATTCCTCGCTCAGGGCGAAGGCCTGGCGGGTGAAATCCTTGCATTCCTGGGAATCGGCGGGCTCCAGCATGGCGGCTTTGGAGGCCTTGGCGTAATGCCGGGAATCCTGCTCATTCTGGGAGGAATGCATGCCCGGATCATCGGCCACGCAGAAAACCAGGCCGCCGTTCACGCCGATATAGCTGACGGTGAACACAGGATCGGCCATCACATTCAGCCCCACATGCTTGCAGCAGCTCATGGCCCGGGCCCCTGCGATGGAAGCGCCGATGGCCACCTCCGCCGCCACCTTTTCATTGGGGGCCCATTCCAGATAGGGCTCCGGATACTGCGTCATGCTTTCGGTGATTTCGGTGCTGGGCGTGCCGGGATAGGAGGAAACCACCCGCACCCCCGCCTCGTAGGCCCCCCGGGCCACGGCGGCATTGCCAAGCATTAATTCTTTCATCCTGCATCTTCCTCGCTTTTCGAAGCGCCGTTTATCTCCGCCTGCATTCTTCTAAAAAAGTCCTCTGCACATGGCATGCAGAGGACGAGGATGCGCCTCTTTTTTATTATATCTCTTTTCCCGCCGCCGTCAAGGCCGGGCCTTTGCGCCGGTGTCTTTTTTGTGTATATATTTTCTGTATATATATAATGCGGGGGAAACGTTCTTTGGAGGAGTCGCCCCGCGTTCCTCCGCTAAAGCGGAAGCGCGGGTTTCGGGCGGCAATTCAAGAATTGCTCGCCCTCAGCCGCCTCTAAGGGCGGCGCTCGCCAGAACGGTTCCCCTCGCATTTATAATACGCTCATCCTCAGCCCTGCATGCGTTTCACGCTCAGCTTTGCGGCTTTGCCGTTAATATCCCATTCCTGGGCGAAGGCGTCCGCCGGGGCGGGGCCGAAGGCCACGCTTTCCGCCAGCACGCCCTTTTCGATCATGGCCTGATATTCCTTCAGGGCGCTTTCCAACTCCGCGTCGCCCTGGCAGGTGACGGCGATGCGGTCGGTCACGTCGAAGCCCGCGTCCTTGCGCATGGATTGCAGCTTGCTCACCACTTCCCGGGCATAGCCCTCGGCGATCAGCGCGGGGGTGAGGGCGGTATCCAGCACCACGGTCAGCTTGCCGTCCACCTGGGAGGTGAAGCCCGCTTTTTTCACGGCCTCCATGAGCACGTCCTCTTTGTGCAGCACCACGTCGGTATCGTCCATCCGCAGCGTCACGGTTTCGCCGCGCTCAAAGGCCGCCGCCACCTCGCCGCCGTTCAGCTTTTGCATTTCGCCCCGCATCCGGCCCAGGAAGCGGCCGTAACGGGCCTTAAGGGTGAGGAAATTGGGCTTGAGATCGTAATTGACGAATTCGCCCGCATCCTTGATGAACTGCACGTTCTTCACATTCAATTCATCCTCCACCAGGCCCTTATACGCCTCGCCGAAATCCGCGCCGCAGACATAGAGCATGCTCAGGGGCTGGCGCACCTTCATATTGGACAGGTTGCGGCAGGCGCGGCCCAGCTGCACCACGTTTTCCACCGCCGCCATCTGGCGTTCGATTTCGGAATCCACCATGCTTTCATCGCAGGCGGGGAAATCGCACAGATGCACGGATTCGGGGGCGGAGGGATCCACCGTGCGCACGATGTTCTGATAGATGCTTTCCGTGAGGAAGGGCAGATAGGGGGCCAGCACCTTCACCAGGCTGGAAAGCACGGTGTAGAGCGTCATGAACGCGGCTTCCTTATCGGCGGCCATGCCCTTGCCCCAGAAGCGATCGCGGCCCAGGCGCACATACCAGTTGGACAACTCGTCGGTAAAATCGCTGATCTTACGGGTGGATTCGGTGATGCGGTAGTTGGTCAGATCATCGTCCACTTCCTTGATGAGGGTGTTCATCCGGCTGAGCACCCAGCGATCCATCAGCGAAAGCTGGCAGGCCTTCAGATCGTGGCGGGTGGGATCGAATTGATCGATATCCGCATAGAGAACATAGAAGCAATAGGTGTTCCAGAGGGTAGAGATAAAGCGCCTGGGCGCGTCGTTGAGCGCGTCAGCGGAGAAGCGGCAGGGCAGCCAGGGGGCGGAGGAGGCGTAGAAGAACCAGCGCACCGCGTCCGCGCCCTGCTTTTCCAGCACTTCGGCGGGGCTGATAACGTTGCCCAGGTGCTTGCTCATTTTGCGGCCGTCCTTATCCTGCACATGGCCCAGCACCACGCAGTTCTGGAAGGGGGCCTGATCGAACAGCAGGGCGGAAATGGCCTGCAGGGTGTAGAACCAGCCGCGGGTCTGGTCGATGGCCTCGGAGATGAAATTGGCGGGGAAGCGCTTTTCGAACTGCTCCTTGTTTTCAAAGGGATAGTGCCACTGCGCGAAGGGCATGGAGCCGGAATCGTACCAGCAGTCGATAACCTCCTTCACCCGGCGCATGGGCTTGCCGCAGTGGGGGCATTTGATCTCCACCTGGTCGATATAGGGCCGGTGCAGCTCGGGCAGATTCACCGGCCCGATGGCCATATCGTTCAGTTCCTTCCGGCTGCCGATCACATGGGTGTGGCCTTCCTCGCACTGCCAGATGGGCAGCGGCGTGCCCCAATAGCGCTCGCGGCTCAGGCCCCAATCCACCACGTTTTCAAGGAAATTGCCCATGCGGCCTTCCTTAATGTTATCGGGATACCAATTGATGCTGCGGTTATTGGCCACCAGGCGATCGCGCAGGGCGGTCATTTTGATAAACCAGGTGGGGCGGGCGTAATAGAGCAGCGGCGTATCGCAGCGCCAGCAGAAGGGATATTCATGCTCATAGAGCATTTTTTTAAGCAGCTGGCCCCGCTCCTTCAATTCCTGCATGATGGGCTGATCGGTTTCCTTCACGAAGGTTCCCGCCCATTTGGTGCCCGCTACAAAGCGGCCCTGGGTGTCCACCAGCTGCACGAAGGGAAGACCATATTTGCGGCCTACCCGGGCGTCGTCCTCGCCGAAGGCTGGGGCGATATGCACCACGCCCGTGCCGTCCGTCAGCGTGACGTAATCGTCGCACACCACATACCAGGCCTTTTCCCGGGGCGGATTTTCCAGGGGAAACAGCGGCTCGTATTCCGTGCCCTCCAGGGATGCGCCGGGGAACACGCGCAGCATTTCCATGGCCTTTTGATCGTCCTGGCTGAAAACGGAGGGGATCAGCGCCTTGGCCATGATATTGCGTTCGCCGTTTAATTCAAATTCGCAGTATTCCTCATGGGCGTTCACGCACAGGGCCACGTTGCTGGGCAGCGTCCAGGGGGTGGTGGTCCAGGCCAGGATATAGGTGAGCTTTTCGGCGTTTTTCACCTTGAATTTGGCGAAGGCGGAATATTCCTTCACGGCCTTGTAGCCCTGGGCCACCTCATGGCTGCTCAGCGCGGTGCCGCAGCGGGGGCAATAGGGCACGATTTTGTGGCCCTTATACAGCAGGCCCTTTTCCCAGATGGTTTTCAGGCTCCACCATTCGGATTCGATGTAGTCATCGTGGTAGGTGACGTAGGGATGCTCCATATCCACCCAGTAGCCCACGCGGTCGCTCATTTCTTCCCATTCGTGCAGATATTTCCAGACGGATTGCTTGCATTCCTGGATAAAGGGCTCGATGCCGTACTGCTCGATCTGGGGTTTGCCGTCCAGCCCCAGCTTCTTTTCCACTTCCAGCTCCACCGGCAGGCCGTGGGTATCCCAGCCCGCCTTGCGCAGAACGGATTTGCCCTTCATGGTCTGGAACCGGGGGATCAGATCCTTGATGGCGCGGGTTTCCACATGGCCGATATGAGGCTTGCCGTTGGCGGTGGGGGGGCCGTCGAAGAAGGTGAAGGCCTCGGGGGCGTTATCCCGGGCGTGAAAGCTCTTTTTAATGACGTCGTGCTCCTTCCAGAAAGCCAGCACTTCCTTTTCCCGAACCACCGGGTTCATATCCGTGGATACTTTTTTGTACATGCCCTTTCCTCCTTTGCTTCCATAGAAAAAAGCCCGTTCCCCCTTGGGACGGACTTGAATCCGCGGTACCACCCAAATTGACGCTTTCTTCTGCCGCAGCAGCAAAGCATCCTGCTTGCCGCCCGATAACGCGGGCTGGGCGCCGACCCTTCGGCCGGGGACTCGGAAGTGATCCGGCGGCGTGGCGTCCTGCCGGCTTTCACCTGCCGCCGGCTCTCTGCAAGGCTGCTCGCGCGCCCGTCTTCGTCATGGTCGCCCCCATTATAGCGAAATAATGAGGTTTTGTAAAGGGGGAATTCTGGGAAAAACGCCGCGGCCTATCCGTTGAAAAAAGGAGGTAAGCGGTTCGTTATAAGCGCGTTTTCTGAAAAAACGATTATTCCGCCGCCCGAATCACTCCCCAGGCTTCGCCCGCGTCGTTCAGGGCGTTTGCCTGTTCCACGCCCAGCTTTTGCAAAGCCGCCCGCCACCGGTCAATTTTATCCCCCTCGCCGTAAATCACGGGGAGAAACCCGGCGGAAAGATAGCTTTTTATGGCCGGAAGCCGCCAATCGTCGGTGGTGAGGTAAATAAGCCGGGGCTCGCGGGGGGCCAGCGCGCGCAGCGCCAGGGCCATCAGTCCGTTGCCCAGGCCCCGGCCGCGGTAATCCCGGTGCACGGAAACCATGTGAATTTCTCCCCTGCCCGAATCGGGATGATACACGGGAGTGATGGTGGCCGCGCGCCGCCCCGCTATATCCAGGAACAGCACGTCCCGCTCGGGAATCAGATCGGCGTGGCGCAAAATGGTGTTTTCAAAGGCTTCCATGCCCGCGTCGTCGGGAATAAGCCCGGCCCGGCAGCAATCCAGCCAGGGCTGCCGGTCCTGAGGCCCCTGATAAGAAACGACGGCGCAGCCGGCGGGCAGCGTAAACGGCGGCAGGGGCGCGCCGGGCAGGCGATACATTTTTAATTGCTCCATGGGTACAAGGCTCCTTTCAGCGCTTTTCGCCGGCTTGCTTCTTTTCCCATTTTTCCCGCAGCCCGTCGTAGATTTCCCGGGGCACCTGAGGATTGCCCAGGGAATAGGAGGGCAGCAGCATCTCTCCCGCCGCCTGGGGATCCGTGCAGGCGGTATCCTGGCGAAAACGCTCCCGCTGAGCGGCGTCACGCAGATCAGGGATTTCCTGGGGCGCGCCCCCCGCCAGCACCGAGCGATATCCCAGCAGCCCGGGCAGGAACATATCCAGCGCCTCGTAGACCGAGATGATATCCGCCGTCCGATCGCCCTGCAAATAATCGATAAAATTTTTCAGGCAGTAATAATCCGAGCCGCCGTGGCCGAAATGCCGGGCGATGGGCCAATCCTTATCCCGGGGGGATACGCAGGAAACGTGGGGGAAATTTTCGCCCTCATAGTCATCCAGATTGCAATACAGCTTGCTCACATCTCCCGCTTCCCCGATTTCCCGCTGGCTTTCCATCGCGCCCCGGGAGCCCAGCACGCTGTACCAGATGGAATTTTTCGCGCAGCCCGTGCCGTGCAGGCTTTTGATAACCGCGCCGCTTTCCAGCGTAATCATTTCCACGGCGATAGGGCCGCCCAGCGCGCCCATGCGGGCGTGGCGGGCGTTATAGGGCAGTTCGAACCCCGTCACCCGCACCGGGCGCTGGCCGGTGATGTGAATCAGGGGGCCGATGGAGTGGGTGCAGTAGAAATTGGCGTACATCAGATTGCGCCAATGAACTGGGTTGCCCTGGGTGATATCCGCCCAGATGCTTTCGCAATTGTGCAGATATTCCCCCTCGCCGTATTCGAAGGTTCCCAGCTTGCCCGCCTGGTAGAGCCGCCGCATCTCCCGGGGCGCGGGCATGAAGCAATAATTTTCCGCGTAGGCGTAGACGCGCCCCGTGCGCTCCACCGCCTCGATAAGCGCTGCCGCCTCCTTCATATTCTGCGCCGGCAGCACCTCGCTGAGCACATGCCGTCCGCTTTCCAGGCAGCGAATGGCCATCGGCGCGTGTTCGGTGGCGTAATTGGCCAGCATCACCGCGTCCATATCATGGGCAAGAAATTGCTCAAAATCAGTATAATAGGCCACGTCCGGGTCGTTGATTTCCCGCTTGGCCCGCTCCAGGCCCTCCGCCCAGGAATCGCAGATGGCCACCAGCTGGCAGGCGGCGTATTTTTCGGAAAAATCAATCATCGTGCGCCCCCGGCCCACGCCCACCACGCCTAAACGAATGCGTCGCATCGGCACGCCCTCCTTTTCTTTGCGGCTTCAGTATAGCAGGAGAAAAGTAATCAAGCAATGGAAAAAATCTATAAATACATGGAAAAACGATTGATTTCTAAGAAAACCGTGGTATACTTAACGAACAAACGCCCGAAAACATACCGGGTTCTTGCAAGGAGCGCCTATGGAAAATATCTGCCGGTTCGTATCCTCCTTTGAAACCACGGACACCGTGAACACGCTGCATTTCGTCTATGAAAATCACCCCGTCAGCAACGAGAAATTCGTCATTCAGGCGGCCTTTATGCTGTATCTGGTGGCGGCGGGGGAGGGGCGGTGCGTCACGCCTGCGGGGGCCTGCGCCCTGGCCCCGGGGGATATTTTTTTCACTCTGGCGGCCCGGCCCTTCCGCATCGAGCATGGGGGCGATTTGCGCTATCTGTATATTTCCTTTGTGGGGCTGCGAGCGCAGAAGCTGCTGGACAGACTGGGCGTGGGGCCGGAGCGGTTTCATTTCCCGGGGTTTTCGTATTTGCTGCCCCTGTGGGAGGAGGCTGTGGCGGCGGAGGATCGGGCCTGCGACGATCTGCGCTCGGAAGGGGTGCTGCTCTACACCCTTTCCTGCCTGGGGGCCCGGCGGGCGGCGGAGGAGCCGCCGCGCAGCGAGGGCCTGGCGGCGCGAATGAAAAAATATCTGGACGATCATTACGCTGATTCTTCCCTGGACGCGGCGGCCCTGGGGACGGAATTTCAGTATAACCCCAAATATTGCGCCGCCGTATTCAAAAAGCATATGGGCATGGGCGTGAACGGATACCTGCGTATGATCCGCATCCAGCACGCCTGTGATTATATGAAGGGCGGCATCACACAGGTGGCCGACGTGGCTCGGCTGTGCGGTTTTGAGGATCCGCTGTATTTTTCCCGGGTGTTCCGCCGGGCGACGGGCGCGCCGCCCAGCGCATATATAAAGGAAGAAACCCGCTCCAGGGGGGAGGGGAGGCCCTGAGAAGAAAGGAAACGATGCGGGCGGGACGCGCCTCTATGAAAGAAAAAATGAATTATCGCATTCGATAAATTGAAATTTTCGCCCTAAAAGCGGAAAAATCCAGCACAAAATGCAGGAAATAGAAAACGAAAAATTGTTTTTTTATTGTACACAGCGAAAAAAACTGTTTACGCATCCTGGAGAAGTATGCTATAATAACGCAAGCTTTATTCCAGATGTGATAAACGCCCTGGAAAAAAGCGAGGAAAGCCCGGCCCTCGGGCTCCGCCCCATCCGTATTATCCGCATCCCCCTGGGGCGCGATAATAAATATACCGAAAGGAAGCACCGACTATGAAAAAGACTCTGGCCAAGGTTCTCTCTCTTGTGCTGGCGCTGTGCCTGCTGTGCGGCTCCGCTCTCGCTGCCAACGATCAGCGCCCGGTGGACGTCGAGAATTTCTATGCGGAATCTGAAGAGATCTACATGAACGTCCTCGGCGAATTCTACACCGAATATATGAAAGCTCTGGAAAATCCGGACGCTTCTGAAAAGCTCGCCATGATGGCGCTGGCGGAAGCGAAAATGCTGGAAAGCGGCATTTTCATTCCCCTGACCTCCAAGGGCGGCTACTACGCCATCTCCCGCGTGGCCCCCAAGACGGCCAACACCACCATGTGGGGCAACGACAGCGATCGTTTCCACAACGTGATCGTGGTGGATACCCCCATCAAGGCCGCCGAGCGCGACGAAATGAAGGCCAAGTGGCTGGAGCTGCGCGGCACCGGCACCTATGAAGCCTGGGCCAAGGAATACCTCACCGGCAAGGGCTACACCATCAGCGATACCTATGCCCTGGGCTATACTTCCGATCCCCAGACCTGGGATTCCCTGAACACCTACCGCGCCGCCGATTCCGAAGCCATCGTGAACACCTACGACGGGCTGATGGAATACGACATGGAAAACGTGCAGCAGCCCGCCCTGGCGGAGAGCTACACCGTTTCCGAAGACGGCCTGAAGTACACCTTCACCATCCGCAAGGGCATTGTGTGGGTTGACAATCAGGGCCGCGAAGTGGCCAACCTGACCGCGGACGACTTCGTCGCCGGCATGCAGCATCTGCTGGACGCTAAGGGCGGCCTGGAGAGCCTGGTGGGCGCCGCTGGCGTCAACATCCTCAACGCGGACGAATACACCAGCGGCGAAATCACCGACTTCTCCGAAGTGGGCGTGAAGGCGCTGGATGATTACACCCTGGAATACACCCTGGCCGCTCCCTGCACCTACTTCCTGTCCATGCTGGGCTACAATCCCTTCGCGCCGCTGAGCCGCTCCTATTACACCTCTCAGGGCGGTAAGTTCGGCGAAGAATTCAGCGCTGAAGCGGAGGATTACCTCTACGGCAAGGATCCCGATCATATCGCCTACTGCGGCCCCTATGTGGTCACCAATCTGACCGCTGAGAACACCATCGTGTTCAAGGCCAACGAAAAGTATTGGAACGCCGAGAACATCGCCATCAAGAACCTCATCTGGAAGTTCAACGATGGTAAGGACGCCACCAAAGCCTACAACGACATGAAGGCGGGCGAAATCGCGGGCTGCAACCTGAATGCCTCCGCGCTGGAACTGGCCAAGGCCGACGGCATGTTCGATGAATATGTCTATACCTCCGACACCGACGCTACCTCCTACATGGGCTTCGTGAACGTCAACCGTCATCAGTTCGTCAACTACAACGACGAAACCAAGGCGATCTCCACCATGACCGCCGAGGAAGCGGAGCGCGCCCACACCGCCCTGCAGAACGCGCATTTCCGCCGCGCGCTGGTGCTCTCTCTGGATCGCGGCACCTACAACGCTCAGTCCGCGGGCGAAGATCTGAAGAACGCCAGCCTGATCAACTCCTACACTCCCGGCAACTTCATGAGCCTGGAAAAGGATGTCACCGTTGAAATCAACGGCGTGGAGACCACCTTCGCCGCCGGCACCTGGTACGGCGAAATCATGCAGGCGCAGCTGAACGCCGACGAATCCACCATCAAGGTTTGGGACGCCGAACGGGGCGAATCCTCCGGCTTTGACGGCTGGTACAACGTGGAAGCGGCCAAGGCCGAAATGGCCAAGGCTGTGGAAGAACTGGCTGCGGAAGGCCTTGTGATCGACAAGGATCATCCCATCAAGCTCGACCTGCCCTTCTACTCCGGCAGCACCATCTATGTGAACCGCAGCGAAGCCTTCAAGAACTCTGTCGAGGCCGCGCTGGATGGTCAGATCATCATCAACAAGGTTGCTTGCGAAACCGCCAAGGATTGGTACTATGCTGGCTACTATCCGGATAACGGCTACGAAATGAACGCCGATATCATGGACGTCTCCGGCTGGGGCCCCGACTACGGCGATCCGCAGAGCTACCTGAACACCATGCTGCCCTACGGCGACGGCGATATGGTCAAGAGCCTGGGTCTGTTCGACTAATCCCGCCCAAGCGCAGCGTGCGCTAAAAATCATGCGCGGTATGGGGATGGCGTAATGCCATCCCCATACCGTGCTAGATTGAGAGATGAGAGATGACATTATGACGAAATATCTGTTAAAGCGTTTCCTGCATGGCCTGATTTCCGTCATCATTGTGGTGTGCATCGTCATGGTGCTCATCTATTCCTGCCTGGACAAAAATCTGGTTTTCGCCGCAGACGCGAATTACACCAAGCTGAACAGCAATCAGAAAACGGTGTATATGTATCGCAAGTGGCAGGATTACGGCTATCTGGATTATGTGACCTATGCCGATTACCTGCTGCAATTGAAAAAGGACGGCGTGATTGACGAGGAAGCCCGCAAGGAGGCCGTTTCCT
Organism: uncultured Clostridia bacterium; assembly: GCA_934667105.1. GTDB lineage: Bacteria > Bacillota > Clostridia > Christensenellales > Aristaeellaceae > RUG563. The sequence goes on from CAKULG010000004.1 coordinate 154,782, forward strand.
TTGGCAAAAAGGCGGAGAACGATTCCGAGCTCGTCCAGCAGTACGTCTCTCAATTCCGGGAAACCTATGAGGCCAAGGGCTTTGAAATTGTTCGCCTGGACGCCGTGATGCAAACCCCCAAGAAATACGTCAAGGGCGGGCAGCAGCAGCTGTTCGCCTATAAGGCCCGGCCGCTGGCCAGCCGTCTGGTCAGCTATCTTTCCGGCCTGATTTCGGTGGACAATATCCACTATGTGCAGGAAGAAATCGAGAACCGCGGCCTCACCTTCACCTGGCATGATCCCGTCTACGGCGGGAAATTTGCCCCCGCTCTGATGGGCAACGGCACGATGCATAAGTATCTGCTGTATTTTGACAACCAATTTCCCTTTATTCACCAGAATCTCGTCCAGATTAATCTGGGCAAATCCTATTCGGTGAATATGGGCGTGGACGTGTTCACCACCATGACCTCGTCCCAGGGCTCCTATGTTCTTTCCCCCGTCACCTATCCCACCGGCCTGCAGGAGGACAGCGCGGACGATCTGCACACCGCCACCTATATGGCTGGCACCCGCACTGCAAGCCTGGTGAATGAAAACCGCTTTGTGGATGATTACACCAACGTAACCACAAAGAAGGGCGGCCTGTCCAAGATGGGCTATTCCTTTGTGATCGGCATTCTGGCCGTGGCGCTCGCCTATTTGCTGGGCGTGCCCTTGGGCATTACCATGGCCCGGCGGAAGGATAAGCTGGTGGATAAGATCGGCACGATCTACATCGTGTTCATTATCGCCGTGCCTTCCCTGGCCTATATATTCCTGTTCAAAGCCATCGGCTTTGGCATCGGCCTGCCCACCACCTTTAATGTGGATTCCTCAAGCAAGCTGATGTATATTCTGCCTATTGTATCCCTGGCGCTTCCCTCCGTGGCGAACCTGATGAAGTGGATTCGCCGCTACATGATCGATCAAATGAATTCCGATTATGTGAAGTTCGCCCGTTCGGGCGGCCTCACCGAGCCGGAAATCTTCCGCAAGCATATTTTGAAAAACGCCATCATTCCCATCGTTCACGGCATCCCCGGCAGCGTGCTGGGGGCGCTCACCGGCGCGATTATCACCGAGCGCGTGTATGTGGTGCCCGGCGCGGGCAACCTGCTCACCACCGCAATTAACACCTATGATAACGGCGTGATTGTAGGCGTGACCATGTTCTACGCCATGCTCTCCGTTATTTCCGTCATTCTGGGGGATATTCTCATGTCCATGGTGGATCCGAGAATCTCCTTTACGTCGAAAGCCAGGTGAGATAAGATGAAGAATGAAAACGCGATGGTTCCCGTGGATGAACTGAACCTGCCCGAAAGCGAGCTTTTCACCTGGGTGGATCACAACGATCTGGAATCCGAAAAGATCACCGCGCCCCGGTATTCCTATTGGCGCAGCGTGTTCCGGGTGTTTTTCAAAAAGAAGATTAACATTGTGATTCTTGTGATTTTCGCCGTGATTCTGGCCTTTGCCTATATCTACCCCTCCTTCTCCAATTACGACCGGTTCCAGAACCTGATGGTGGAGGGCACGAAGCATCTTTCTCCCGCCGCCGCTATGGAGAAGCTGGGCTATAACATCCACTGGATCTTTGGCTCCGGCGCGGCCGGGCAATCCACCTTCGACGCGGTGTGGCACGGCTCCCGCATTTCCATTTCCATGGCCTTCGTCTGCGCCGTGATTAACATGACGGTGGGCATCGTCATCGGCGCCATTTGGGGCTTTTCCAAAAAGGTTGATATTGTGATGACGGAAATCTACAATATCATCGGCAACGTGCCCTACATCCTGTTCATTTCCGTGCTGGTGCTGATTTTCTCCGCCGGATTCTGGACGATGGTCTTCGCGCTGACGATTACGGGATGGCTGGGCATCGCCTATTTTATCCGCACCCAGGTTATCATCATCCGCGACCGGGAATACAACTTGGCCTCCCGCTGCCTGGGCACGCCCATCCTGCGCATCGCCATGAAGAACATTCTGCCCTTCATGACCTCCGTGATCGTGACGCTGGCGGCCACCGAAATTCCCTCCTACATCTCCTATGAAGTGTTCCTTTCCTACATCGGCATGGGCATGAGCGACATGTCGCTGGGCAAGCTGATCTACGAAGCGGAAAACGCCATGCTGACCCCGGGCTGGCAGTTCGAATTCTGGACGCCGGTGGCCGTGGCCTCCATCATCACGGTGGTGCTGTATGTGGTGGGCCAGAACCTGGGCGATGCGTCCGACCCGAGAACCCATATGTGAGGTGCGGCATGGAAGAAAATAATGTGTTGCTTTCCATCAAGGATCTGGAGGTTAAATTCCGCGTTCGCGGCCGCGTGCTGACGGCCATTCGCGGGGTTTCGCTGGATATTTTCGAAAACGAATCCATTGCCATCGTGGGCGAATCCGGCTCGGGTAAATCGGTTTTCACGAAAACCTTTGCCGGCATGCTGGACGGCAACGGCTTTATCAGCCAGGGCGAAATCATTTTCAACGACGCCGCGCTGGACGACACCGTGGTGCTGCTGAACCGTGAGGCCCACCGGAAGCTGGAAACCGCTATGAAGCGGCTGAACCAGTATTCCCGCTATGAGGCGGGGGCCAAGACCTATCAGGAAATGCAGGCCCTCAAGGAGGAAAAGGCCGCCCGCGCCATGCTCTCCCCCGAGGAGGAGAAAAAGCTGGACGACGAAGTCGGTGAATTGGTGTTCCGCCGCACCGAGGCCTTCAACCTGAAGCAGACCTTCGACCCCTCCCATGAAAAGGATAAGATCAAGGAAACGGGCCACAAAATCGCCGCGCTGGATGAGGAAATCAAGCAGTTGCAGAAAAAGAAGGCGGAAAAGATCGCCGCCCTCAAAAAGGCCGCTCAGGAGGATACCGCCTACAATAAGGAATACGAGGGCAAGCTGACCGCGCTGAAGGCGCGCTACGCCAAGGAGATCGCCCAGGATATTTCCGAAGCCACCATGCGCCGGAACGAAATTCTGGCCAAGGAGATTTATCTTTCCATCGGCCGCTATAAGGCGCGGAAGCGTAACATTTCCTTTAACCGGCTTTTGAGCGCCCTGCGCCAGGCCATGATTAACGGCGTGAACCTGGACGACGACGAGGAGCGCAACAACGTCTTCAAGCAGGTCACTTTCCGGGTGCGCTATCTGGATGAAACGGAACGGCAGCTGCACGGCACCTGCGTGATCGACCTGGCGAATATCAAGGATCCTCACGACTGGAGCCAAATCCGCGGCACCAAGATCGCCACCATCTTCCAGGATCCCATGACCTCCCTGAACCCCATCATCACCATTGGCAAGCAGATCACCTCCGTAATTCTCAAGCATCAGAATTGCTCCGAGGTGGAGGCCCGGGCTCGGGCGCTGGAGCTGATGCACAAGGTGGGCATTCCCAACGCGGATAAGCGCTTCGACGATTATCCCTTCCAGTATTCCGGCGGCATGCGCCAGCGCATCGTTATCGCCATTGCGCTTTCCTGCCAGCCCCGGGTGCTGATCTGCGACGAGCCCACCACCGCCCTGGATGTGACCATTCAGGCCCAGATTCTGAAGCTGCTGAAGGATCTGCAAAAAGAATTCAATTACACCATCGTGTTTATCACCCACGATTTGGGCGTGGTGGCCAATATCGCCGACCGCGTGGCGGTGATGTACGCCGGGCAGATCGTGGAGCTGGGCAAGGTGGAGGAAGTGTTCTACGATCCCCGCCATCCCTACACCTGGGCGCTGCTTTCCTCCCTGCCGCAGCTGGCCCAGAAGAACACCAAGCTCTATTCCATCACCGGCACGCCCCCCTCTCTGTATAATTCCATCACCGGCGATCCCTTTGCGCCGCGCAATCCCTATTGTCTGAAGATCGACACGCTGAAGGCCCCGCCCATGTTCCAGGTTTCCGATACGCATTTCGCCAAGACCTGGCTGCTGGATCCCCGGGCGCCCCAGGTGGAAAAGCCGGAGATTATCCAGAACATCCATGAAAAGCTGATGGATGCATTCAACATTTGAGGAGGATGGGTTATGCAGAACGATAAGAATACGGCCGGAAGCGCCCAGAAGCGCCGCGTTTCCCATCTTCCCGAGCACGGCCCCATCCTGGAAAACGGCAGGGAAGTGCTGTTGTCCCTGAAAAATGTGGACATCACCTTCGGCAAGGGCGATCGCGCGGTGAAGGCGGTGAAGAACGCCTCCTTTGATATCTATAAGGGGGAAACCTTCTCCCTGGTGGGCGAATCCGGTTCGGGCAAAACCACCATCGGCCGCGCGGTGATCCGCGTGAATCCCTGCTCCGCAGGCGAAATTCTCTATAAGGGTGTGCGCATCTCCGGCAAGATTCCCCGGGCGCTGGATCATGAGGTGATCCGGAATATCCAGATGGTGTTCCAGGATCCCGCCGCCTCCCTGAACGAGCGCGCCACCATTGACTATATCATTTCCGAGGGCCTGTATAATTTCCACCTCTTTGAAAACGAGGCGGATCGTGTGCAGCAGGTGGAAACGATGATTCGCGAGGTGGGCCTGCTGCCTGAGCATCTGACCCGCTATCCCCATGAATTTTCCGGCGGTCAGCGTCAGCGCGTGGGCCTGGCCCGGGCCATGGTGATGAAGCCCGAACTGGTCATCGCCGACGAGCCCATTTCCGCCCTGGACGTATCCATTCGCGCCCAGGTGCTGAATCTGCTGAAGAAATTCCAGGAAGAGCGGAATATCACTTACCTCTTCATCGCCCACGACCTTTCCATCGTTCGGTTCATTTCCGATCGCATCGCCGTGATTTATAAGGGCGATATCGTGGAAATCGCCGAGACGGACGAGTTGTTCAATTTCCCGCTTCACCCCTACACCCGCTCCCTGATTTCCGCCATCCCCATCCCCGATCCACAGCTGGAAAAGAACAAGGTGCTTTTCACCTACGATCCCTCCGTTCATGATTACAGCGTGGATAAACCGGAAATGACGTGCATCGGCCACGGCCACTACGTCTACGGCAATAAGAAGGAGATTGAGGAATATAAGGCGCTGCGCGAAAAGGGCGAGCCCCTCAAATCCGTCACCATCCTTAAGCCGGGCGAAAAAATGCCCGAGCCGCCCAAGATGGAAGAGGAGGACGACAGCGCCATCCTGAATACCCCCATCCATGATACGGGCAGCGTGTGGTACAGCGTGCTTTCTTTCTTCCTGCCGGTGCTGGGCCTGATTCTGGGGCTGATCTTCCGCCATCATAATCATATGCGCAATTACAAATCCTGCAAGCGGGGCGCTGTCGCCGGGTTTGTGGTGCTGGGCGTAATCCTTGCGCTGTTCCTGATTTTCCTGTTGCTTTCATTGGTCTAATCAGATAAAATAAGCATGCGGACGCTTGTACGCGCCGGCGCGCAGGGAATTTTCCCCCGTGCGCCGGCGGCGCTGTATTCGGGCGTTCGCCGGGAGGAAAAAATGAAACGAACGGCCAAGGATGAAACCGCCTTTCGCCCGCGCCCGGTGGAACGCATCGAGCTTTCGGAAAAGCATTTTCCCGTAAAGGGCGTGGCGGTGGCGGCGGCGGTGCTGCTGGCGCTGGGAGCGCTGTTTTTCATGCTGCGGGATCTGCTCACGGCGTCTTCCGGCTGGCAGACAATCCAGGCGGACAGCGGCGCGGAAATTAACTGCGGCGGCGATTTCGTGCTGCAATACTGCCTGGGCCAGGGGGATACGCCCGCCACGGCGGAGAAAAAGCAGCTGGTTTCTTTTTATACGGCGGCGGTGGAAAAGGCGTTTAAGCTGTTCCATGCCAGCGCGCTGTACGACGGCGTGCGGAACGTGGCCTACCTGAACGCGCATCCCAACGAGCAAATGGAAATCGATCCCGCGCTGTACGCGGCCTTCGCCCAGGTGGAGGCGGCGGAAAGCCGGTATCTGTATCTGGGCCCCGTTTATGAGGAACTGGACACGCTGTTCAACTGCGGCGACGATTCGGAAATCGTCAATTACGACGCGCTTTCCAACCCGGACATGGCCCAGTATTACGCGCAAATCGCCGCCTTCGCCCGGGATCCCCAGGCCGTTTCTTTGGAATTGACGGCTGGGAACACTGCGTGCCTGCGGGTGTCGAAGGAATATCTGGCCTTCGCCCAGGAATATGGCTTTACCGCCTTCATTGATTTTTATTGGATGAAAAACGCCTTTATCGCGGATTATATCGCGGGCGTTTTGCAGGCGCAAGGGCTGACCCATGGCAATCTGTGCAGCTACGACGGCTTTATCCGCAATCTGGATGAACGCGGGGAAAGCTATTCCTATCCGCTCTACGATCAAAAAGACGGCAAGCTGCGCTTGGCGGCCAATTTGGTCTATCCCGCTCCCGCCAGCCTGATAACGCTGCGCAGCGAGCCGCTCAATCGGGAAAAGGAGCCCCTGTTTTACACCCTGGCCACGGGGAAGACGCGCACGGCCCACGCTTCCCTTCAGGATGGCAAAAGCCGTGACGCGCTCTTTGGCCTCACCGCCGTTTCCTACGATCAGGGCTGCGCCGCCATGCTGCTGAAAATCGCCCCGGCTTATATCGCCGATTCTCTGGATACGGCGCTGCTTTCGCGCCTGGCCGGGGAGGGCGTGTATACCGCCTATTGCCAGGACGGGCAGATTTATTGCACCGTTTCCGGGGCGCGGCTGACGCAAGTTTATTCCGGCGAAGGCGGCGCTTATTCCACCGCAGGGGAATGAAGCGCCTGCGGCCGCCGCGGGGGCCTCGAGGGGCGGCGCGCCCCCGCGCGCGACGGAAAAATTTTATCGAATGTGTTGACAAATATGGAAAGATTGGGTACAATAAATTTAGCGTGCGGGTGTAGTTCAATGGTAGAACTTCAGCTTCCCAAGCTGACCACGTGGGTTCGATTCCCATCACCCGCTCCACTGCTATGTCCGCAGGCAATGCGGCATGGCCGGCCACCGGCAGGATGCCGGCTTTCCCAGGCTCGCCCGGCTGTTAGCCCGGCATCATTACGTTGGAAACAGGAGGGAATTTCCCATGGCAAAGGAACATTTTGAGCGCAACAAACCGCATGTAAACATCGGCACGATCGGCCACGT
>CAKULG010000005.1 GCA_934667105.1 uncultured Clostridia bacterium
TGGAGCGAAACGAAGAAGCCCACCTGCACCGAGAAGGGCGAAAAGGCGCTGAAGTGCACCGCTTGCAACGCCGTGCTCAAGACGGAAGAAATCCCCGCCGCGGGCCATGACAAGGGCAAGTGGGTTGTGACCAAGAAGGCCACCAAGACCGAAAAGGGCGAAAAGGCGCTGAAGTGCACCATCTGCGGCGCTGTGCTCAAGACCGAGGAAATCCCCGTTGTGACGGCGAACTGGATGCGCAATCAGAGCGCCTGCTCCCTGGGCGTTCGTTTCCGCGATCTGGAAAACAAGCTGACCAACAAGTGGTATATGTTCACGCCTGTGAAGCTGACCGAGGGCGAACAGACCCTGGATCTCATCGCCGCCAACTGCTACAAGGTGGGCACGGTGACGCTGACCGTCGCCGAGGGCAAGGCCAAGGTTTCCCTGAATCTCAAGCGGGATGTGAAGCTTATCGACGCGACGGTCGCCGTGGTTCCTTCCTTCGCTGAAATCACCAGCGTGGAGCCCGCTTCCTTCGAGACCTATGCGCCGGATACCGAAATCGCCGTGGAAGGCGATCAGGCGGTGCTCTTTGTGCTGGCCCATGTGGATTATGATACCGAGGCTGGCAACGTGGAATGGTTCAGCAACAATTCCAAGGATTATCAGAAGCTGGTTGAGGAACTGAAAGCGCTGATGGATTAATTCCCGCGCAAACAAATTCGGCCCGCCGCGTTTTCGCGGCGGGCCTTTTATATCGTACATAAGGCTGGGATGGATTTTGAAAAAATCCGCCTCGTTTGTCTAGCTTGTCTGTCGGCGGAGAAAAAGCGGATTATTCATTATGCTCTTATTCATACAGCTTTCCGGGGAGGGCGCGGGCGTTCTTTGGCTTCCAAAGAACGCCCGCCTGTTTATTTTAAGAAAGCGTTTGATAATTGGGCAGATAAAAGCGGAATAAATCCTCCAGCTCGGTGCGGGTTTGCACGTTGGCCAGCTGATACAGCTTTTTCAGGCGGTAATACAGGCTGCTGTGGGCCAGGAACAGCTCGTTTTCAATTTGTTCGTTGCTGTCGCCCCGCAGGATGGCGCGAAGAATCTGGGCGTCCAGCGCGTCGCAGGCGCGCAGGCAGTTTTCCAGATTGCGCACCGTCTGCGATTTCGCACCGATGGAAATCTGCGGCGCGGAGGAAATGGGCAGGGTGGAGGCGGAATCCATGGGCTCGGAAAAGGCGGTGCTGCCCCGGGGGATGATTTCGGAGCCCACGGTAATCAAAATATTGGAAAGCGAGGGCGTACTTTCCAGGATGTGCCACAGGGTGACGGCCTGGCGGCCGATTTCGTAGAATTCGTTATGGGAGGAGGTGGTAAGCGTGGGCTCGGTGTACCGGCCCAGGAGCGTGTCGCCCAGACCTACCACATAGAGCTGCTCCGGCACGGGAATTTTCCGGGCCCGGGCCTGGGCCAGCAGGATGGCCGCCACATAATCATTGGAGCAGATAATGCCGTCGTATTGCCCGGCGTGATCCAGGCAGCGCTGGGCGCAGCTGAGAATATCGGAATCAATGCAGTAAATATCCTCTCGCCCGGCGGAAAGCCCCATCTGGGCCGTGACGCGCAGAAAGCAATCCACCTTCACCCCGTCGTTGCTGGCGTTGGGATTCACCCCCGTCAGCGCGATTTTCCGGCGGCCGCAGCCGATAAAATAATCCACGACCTTCTCAATGAACGTGCGCCGATCCAGCATCACGCCGCTGACGTGATAACCGAATTGCTCTGCGATGGTGCCCAGCAAAACGGGCATGATTTTCCGGGCCTTTAATTCATGCACCATGTGCTGCGTCCAGGTGTCCTGGGAGCAGACGATCAGCACCGAGGAGGGCGTTTCCTCCAGCGCGTCCAGCTCGGCGATGTCCATAAGCTGACGCAGACCCAGCCGGCTCTTGGCGCAGCTTTTGCGCAGCCCGTCGATAATACGGGAAAACCACACAGGCATCGCGTCCGCCGGTTCCACCAGAAGATAAATCGTTTGCTTTGACATGGGCGCCCTTTCTCTCCGCCCCCGATGCGGCGGAAAAATATCTACCTTAATTATACCCCCTGCCCGTCTTCTGTCAAGTTCAAAAACGCATGCAGAAATGCGCGGCGCTTTTCGACTTGCCAGAATGCCCCTGAACCGGATAAAATAATACCGTAAGAAACAAACACATAACGCTCAATGCTTTTATAAAAGGAAAGGTGCAGCAGTGAACGGACAAGTAACCAACATTCAGCGATTTTCCCTGCACGATGGCAGCGGTATCCGCACGACGGTGTTTCTCAAGGGCTGCAACATGCGCTGCCTCTGGTGCCATAATCCGGAAACCCTTCAGGAGGGGCTCGGGCTGCTTTTCTATCCGCAAAAATGCATCGGCTGCGGCGCGTGCTACGCCGTTTGCCCCACAGGGGCGCGAAAGCTGAATTTCCAGCGCCCCCCCTGCACGGATTGCGGCAAATGCGCGGAGGTGTGCTATCCCGAGGCCATTAAGCGGGCCAGCCAGACCATGACCGTGGAGGAAGTGATGCGGGAGATCCGCCAGGACGCGCTGTATTACCGCTATTCCGGCGGCGGCGTCACCTTTTCGGGCGGCGAGGCGTTGTGCCAGCGGGATTTCGTTTCCGAATTGGCGGACGCCTGCCGCAGCGAAGGCTTGGAAACCGCCATTGAAACCAATCTGTGCCACCCCTTTGAAAAAATTGCGCCGGTGCTGAAAAAAATGTCGCTGGTGATGGCGGATATTAAAATCCTGGATGAAGCGGAGCACCGGAAGTGGACGGGGGTTTCCAACGCGTTGATTCTGGAAAACGCCATCCGCCTGGGCGAGTTGGGCGTGCCCATTATCTTCCGCACGCCGCTGATTCCCGGGGCCACGGATAAGGATAACAACCTGCGGATGATCGCCCAGTTCGTGGCGCAGATTCCCAACGTGCGGTATTACGAGCTGCTGAATTTCAACCCCCTGGGCGCGGATAAATACACGGCGCTGCGGGAAAAGAACGTATTCGCCGGGGCGCGGCCCTTTGGCGCGGAGGCGCTGAAGCAGTTCGCCGCCGTGGTGGAAAAATGTGGGGTGCCCTTCAAAATCAGCTGAAATCAGCGAATGGGAAATAAGCCGGAGGAATTATGAGCAAGATTCAATTTATCAATGCCTACGACCCGGAAAAGCATTATTCCTATGACGAGCGGCTGCGCCTGCTGCGGGAATTAAAGGTGGAGCAGACGGCGGAAAAGGCCCGGGCCGGGGGCGCGGACGAGGACGATTACGGCCTCATCGAGCAGGACGCTTTTCATTACCAGCTGAAGCCCAGCCATCCCAACGGCTCCATTTACGGCTATAAGGCCTGGCGGGAGAATTATATCGCGGTGCTGGACCGGCACCCCCTGTATGTGAACCCCCTGGACGCTTTCGTGGGCAAGGGTTTTCTGTTTCTGGAGCGGCTGCGGCCCAAGGATAAAAAATGGAACCCCGATTACCCCTACGACGAGCTGCAAAAGCTGTTCGATCTGTATGGCGTGATTTCGGGCATCGACAACTGCCATCATTTCACCCCCGCCATCGAAATCGGCTTTGAACTGGGCTGGGGCGGCATCCTGCAAAAGCTCCGGGAGCAGCAGGCGCTTCATGATGAAAGCCACGCCCTCTTTTATGAAAGCGAAATCCTGGTGGTGGAGGCTATTATCCGCTTCCTGCACCGCATGAGCGACGAACTGGAAAGCCTCTCCCGCCAGGAGAAAAACCCCCAGCTGAGCGCAAATCTGCTGGAAATGAGCCGCATGAATCATAAGCTGGCCGCGGGCAAGCCCGAAACCTTCAAGGAAGCGGTGCAGTGGATGTGCTGGTTCTCCATGCTGTCCCGCACCTATAACCGCGGCTCCGCGGGCGGGCAGCTGGATGAAATGCTGCGCCCCTATTACGAGCGGGATCAGGCGGCGGGAATCCTCACCGACGACGACGTGCGCTTTTATCTGGCCTGCCTCTTTTTGCAGGACAGCCGGTATTTCCAGCTGGGCGGCCCCGATCTTGAAGGCAACGACACCATTTCCCGCCTGAGCTATCTGGCCCTGGAGGCGGCGGATAAGATCAATATCGCCTGCAACCTGACCATCCGCGTGCATGATAAGCTGGACCCCGTTTTCTTCCGCAAATCAGTGGAATGCCTGCTGCGCAATAAGCAGGGCTGGCCCCGCTATTCCTCCGATACCAACCTGATGAAGGGCTTCATGCGCTGCGGCTATCCCCGGGAACTGGCCCAGAAGCGCGTGGCGGCGGGTTGCCACTGGATGTGCATGCCCGGCCTGGAATACACCATGAACGACACCGTAAAAATCAATTTGGCCAAGGTGTTCGAGGTGGCGTGGCAGGAAATGCTGGCGGGCGGCGGCGAAATGGACGCCGAGGCGCTGTTCGCCCTGTTTGAAAAGCATTTGAAGCGGGCGGTGGACGCAACCGGCAACGGTATTATGCACCACCTGAAATATCAGCATTTCAGCCAGCCGGAGCTGATCCTGAATCTGTTCCAGTACGGCCTGATTGAAAAGGGCGTGAATGTGACCCAGGGCGGCGCGCAGTATTACAATATGTGCGTGGACGGCAGCGGCATCGCCGTGGTGGCGGATAGCTTCGCCGCCTGCGAGCAGCGGGTGGACCGGGAAAAGAAGCTGACATACGACCAATTAAACCGCTTGATGGCGGAGGATTGGCAGGGCGTGGAGGGCGAACGCTATCGCCAGTTGATGGAGCATTCCGCCCGCTTTGGCGGTGGCGAAACCCGGGGGGATTTCTGGGCCCAGCGCGTGAACGAATGCTGGACGCGCCTGGTGCGCGATCTGGTGCGCCAGCACCCGGGCATAAACTTCATTCCCGGCTATTTCTCCTGGTCCAATACCATCCTGCTGGGCAAGCAGGTGGGGGCCACGCCCAACGGCCGCCATGCCCGCGCCGCCATCAACCATGGGGCCAACCCAAACGGCGGCTTCCGGGGGGACGGCGCGGTAACGGCCATGTGCAATTCCATCGCCGCCATTCAGCCGGGCTATGGCAACACCGCCCCCGTGCAGCTGGAACTGGATCCCACCCTGGCCAATACGCCCGAGGGCGTGGATAAAATGTGCGCCATGATTCGGGGCATTCTGGATTCTGGCAACACGCTGCTGAATATCAATTTGATCGACGCAAAAAAGATCCTGGATGCGCATAAGGACCCCAGCAAGTATCCCGATCTGGTGGTTCGCGTGACGGGCTTCACCGCCTTCTTCTGCATGCTTTCCCCCGAATTCCGGGAGCTGGTGGTGGATCGCGTGCGGGCGGTAAACTGCGAGGCCGTGGCCTCCCTGGCATAATGTATCCAATAGCATAATATTGTATATTTAAAGGAGGAACCCCCATGGAAGAAGTTCAGATTTTCTCGTTGGAAGCAAACCCTGCCGTAACCGCCTCGAAAATCCTGTGCGCGGATAAAATCAAGGGCGCGACCCCGATCAACCACACCATTAAGGCGGGCGACGTTCTCGAGCTGCCCCCCTGCGGCGCGTATCATATCATGGTGCTGGTGGGCGGCAAGGCGGCCTTCCGCACCGCGGGCAAGGAATATATCTGGGATGAGCGCGTCACCTTCGTGCCCGCCCTGGACGCGGATTTCTCCATCCAGGCCGTCACCGACGCGCAGCTGCTGGAAATCCGTTGGGAAATGATCGAGAGCGATTACGCCCTCATCGACGAATACAAAACCGAATTCCCCTATCAGCAGAGCTACGCCACCTCCATCCAGTACCGCGACCGCAACAAGAGCGATAAGACCATCAGCCGCATCATGCTGGAGCAGCGGCACATTCCGCGCTTCGCCATGGGCTCGGTGGAAAGCTACGGCCCCGATTTCGTGAAATCCCACGATCATCCCATGCTGGATCAGTTCTTTGTCAGCTTCCCGGAAAACGATATGTTCCTCCTGATCGATTACGAGCCCTACCGCATGCAGGGCAATGAAATCACCCATATTCCCCTGGGGGCGAATCATGGCGTGGACGTGACGGAAAAGAAGCATCTGCATTATATGTGGATCGATTTCCTCATCGACGATACCTCCATGAAGCGCCTGGATACCAGTCACATTCCCACCGGCGTGATGCGCGGCTTCACGGATGAGCAGAAGGGCCTGAAATAATGGAAAAGCAGCCTGTTCGCGTTTTGCCCGCCCGGGCGTGGCGCACCTACCGGGGGGGCAGCCTCATCGCCGCCCTGCACGGCGAAGCGGGAGAGGACAGCCATTTTCCCGAGGAATGGCTGCTCTCCACCGTGCAGGCCCGCAATCCCGGCCGGGAGCAGATTCAGGAGGGCCTGAGCATGCTGCCCGACGGCAGGACGCTGCGGGAATACATTGCCGCCGATCCCGAGGGGTTGCTGGGCCCCGGCCGCCGGGAGACGGGCATGCTCATGAAGCTCATCGACGCGGCGGAACGCCTTTCCGTCCAGGCGCACCCCACCAGGGCGGACGCGATGCGCTTCTTTCAATCCCCCTTTGGCAAAACGGAATGCTGGCACATCCTGGGCGGGCGCAGCGTGGACGGCCAGCCTCCCTGCATTTATTTCGGCTTCAAGGCGGGCGTGACCCGGGAAGAATGGGCGCGGCTGTTCTACGCCCAGAATATTCCCGGCATGCTGAGCTGCCTGCACCGGCTGGAGGTTCAGCCGGGGGAAACCTATCTGATTCACGGCGGCGTGCCCCATGCCATCGGCGCGGGCTGCTTCCTGGCCGAGATTCAGGAGCCCACTGATCTTACCCTGCGGGTGGAGCGCTTCAGCCCGGCCGGCGAGCCGCTGCCCGATCAAAGCTGCCATCAGGGCGCGGGCTTTGAGGCCATGCTGGATTGCTTCGATTACGACGGCTGCGATCTGGCGGAGGCCCGGCGGCGCTGGATGCTGCCCCCTCGAACGCTTTCGGCGCAGCCGGGGCAATATCTGCGCCAAGCGCTGGTGGATTACGCTGACACCCCCTATTTCCGCATGGAGAAGCTGCGGGTGGAGGGGGCGCTGGAGCAGGCGGGGGAAAATCAGTTCCACGGCCTGTATGTGCTTTCCGGCGCGGGGGAGATGCGCTTTGCCGGAAAAAGCGAACGCCTGACCCCCGGCGATCAATATTTCGTTCCCGCAGGGGCTTGCTATTCCCTGCATTGCACGGGCGACCCCTTGGCGCTGCTGCGCTATGAGGGCCCCCAGGCGACATAAGCAAAATGAGGAGGAAAAAGCAAATGTTTTTATCCCTTTTTACCGACGAACTGGCGATGGATTTTTATGAGGCCCTTCCGATTTTGAAGGAATGGGGCATGAAATATGTGGATTTTCGCGGCCGCGTAAACGGCAAGCCCATTGAGCGCCAGACCGACGAGGAGCTGCGGGAGCTTAAGCGCGTGCTGGATGAAAACGGCATGAAGGTGGGCGCGCTGCAATCCTCCCTGTGCAAGGTGCATCTGCCCGACGCGGCCCGCCGCGCCGAGGAAATGGAGAAGCTGGAGGGCCTGATCCGCGCGGCGAACATTCTGGATTGCCGCCTGGTGCGCGCCTTCAACTATTGGCAGCATGGCGAAAAGGAGCCTGGCCTGGGCGATCTGGCGGTGCGCCCCGACGCGCTGAGCCAGGTGGTGGAGATGTTTGAGCCCATCAAGAAGCGGGCCCTGGAGGCCGGGCTGATTCTCAGCTTTGAAAACTGCGGCCAGACCCCGGACGAGGTCATCGCCTTCCTGGACGCCATTCGCGTGCCCGGCTGGGGCATGGCCTTCGACTGCGCCAATATGTTCGATATTCTGCCCGAGGCCAAGGGCGACGCCACCGCCTATTTCACCAAGTGCATCTACCGGGCCAACATGATTCACGTCAAGGCCCGGGCCACCCTGGATACCTTCACCGCCTTCCGCAATGTGCCCTGGGCGCGGGTGCTGCGGGCCGTTTCCGCTCGGGCCATCGATATGCCCGTATCCATCGAAACCCATAACCCCCAGGGCAGCCCCTTCACCCCCGTGGAATGCACCAAGCGCTGCATCGACGCCATCCGCAAGGTGTGGCCCTCCGCCGCCCCTGCCAGCGTGGAAAGCGCGCTGGAGCCGGAAATGGAATATGAACGCCCCTATAAGGATAACCCCGTCACCTTCGTGGTGGTGGGCCTGGGCATGGGCAAGAACCGCGTTCGCCAGCTTACCGAAACCTGCGGCACCAAGCTCTACGGCGTGTGCGATGTGAATTATGAAAAGGCCAAGGCCGTGGGCGAGCAGTACGGCGTGCCCTATTCCGACGATATTAACGTGTTCCTGAACGATCCCAAGGTGGAAGTGATGTATGTTGTCACCCCCACGGGCACCCACTGCGACGTGGCCATGCAGTGCCTGCGGGCGGGCAAGCATGTGCTCACCACCAAGCCTATGGATGTGAACACCGCCGTCTGCGACGAGGCCATTAAGCTGGCCCACGAAAAGGGCCTGCTCTTCGGCGTGGACTGGGACGAGCGGCACCGCCTGCGCCAGCTGGAGATCAAGGCCGCGGTGGATAACGGCTGGCTGGGAAAGATCCTTTCCTACAATGCCAATCTGTATATCAACCGCTCCCAGGATTATTACAATGAAAACGGCGGCTGGCGCGGCACCTGGGCGCTGGACGGCGGCGGCGCGCTGACCAATCAGGGCGTGCATGAGGTGGATCGCGCCCAGGAATATCTGGGCATGCCCAAGCGCGTGCGCGCCACCATCGGCACCCAGAAGCATCAGATCGAGGCCGAGGACATCGGCGTGACCGAATGGCAGTATGATAACGGCGCCATCGTGCGCTACGCCTCTACCACCAACTGCCCCATGGGCGCGTGGTACGCCAAGATTGAAATCATCGGCACGGAGGGCATGCTGGTTTACACCACCGGCGGCCCGGAAGGCAACCACACCTGGTATGGCAAAAACGACGAATGGACGGAGGAATGCCCCTTCGATGTAAAGCAGCCCTGGCGGCAGGGAAGCGACCATTTCGCTTACTGCCTGCGTATGGGCGAGCCCCTGGACATCTGCGGCGAATCCAGCCGGAAATCCCGCGTGATTCTGGACGCGGTGTATGAGAGCGCGCGCAACGACGGCGCGTGGGTGGAAGTAAAGGAGTGAACGCAATGCGCATTGGCTGTTGCCTGGATCTGACTAAGGACGCGCGCCAGGGCTTCGCCCAGGCCAAGCAGCTGCTGGCCGCCGGATTTGATTTTCTGGAAGCGAATTTGACCAGCCTGGCCACGATTCCCCAGGAGGAATACGAGGCGCTCAAGGCGGCGGTAAACGCGCTGGGCCTTCCTGTGCCCGCCTGCAATTGCATGCTGCCCAAGGAAATCCGGATCGTCAGCCCCGGCGTGGACGAAGCCGCGCTGCATGAGTATGTGGAACGCGCCTTCTCTCGCGCGGCGGGCGTCGGCGTGGAAAAGGCTGTGCTGGGCAGCGATAAATCCCGTCAGCTTCCTCCGGAAGCGGATCAGGATGCGGCCTACGGCGAATTCATCGCCATGGTGCGTAAGCATGTGGTTCCCGCCTGTGAAAAATACGGAATCACCGTGGTAATCGAGCCCCTGCGCGTTCCCTGCAATTTCATCAACACCCTGGCGGACGGCATGCGCGTGGTGCGCGGCGTGGATCACCCCCAGGTGCGCCTGCTGGCGGATACCATCCATGTGATGACCTCCCGGGAAAATATTGCCTGCGTGCGGGAATTCGAGCCCTTTATCCGGCATGTGCACGTTTCCGATTGGGAACGGGAACTGCCTGAATTCGCCTATTCTTCCGAATTGACGGCCTTGCTGCGGGAAATCAAGCAGAGCGGCTACGACGGCGATTACAGCTTCGAGGCCAGGCCGGGCCGGGACGAAAGGGGAAGCCAGCGCGCGCTGCTGCTGCTTCGGCAAAAGCTGCGCTAAGCGAAAAAACAAAAAAGCGGCGGGGCGGCGCGCTGGGCGCTTCCCCGCCCACACCCCATCACAAGAGCGGAGGGACGAAATATGGAAACCATTCAGGAAAGCCGGCGCATCCCCGTATGGGGCAGCTACGACGTGGTGGTTGCGGGCGCGGGCGTTGCGGGCCTGGCGGCTGCGCTGGCGGCCCGGCGTGCGGGCAAGCGCGTGCTGGTGCTGGAAAAAAGCTGCGAATTGGGCGGCCTGGCCACGCTGGGGCATATCAATTATTTCGTCCCCATGTGCAACGGGCGGGGCAAGCAGATCGTCAAGGGCATGTGCGATGAATTCATTCGCCTGTCCACCGCCTACGGCTACGATGTGACCCCCGCGGAATGGGCGGAGGGCGAGCCGAAGGAAAAGACCCTGGCGCGCTACGGCGTGCGGTATTCCGCCTGCATGTTCGCCCTGGCCCTGACCGAGCTGATGCACGACGAGGGCGTGGAGCTTTCCTTCGACACGCTGGTTTCCGAGCCGGTGATGCAGGAGGGCCATTGCCGGGGCCTGATCGTGGAAAACAAATCGGGCCGCGGGTTTTACGAAGCGGGCGTGGTGGTGGACGCCACCGGCGACGCGGACGTGCTTTTCCGCGCGGGCGTGCCCACCGTGCAGGGCATCAACTACTTCTCCTATCTGGCCTACGGCATGGACATTGCGCATTGCCAAAAGGCGGCGGAATCGGGCCGCATCGAGCAGGCGATCTTCTATATGTCCGGCGGCCCGGCCAATCTGTTCGGCAAAAATCATCCCCAGGGCATGCCCTTCTACGGCGGTGCCACCGGGGAGGATGTGAACCGCTACCTAATGGAAAATCAATTAGAGCTGCTGCGCAAGCTCAAGGGGGACGATCGACGCGGCCGCCAGGTGATTTCCCTGCCCGGGATGTGCCAATTCCGCACCTCCCGCCGCCTGGAGGGGGATTACACCCTGCGCCAGGAGGATTGCTATCGCCATTTTGAGGATAGCATTACGGCGGTCAATGATTTCGAGCATCGGGATTTCCTCTGGGAGGTGCCCTACCGGACGCTGGTGCGCACCGGCTATGACAACCTGATTACCGCGGGCCGCACGGCGGCGGGGGCGGATTACGCCTGGGATGTGCTGCGGGTGATTCCGCCCGCCATCGTGACGGGCCAGGCGGCGGGCCTGGCCGCGGCCCAGGCCCTGGAAACGGGCCGGGCGATTCACGACGTGGATGTGCCCCGGCTGCAAAAAGAATTGGAAAAGCAAAACGTGCTGCTCCATTTTGAGGATTCTTGGCTGCCCGCCCCGGAAAAGCGGCCCGATATTCGCACCATAACAAAGCTTGATGAGAAGGGGGGCCGGCCCTATGACGCAGCAAAAAGCCATGATGAATAAGCGGCCTTTCCGGCTGAATGCATTTTTGCGCAAATACGGCGTGGTCTATCTGATGTTTCTGCCGGTGATCGCCTATTATATCATTTTCCATTACAAGCCCATGGTGGGCGTGATGATCGCCTTTAAAAATTACACCTTTGCAGGCGGCATTTGGGGAAGCAAATGGGTGGGTCTGAAGCATTTCCAGCGCTTCCTGGGCAACGGCGAATTTTGGCGTATCTTCAAGAATACCGTCACCCTGGCCGCCCTGCGTATCCTGTTCACCTTCCCCGCGCCCATTATCCTGGCGCTGATGTTCAACGAAGTGCGCAGCCAGAAATACAAGAAGGTGCTGCAAACCATTTCTTATTTGCCGCATTTCGTTTCCTTCGTGATCGTGTACGCCGTGTTTTACAATTTCTTCTCCTACGACGGCGTGATAAACAACCTGCGCGTGGCCATGGGGCTGGACAAGGTGCTGTATCTGGGCAGCACCGCCCATTACCGGGGCCTGTTTGTGGGCATGGCCCTGTGGAAGGAAGTGGGCTGGGGCGCGATTATCTATCTGGCCTCCCTTTCCCGGGTGAGCCCCGAATTATACGAGGCGGCGGAAATCGACGGCGCGGGCAAGCTGAAGCAGATCCTCCACGTCACGCTGCCCGCCATCCGGCCCATTATCTCCATCCAGTTTGTGCGCACCATGGGCGGCATTCTTTCCGTTTCCTTCGATCAAACGCTGGTGATGAACAACGTGATGGTGGCCCAGGTGGCGGACGTGCTGAGCTATTACATTTATCAGATCGGTCTGCTCAGCCGGAACCAGTTCAGCTATGCAACGGCCATGGGCCTGTTTGATTCGGCACTGTCCGTGCTGATCGTCATTCTCACCAATAAGGGCGCGAAGCTGATTGACGAGGAGGGTGGCTTATGGTAATGAAGCGCGACGCGGCGCAGGTTCGCAAGGGCGAGGGCTACAGCGGCCGCCGCCAGCGGGTGACCTTCGGGTATATCCTGCTGCTGGCCGTCCTGACGCTGCTGTGCCTGACCATGCTGTATCCCTTTATCAACCTGCTGCTCCAATCCTTCTCCAAGGCCTCGGATATTGTGGCCGCCAACGGGCTGATGCTCTATCCCCGTTCCTTCCAGCTGGACGCTTATCGCTATCTGCTGCAATATCCCTATCTGGCGGTATCCTATCAGAACACCGTGATCATCACCTTGGCCGGAACGGCCATGAGCATGGTGATGACCATCCTGGGGGCGTATGTGCTGGCCCGGCGCGATCTGCCCGGCCGCAACGTGCTTACCACCTTCGTGGTGATAACGATGTTCATTTCCGGCGGTATGATTCCCGGCTATCTGAATCTGCGGGATCTGGGCCTGCTCAACAGCCTGTGGGTGCTGATGCTGCCCAGCATGGTGAACACCTGGAACATGCTGCTCATGCGCAATTTCTTCATGGGCATTCCGCTGGATCTGAACGAAGCCGCCCGCATCGACGGCGCCAGCGAGCTGAGGCTGCTGGTTTCCATCATCCTGCCGCTGTCCCTGCCCATTATCGCCACGCTGGCGCTGTTCTACGGCGTGGGGTATTGGAATTCCTATTCCAACGTAATCATCTATAACACCAAGGCGGATATGCAGACCACCCAGGTCATTATCCGCAGGATGTATGAATCCGCGCAGATCGACATGGAGGAAACCATCACCCCGCCGCTGGACGCTATCCGCGCCGCCACGGTAATTTTCTCCACCGTGCCCATCCTGTGCGTGTATCCTTTCCTGCAAAAGTACTTCGCCCAGGGCCTGATGGTGGGCTCGGTGAAGGGCTGATCCAATGAGAAATTAGCCGCCGGGCATTAGAAGGCGCGCCCTTCAGCCGTGCGGTTAATAATAAAGAATGGGAGGAAAAACCATGAAAAAACTCGTTTCCCTGTTCCTGGCCGCGATGATGCTCCTGAGCGTGCTGCCCCTGGCAGTGGCGGAGGAGGAAGTGCCCACCTTGACCGTTATGATGATGGACAACGGCCGCACCTGGGATCCTGAAACCACCAACAATAAGAAAATTCAGGAGATCCTGGGCGTGAGGCTGGATGTGACCACCGGCATGAAGGATGATACGATGAACATGCAGTTCGCTTCCGGCGAGCTGGCGGACATCATCACCCTGAACAAAATGAACTACACCGAATATCTGGACAGCGGCTATCTGCTGCCCCTGAACGACCTGCTGGATCAGTACGGGCCGACCATCAAGGAGCGCACCACCGATTTCGGCTTCCAGTGCTGCACTGTGGACGGAAAAATCTACGGCTTCCCCTATGAAAACAACAACGTGAAGTATTTCACCGAGATCCGCAAGGACTGGCTGGACAACCTGGGCTATGATCTGAGCAAGTACACCCAGATCGAAGGCAGCGATGTGTATAACATCCCCATGGAAGATTATATCCAGATGCTCCGGGATTTCACCTTCAAGGATCCCGACGGCAACGGCAAGAACGATACCTACGGCCTCACCTTCCATGGCGCTTCTTCCATTGAAACCCAGTTCATGGCCTTCTACGGCGCTTTCGGCGGCGTGATGACCCAATATTACCTGAAGGACAACACTGTGTGGCCCTTCGAAGCGACCGTTGATTTCCGCGCCGCCCTGGAGCAGCTGCACGCGCTGTGGGTGGAAGGCGTGATCGATCCTGAAATCTTCATTCTGCAGCAGGATCAGGCCCGCGCCAACCTGATGAGCGGCAAATCCGGCAGCTTCGTCTCCTGGTGGAGCTCCGCCTACGAGCTCATCCGCGACGGTATGTGGGATATGCAGCCCACCGCGGAATGGATCTCCTGCGAAATCGTTGGGCCGGACGGCAAGGTCGGCATGAAGGATAACGGCCGTATCAGCAACACCGTACACATCACCACCTCCTGCAAGAACCCCGAACTGGCCATGCAGGTGCTGGATAAGCTGAACACCGAAGAGGTGTGGTGGCTGATTCGCTACGGCGTGGCGGGCGAACACTACAATGTGGATGAAAACGGCAACTACAGCGGCACCCGTACCGAAGCGGGCCAGAAGCTCTTTGAGGGCATGCGGATGGACACCCTGTATAACCTCACCAACTGCATTGATCTGGAAAACAAGGCCAACTCCATCCCGCCCACCGATGTGAAGATGCTGGTTCGCTATGGCAAGCTGATCCATCAGTTCATCGACGCGCCTCTGTACCACGATCTGTTCTACGGCATGGCCACCACCGATGAATACAAGACCTACAGCGTGGATGTGCAGAACACCGTGAATACCGCCGTGATGAATTTCATCACCGGCGCGGTGGAGCTCAACGACGCGAACTGGCAGGCCTATCTGAACAACTGGAAGAGCATGGGCGGCGCGGACGTGCTCAAATCCTATGTGGATGCTTACAACAAGCTGAACAACACCGCTTACGAACCCGCGCTGTAAGAATTGAATAAAATAATCCAGGGGAACCATTCTTTGAAACCAAAGAATGGTTCCCCCGGCCCCCTCCAAGAAAGCTAATTGGGTAATTACAGGAAACAAGAAATCAGCTTGCTTCTCCGCTGACAAAGCAAAGCGCGGAGAAGCAAGCTGATTTCTTAATGTCCCATCTCCCCTAATCGGCTTTCTCGGAAGGGGCGTGGGGGAACCGCTCTTTGGCCCCCAAAGAGCGGTTCCCCCACATTATAAATAGGATCATATCTCCCTTGTGCAAACCGCTACCGGGTCGTGATCAGAAAGGAATCGGCCGGGAACCTCGCAATGCCATTGCGCGGCGGAAAAGCGCCCGGCAGGCTGATTGCTCAAGATGTAATCAATTTTAACGGGGGTGCAGCGGCCATAATCATGGAAGGTGCCTCCCAGGTCGGCGGTGAGATCGGCAAAGCCGGATTCCTCGATCAGCCGGTAAGGCGCGTCCTGGGGCGCGAAATTGAAATCGCCCAGAATGAAAACGGGCAGGCCCTCCGCGTCCGCCTCTTTGGCGGCGGCCAGTACCTGACGGAGGCCCAACATGCGGGCTTCCTCAAATTCATGGTCCAGATGGGTGTTGATGACGATCAGCGGCTTTTGCGTTTCATTATCCCACAGCCGGGCGGTGGTGAACACCCGGGGGCAGGTGCTCTGCTTTTCATAGCGGCTGCCGGGTAAACGGGGCGTGGGGCTGAGCCAGAGGGTGTCCGTGGCCCAAAGCTGAAAACGATCCTTCCGGAAGGCCAGGGCGCTGCATTCTCCGTCCAGCCGGGGCCCCCGACCCACCCCGGCGAAGCAGTAACCGGGCAGCGCCTTTTTCAGCGCGGGCAGCATGTCCTCCACCTTCAATTCCTGAAAGCCCAGAATGTCCGGCTTTTCCCGGTTCAGGCGCTCCTCAATGAGGGGCAGGCGAAGAAAAAAGTTGTTTTCGCCGTCAACGGCCACGGCGACGCGCAGGTTAAACGAAACAATCTTCATCATGTGGTTTCCATCCTCCCTATTTCTTTCAGGGCGAAGCTTTACCATTCGGCGATTACGCCGTCGCTGTCGCGCCAGACGGGGTTGTGCCAATCGTGCCCTACCTGCGCCATTTTGCGCACATAGGCTTCGTCTATTTCAATGCCCAGGCCGGGCAGATCGCTGCGCAGCGCATAACCGTCGGTATACTGGAAAACTTCGGGGCGTTTCAGATAGTTGAGCAGGTCGTAGCCCTCGTTGTAATGAATGCCTGCGCTCTGCTCCTGAATGAAAGCGTTGGGAGTGGTGAAATCCACTTGCAGGCATGCGGCCAGCGCAATGGGGCCCAGGGGACAATGCAGCGCGACGGAGACATCAAAGGCCTCGGCCATTGCGGCGATTTTTCGTGTTTCCAGGATCCCCCCCGCATGGCTGACGTCGGGCTGCAAAATATCTACGCCGCCCCGGACGAGCATAGATTTAAAGCCCCACCGGGTGAAATTCCGCTCGCCCGTGGCAATGGGAATGCGGCAGCTCCGGCTAAATTCCAGAAACTCCTGCTCGTTTTCACAAAGGACGGGCTCCTCTACAAACATCAGATCATAGGGCTCCAGCTTGTTGATGAGCACTTTCGCCATGGTTTTATGCACACGACCGTGGAAATCTACCGCGATACGCAGCTTATTTCCCACGGCCTGACGAACGTTGGCCACGCGCTCCACCGTTGCGTCCAGCTTATCATAGGTGTCAATCCAACGCATTTCATCAGTTGCGTTCATTTTCACGGCGTGGTAGCCCTGGGCCGCCGCTTCCTGAGCCGCCGAGGCGGTTTCCCTGGGGTGGTCGCCGCCGATCCAGCGGTACACCTCGATTCTGTCGCGTACTTTTCCGCCCAGCAGCTCATAAACCGGCGCGTTGTAGAACTTCCCCTTAATATCCCACATGGCTTGCTCGATACCGGAAATTGCGCTTGTAAGGATGGGGCCGCCGCGATAGAAGCCCGTGCGATAGAGCATTTGGAATACGTCCTCAACATCCCCGGCGCTTTTTCCAATCAGCGACGGGGCCATTTCGCGCACACAGGCGGCAACCGTCGCCGCGCGCCCCTCAACCACGGGCTCGCCCCAGCCGACCAAGCCGGATTCAGTGGTCATTTTCAGAAAAAGCCAGCGCGGAGGCACCTGGAACAGCTCGATGGAACGAATTTTCATGCTCCAAACTCCTTTCGTACAGTGCGTGCGTATACGAATCAACACATTTTAAAAGGCGCCGCCCGCCTGAAAGCCCTTGAGGGAAGCAGCGGGAGCGCCAATTTCTTGGCTTGCTTCAGTATACACTATAATTCCGTCAGGCGCAAGCGGCGCAGGCGGGTTTTGTTCAGGCACGCCCCGTCCGTATCGGTGTTTCCGGCGCAATAGCCCAGATAGATAAAGCCGTTCGTTTCGTAAATGGCGGTGTAGCAGAAGCCCGCGTGCGGGTCGTCCTCCAGAATCACGGGGTCGCCCCAGCTTACGCCCGCATCCTCGCTGACGGCGTAAACCAGGGGCGTTCTGCCGCCCGTGCGGGGATAGGAAACCCGGGTCTGGTATTCGGGAACGGGGTTCCACACCGCCAGCAGCCGCCCATCGGAAAGGCGCTTCATGGAAAGGGGGGAGAGGGGAGAGGTGAAGCAGGAAGGGGCGGGGGCGGAAAAGCCCTGGCCGCCGTTGCGGGAAAAGCATTCGTATTGGCGGCCCAGCACGGTGCGCCCCCAGCAGTAAATCAGCCTGCCGGGCAGCTCGATCACCCCCGGCTCCTGCATGCCGCCCCAGCTGCGTTCCCCGGGCAGAGCAAAGGGCAGCTCGCCCTCCTGCCAGGTGCGGCCGTCGTCGTCGGAATAAAAGGCGCGGCCGATCGCGGAGCCGAAGCGGCGAAGCTCGCCCTGTTCCACGGTCATGGTATGCTCCGCCGCGGGCAGCAGAATGCGCCCGGAGGAAAGCCGCACCGCCCGGTCGTTATTGATAACGAAATAGCCGGGCCGGGCGGCGCAGCATACCGGCGCGCTCCAGGCGACGCCCTCGTCGGCGGAGCGGCGCAGCTCGGGCCGCATATCCTGCCAGCTTTTCCGGTTCAGATAGATCAGGCCCAGATCGCCGTTTTCCAGCCGCAGCAGCGAAAGGCTCATCACGTTCATAGCCCCCAGCGCCTGGGCGGAAAGCAGCGTTTCGGGGGCAGACCAGCTTTCGCCTCCATCCCGGGAGCGAATGCCCACAATATCCGCCCCGGCGTGGTCGGCGTCGCTTTCGCCCCGGAAGCGGCTGTAGGCGAAAAGCAGGCTGCCGTCCCGCAGGGCGAGAAACGCGCCCTCACTATTGCGGGGATTGCCTGGGGCGGGGGGAATATCCAAGAGAATTTGTCCCTGCGTCATGCGTTTTTTCTCCTTTAACCCATGCTTAGCCCACGATGCCGCTGCGCTCCACCCCCTGGATGAACCAGCGCTGCACGATGAGATACAGCCCCACCAACGGCAGGAAAACCAGCAGCGCCGCCGTTTTGGCGATGGCGGATTCATACACGGGGCTCTTCATAATGAAGGCATAATGCACGGGCACCTTGGAGGAAATGGTGGCCAGCGCCTCGTCCACCGAACTGGTGGCGATATTATAGGCCAGCATCAAATTGCGCTTATTCGCGCCGTCGAACAGCTTCACATAGTGGGGATCGTTCCAGTTCCAAACGAAGGAGAGCACGCCCACCGTCAGCAGCCCCGCTCCGGCGGCGGGCAGCACGATGTGCAGGAACGTGCGCAGGAAGCCCGCGCCGTCGATATACGCGGCCTCCTCCAGTTCCTTGGGCAGGCCCCGGAAGGTTTGCCGGAAGATGTAAATATACAGCCCGCTTTTCAGCCCCATGCCCAGGGCGTTCAGGATGTAGAGGGAAAGGCTGTTGTTCAGCAGATTCACCGAGCTGCCCGTTATGTGCTCGATCAGGCCCTTGCCTGTAATCGCCTTGAGGAGAAAGCCGATGTCAAATTCCTTGAAATACAGATATTGCGGCAGCATGCACATCTGCGGCGGCACCACGATGGTGACCACCACCAGCAGGAAAAATACGTTCCTTCCCGGAAATTTCAGCCGGGCGAAGGAATAGCCCGCCAGCATGGCGCAAAGCGTTTGCAGCAGGGCGATGAGCGAGGTGGAAAGCAGGGTGTAGGGCAGCGCCTTGCCGTAATCCAGCATCAGGGCGCTGACATGCCAGTTTTCCACCGACAGCCGGGCGGGAATCCACAGGGAGGAGGGAAAATTCAGGTCCCGGGGGTTTGTGAAGGCGATGGAGATATTGCGGAAAATGGGGGCGAGAATCAGATACGCCAGGCAGATAATCAGCAGATACCGGCAAAAGGAAACCGCGAAGCGCCTTAATTTCTTTTGCGCCCGGGGCTGAAAGAGGCCCCGCAGGGGGAGCTTTTGCGCCTGGGACAGCGCGCCCTTATTCGTCATAATAGAAAACCACCTTTCTCACCAGCAGCGCCGCCAGGCCGATCACCAGCAGATTCGTCAGCAGATAGACGCAGCTCATGGCCGCGGCCAGGCCATGCTGGCTTTGCTTAAAGCCGATGGTGTAAATATAATTGATGATTTCCGAGCGGGTGAACAGATCGGCCAGGGTGTAAATGGTGCAGGTGAGCAGCAGCGGGCTCACCATTACCACAGTCACCTTCCAGAAGGTTTCATAGCTCGTGGCCCCCTCGATTTTGGCGACTTCGTAAAGGGCGGGGGAGATGCCCTGAAGCGCCGCCAGGAAGATCAGAATCTGGATGCCGGAGAGGGAGACGACCTCGAAAATGTTGTTCACTCCGTCCAGCAGGTAATTCAGCAGCTCCCGGCCCACCCCCAGGTTCATCAGCAGCCCCGCGATCATGCCCGCGCCGTACACCCGGTCGCTTTGGCCCTCGCCCATCATCTGGCCCGAAAGATTGGAAACACGCTCCAGCATCAGGCCGGTGGCCATAATGATGGGAATGAAGAAGATGGCCCGGGCCGCCGCCCTGCCCCGGAATTTACCATTGAGCAGGATGGCGCACAGCAGCGAAAACATGATGACCAGCGGCGTCATCAGCAGCGTTTCGCCCAGGGTGCTGGTGAGGGCGGGAAGGAAATTGGCGTTGACCAGCAGCGCCTTGTAATAGTTTTCCAGACCCACGAAGGCTTGGCTTACGCCCCCCAACGGCACGATTTTTACTTCGTTCAGGCTGTAGCCGATCATGCGCAGCAGCGGAATGAGAAACAGCAGGAAAAAGCCCAGCAGCCAGGGCAGCAGGAAAATCACGCCCCACAGCGCCGTTTTTTTGCGGAAGGGCAGGCGGTAATAAAAGGAGCGTTTTCTCTCCTTGACCGGGAGGGTATCCTGAGTCATGGCAATTCCTCCTCTGCGTCGATCACATAGCCCAGCGCGGGAATGACGCGCCCATCCAGCGCCTGATCGGCCGCGCCGTAATTCAAAATCAGCGTTACGCCGTTATCGTAGGTCACGCGGCGGAGATCGTCCGGAAGCAGCTCGTGGCTTTGCAGCCGCGCGTCCCGCACCAATTGATAAAAGGCGTTGTATTCCTGATAATAGGCGGGAACGGAATCCAGCCATTGCTGATACTGGGTGGAGAAATAATTCAGGCTGGCCTCGTACACGGCATTATGAAACAAGCTGGGGGATTGGAAGGTGAAGGTGAAGCGGGGGCTGGATTTGCTTTCCAGGGCGAAGAGCAGTTGGGAACGCAGATCGGCGCCCGCAGAAAGGTTCCACGCCTCGCCGGAGCAGGAAACGCAGCCCTCCAGCACCATTTGCAGGAAGGGGATGGAAGCGTCCGTGATCTGGAAGCCGTTATCGCGGCTGGGCAGATTGACGGCCCCGGCGGCATAGGGCAGGGCGTACAGGGCGGGCCGGTCCAGCAGCAGGCTGTATTTCTCCGTAAGCTGCTCAAATGCCTGCTCGTAATAGGAAAGGGCGCTTATGCGGGAAATATTTTTCCCGCGCTTATTGTCGCCCACCAGCGTGTTGCCCAGATCGAAGACGGAAAGCCCCTCCGCCGGATAGCGTGCCAGAGAGGCCAGCGCCTTTTGCGTATATTGCGGCAGATAAACGGGGGAAACGTAATAGGCTTTTTGCTCGGAATACGCCTTTTTCAAAACGGCCTGGGAGGCCACGGAATCGTTGACCGCCTCGGCGGCCTCGCCGTCGTGCCTGCGGGGAGCCTGGGATACCTTGGAAAAGCCCCGCGTGCCGTACACCCGGCCCATATACACCCCGGGATACAGCCCATCCCCATTTTGGGCAAGGGCGGCGGACAGGGCCTGAAGCTCCGCGCCGCTTATGCCCCCGTCCAGATCAGCCTGGGTGAGGGCGGCGTGCTGCACGCCGCCGTAAAAAAGGCCGGAATAGATCAGGCGGATGTTTTTCACGCCGCGATCGTGATACGCCTGGTAGATCTCCGCCGCCTGGGCGGGGGTGGTGGCCTGAACGGAGGAAAGGTAAGGCACGCCCAAGAAGAATTTCTTCTTGGCCACGGCCCCTAGCAGCTCCATATAGAAGGGAGCGTCCGCCTCGGGGGCGGTTTCCCGCAGCGCGCCTCTTTCCAACAGATAGGCGCGATAGGCGCGGGCCATGCCGGTATAATTCGCCTGATCCCCCGAAAGCAGTCGGTAACGGACGGTGATATTTCCCTGGTACACATCCTCGTTAAAGCGGGGGGAGAAAATGCTTTCATTACCGGAAAGCGCCACGTTTTCAATTTCCCGCAGGGTGAAGCGGGAGAAAATCCGATTGAATTCATCGCTTTTCCCGGAAATATCCGCCTGGATGGAGGCCAGCTCCGCTCCCTCCTCCAGGATGGCCAGCAGGGCGGAATCTCCCGTCTTAAGGCCGTAAACGGGCAGGGCGATGGGATAAAGCGGGGCGGCGTAGGCGTTGGCGTTTGTGAGGGGATCCTGGCCGTACACACGCCCCTGATAAGCGGTGGCGGAGAGCTTTTGATTGTTGAGGCGAATCAGCGCGCCCGAGCCGTCCGGGATGAAGATATAGCCGGTCTGGGTCTGATCCGCCCGAAGAAAATAGGGCAGCAGATCAAAGGAAACGATTTCGTTTTCTTCGGTGAAAGTGATTTCGCCCGCAGGCACCGTCACCAACAGATCGTCCCCCGCTAATTGGAACCGGACGGGAACGTGCAGCCGGGGCAGGTAGGAGCGTTCATAGCCCACCGCCGCGTTGTCCTCCTCCATATCAGCGGCGGTATACAGGCCGCTGCTAAAGATAAGCTGATAGAGCTGCTTAATCATCAGGGCGGAGAGGGAATCATCCTTCACACGAATCATATATTCGTTTTCAAAGCCCGCCAGCCGCACTGCGCGGTAATTGCTGGAAAAGGTTTTCTTTTCCTTGCTGTTCCAGCCTCCGCCCTCCAGCAGCCGCTGATATTTATCCGCGCGGATGGCCTTAGGCAGATCGTCGATAATCAGCGTGTTATCGCCCAGGGAAAAGCCCAACTCAAAGCCGTTTTCAATTGGCGTGCAGGAAACCGCCTGCATCTGCACGGCTTTGGAATAGCTGTCCATGGTGTTGGTGGCGCCGTTTTGCGCGTTGGAAATATAATTCACCGTCAGGATGGATTTCTGGGTGTTTTTAATGGTTTTGTTTCCCTGCGTTCCGTTCAGCACGACGGCGTCGAAACGTTCTCCCGTTTGCTTATTCACCAGCCGCACCTGAAAGCTTTCCGCGTTCAGCAGCAGCGCCCGGGTTTCCGTCTCGGCCATGCGGGAAAAGCCCGCGTCCACCCCGACGCTTTCCTCGGCCAGGGCCCCGGAAAGCGACAGCAGCAGAACCAGAAAAATGAAGGCGATTTTGCGCATCCGCTTCTCCTCCTGTGCGAATTTTAGAAGATTTTCAGCATCAATTCCTTGGAGAATACCGTGATGAAATCCCAAAGATCGGCGGTCAGCGTGAACACCAGCATCAGGATGAACAGCACCACCATCATGGCCGCGAAGGTGAGCGCCAGCGAGCCCACGCCCCGGCCGAAGCTGTATTCATGCGCCACGATCAGCCCGATGAACAGATACAGGCAGAACGCCGCCGCGCCCACGGCCTGCAGAGCGTAATAGAGGGGCATTTCATCCAGCGTGAGGAAATTGGAAAGCGCCAGCCCCGTGATGCGCGTCAGGCAGAGGGGGAACATGGCGTACATCATCACCTGGAAAATTTCTCCCAGCTTGCCCTTGCCATCCATCAGCGTGGTTACGCACCAATTGGAAACGGCGAACAGCGCCACGGGGAAAAGTACGGTCAGGCACAGGTAGAGGCTGTTGAAGCTGTAAACGTCGTTATAATTGATGAGAAAGCCGTTTTCCACAAATTCCACGGCGCTGAGCAGCGCGGACAGCGCCAGCATGAAGAACGCGAAGGGATAGCTGCCCCTGCGCTCGAACTTCATTTCGTCAAAGCGCTTAAAGGGCCGGGCCAGCACCCGCCAGGGAAACAGCCAGAAATCCTCCAGCAGCCGCCGGGCCAGGGGAAGCCTTGGCGCGCGGGCGGGGGACGCGCCCTTTTTCCGTTTGCGAACGCCCCGAATGACCGCCGCCAGCACGATTAGCGCGAAAACGCCGATTACGCCTGGCACGAAGGCGGCGCGCATGTTCCGATTGCGCACCTTTTCATAGGCCTTATCATAGTATTCCCGGTCGCCGCCCTGCTTTAAATATTCCATGGCCCCGTCGTAATCCCCCGCCCGCAGCCGCGCGCGGCCAATGCCGGAATAAGCCAGGAACAGATTGTGATTTAAGGAAAGCGCCTGCTGCCAATCCTGGGCGGCGTCCTCGTATTGATAGGCGTACTGGGCGCGGACGGCGCGCATGAGCGCTTGGCCGTACTGGGTCTGGCTGAAAATTTCCAGGGATTGGGCCAGAGAATCCAGCACCAGGATTTTTTCATCCACAAAGCAGGCGTCCACCGGGTTGCGGAAATAGCCCTCCCGATCCCCCGGGCCGCCGAAAATGAATAGCAGCTCGTGATCCTCGTTATAGCCGAACACCCGGGAGCGGGTGCTGTCCAGGCAGATGTAAGCGCCGTATTTGTTGGCGTCCACGGCGATGAATTGGGATGCGCCGGTGGGAATGCCGAAGCCCGATTCGTTGTAATGCAGATCGCCCGAGGGATAGGGCTTGCCGTTGGCCACCTTAATAATATTTTCGCCCTTTGCGTTCAGGCGCTTGATGGGCTTATTATCCTGGGAAAGCAGCGTGGCGAAGAGGAAGCCGTCCGCGTCCACGCACAGGTTGGTGAAATCGCTGGGCAGCCACATGGCCTGGCGGGCCCGCTGCTCCTTGGTGGCGAATACGCGCCAGAGCATCTGCCAGGGGGTGAACTGCACCTCGTTCACGCCGAAAAAGCGGTTGAAGGAGCCGTCGGCGGATAATTCCACAATGCCCTCGTACATGCCCTTGGAAATAACGTAAAGCCGCCCCGCCTGATCCAGCGCCAGCTTGGTGGGCCGGTAATTCACATTTTCAAAGCCGGTGATTTCCGGCCGCCCCAGCACCCGCAGCAACGTGTGATCGGCGGAAAAATGCAGGATCTGGCTGTTCTCGCTTTGCGAAATATAATATTCGCCGTTTTTGCCCTCCGTCACGCCGGTACAGCCCGAAAAGGGAATCTCCTTCCCCGTTTCATCCACATAGCCGGTGAGCACGGCGCGCAGGGAAAAATCCCGCTCCAGCAGCAATAGCCGCGTGGCGCAGAGCACATAAATGCAATCGTCGGATACGTATGCGTCCGTCAGGCCGTCCAGGGCGGCCACGCCCGGCAAATCGCGGGCGGTGATGGAGCGCTCCAGGGCGTAAGCCGGGGGCGCGGGAACCACAGTTTCAAATTCATCATAGAGATAGCTGGCGGCGCTCTCCGCCCTGGCGGAGGAGGCCAGCAGCAGAAGCCCCAGAAGCAGGCAAAGGCATTTTTTCATGCGCCGGTTTCCTCCTTTATTCTTTGATGCCGGAGGTGGCCATAGTCTCCAGCACGTTGGATTGCGAAATGACGAACAGAATCACAGGCACCACGAACAGCAGCAGCGAGGTGGCCGCCACCACGCCCGTTCGCGCCACGCCCGAGCCGCTGAGCTGGGAAAGCATGGCGGGCAGGGGCTTGTAATTTTCCGTATAGATGAAATTGCCCCCCGTGGCTCCCCACAGGCTTTGGAAGGAGACGATAAACAGCGTGATCCAGGCGGGCTTCACCGCGGGCATGACGATGCGCCAGAGCATGTGGAAATATCCCGCCCCGTCGATGGAGGCCGCGTCGATGAGCGCGTCGGGCACCTGCTCCATGAAATTCTTCATCAGGAACAGCCCCAGTGACATGGAAAGCGCGGGCAGGATCACCGCCCAGTAGCTGTCCACCAGGCCCAGCCTGCTCATGATAACGTAATTGGGCACGGCGGTGACGGCGGAGGAAAACATCAGCGACAGCACCACCACCTGGTTGAGCAGACGGCTGCCGGGAAAGCGGAATTTCGCCAGGGGGAAGGCCGCCATGCAGCTCAGGAAAATATGGCCCAAAGAGCCCAGCAGCACGATTACCGCCGTGTTGAACAGATACCGGCTCAGCGGCACCAGGGAATCCGCCAGCAGATCGGATAGATCGTAGAAATTATCCAGCGTGGGCTGAAGCACAAAGAGTTTGGGTGGGAAGATGAACAGCTCGTTGATGGGCTTAAAGGCGTTGGATACCATAAACACCACGGGGAAGAGCATCAGCAGCGCCAGCAGAAACAGGAAAATCAGCAGCGCCAGGCTGCCCCCCACTGAGCGATTGGCCCGGCTGCCCGTCAGGAAGCGGCCGAAGGCCGTCCGGGGCAGGCGCTTGGGCCGGGGCAGAGAACGGAGCATTTTTTTGCGCAGCTTTTCCTGACGCCGGGCGAGCTTTTTTTGCTGTCTTGTTTTGCGCGCGGGGGATGTATGCATATCAGCTGCCCACCTTTCCCAGCGTTTTTTGCACGATCTTGTTGATAAACAGCATCATGAAGAACAGCAGCACCGCAATGGCGCAGGCGTAGCCCATTTCCAGGCGAATGATGCCGTAATCGTTCAAATGATTGATGATGGTGTGGGTGGCGTAATTGGTGGAGGGGAAGCCGTTGAGCGCCACCGTCACATCCGCTACGGCCAGGGAGCTTGTCACCGCCATCACCGCCCCGAAGAGCAACTGGGGCACCATGTTGGGCAGTGTGATATACCACAGCTCCTGCCAGCGGTTGCGCACGCCGTCCACCTCCGCCGCCTCGTACTGCGCCTTTTCCACCCCCTGCAGCCCGGCGATGAAGGAAAGAAAGCCCACGCCCAGGCTCATCCACAGCGATACCAGAATGACGATGGCCATCATATAGCTTTCATCCCGCAGCCAGAGAACGGGATCGGAGATCACGCCCAGGTTCAGCAGCCGGGCGTTGATAAAGCCGTAAGCGTCGCCGGAAAAAAGCTGGGTGAAAATTACATAGGCGTTGCCTGAAATGCTGGGGGCGTAGAAAATCACCGTCAGCACCGCCCGCAGTCGGGGCGGCAATTCGCACAGCAGCCAGGCCATCAGGAAAGAGAAAATGTAGCCGAAGGGCCCGGTAATCAGCGCCAGAAGCAGCGTGTTTTTAATGGCCTTGAGGAAAATGGGATCGTCTAGGAACAGCTTGCTGTAATTGCGCAGGCCCACGAATTGCGGCGGCTGAAGCACGTTAAACTGGGTGAAGCTGAAATAAATGGAAACCAGCACTGGAATGACGGTGAACAGCGTGAAGCAGAGCATATAGGGCGCGAGCATGAGATAAAGCTGCTTATATCTCCGGGCCTGGCCCCAGCCGTAATGCCAGCGCTCCCGGAAGGGGAGGGCCTTTATGGGGTTGCGTTCAGCCATGGGCGGTTCCTCCTTACTGCGCGCTGTCCAGGCCGAATTCCTGGCGCTTGGCGGCGATTTCTTCATCGATCAGCTGGGTGTATTCAAACAGCGTGTCGGAAGGGTTTTCATAATTGGTAATCACGGTGACGAAGGCGTTGTTCAGGTATCGGCCTGTAATATATCCGCCCGGCACCTGGGGGATGCCCCGCAGGGTGGGCAGCATTTCCTGAAGCGCGCGCTGCACATCCAGATCCCAATGGATACGATCGAAGGCCTCCAGATTCGCCACCTGATAGCGTCCCGCTTGGCCCAGCACCGCCTCCATTTCCTGGGCGTATTTGGTCTGGGTATCGCCGCTGGTCCACCATTTCAGGAAGCTCCAGGCGGCGTTCTGGGTCTGCTTACGCTCCACCGTGCTTTTCACGATCATGGAAGCGCCTGTCACGCAGGGCACGGCGCGGATGACATTGCCCTCCGCATCCCGGGAGCCGGGCACCGGGGCCACGCCCCAATCCCCGCGAATTTCCGGCGCGGAAACCGCCAGCCGGGTGTAGGTGGAAAGGTCCACCACCCCGATGGGCACCTCGCCCAGGCGGAAGCGGGTGACGAAATCGATCTCCCGGGGGAAGCCGTGGCGGGTGTAGAACTGCGTCCACCATTTGAAGGCGGCGTTGCCCGCCTCGCTGCTCAGCAGGCAGCGATCCCCCGTTTCGGAATACAATTCGCCCCCCTGCTGGAACAGCCGGGAAAGAAGCACCGTGTTGATGGGCACGGAATTGCCCATGGACAGGGCAGCCCCCAGGGTGGAGGGCGGGGCGGTGTCCAGATACAATTCCATGTTATAACGCTGTAATTCGGGAATCAGGGCGATGAAATCCTCCCAGGTTTCGGGCACGGGCAGCGAAAGCTCGGAAAGAATATCCTTGCGATAGAACATCACGGGGAAGCTCATCTGATCGGGCAGGGCGTAGCAGCCCCCCTCATAATAGAAGGATTCCATGGCCGCGGGCAGAAATTGCGCCGCGGTTTCCGCGTAATCCGGGAAGGCTTTCAGATCATACGCCGCCCCGCGGAAGGCGAAATTGACGGGGGCGGTGTTGCCGATCTGGATAGCCACGTCGGGGCCCCGGCCAGTGAAGGTGGAGGGCAGAAGCACATCCGCGTTAATCAGCCGCAGGTTCACCCGCACTCCCGCCTGGGTTTCAAAGCTTTCGTTAATCAGGCGGCGAATGACGGAAAATTGATCTCGCCCGGTGGAAAGCCACACGTCGATAACGGGAACCTCCTGGCTGTCCGAAAGGGCGCTGTCCGCCACGTTGTAATCATTGGTGAAGGAGCCGATAAAGGAAAGAAAGCCATGACGAAGATTTTGAAAGAAATTTCCCTCTGCCTGAAGCGCGGGCAACTCTCGTCCCGCCAGCAGGATATAATCGATGCGCAGGGGCTGATCCATGAAATCCAGCACGGATTTGCCCATGGCGGTGATGCACTCTTTAAAGGCGGAAAGGCGGCGCACCAGCTGCTCCTCCGAATCGGTCAGGCTGTCCATCATGGCCAGCATCCGGGTGATCGCGGCGGTGCGTTCGCTGCCCGAGCCCGTAAGGGCGGTGAGCCGGGCAAGAATATCGGCAAGCTGCTCCTGATAGGAAAGCAGCGAATCGCGCAATTGAGGAATGCGGGTGAAAAGCTGATAGCTTTGATAAATATCCGGGCTGGTGCCGGTGACGGCAATGATGGCGCGGTACAGCCGGTTCAGGCCCGCGGTGGCCGCGTCAATATCCTGAAGAACGGCGCCCATTTCGCCCAGCGTCACCTCCAGGCAGATGCGGTTTACACCCTTCTCCAGGTAAAACCAGTAATCCCGGGCTTGCTCCCCCGCGTCGGCGGGGTTTTCCCGGTGAGCGCCCAGGGGGGCGATTTGGAAGCCGCCCCCGTGATAGAAGCGCAAATCAGCGGCCTCGGCGAAGGGAATCCGGCCGTTGATGGAGAGACTGCGGGTGGCGTACAGGCCCCGCAGGGCGCTTTGCTTGAAGCGGAACACCAGGCGGTACAGCCCGGTTTCAGGCACGTCCAGATCCCAGGCGATCCATTCGCCCGGTTCGTTCCAGCTTTCGCCGCCGATGCAGTTGAGCACGATGTAGGAGGGATGATAGGGCTCGGAGAGGGCGGATGTGCGGTCGTTAATGGGGTAAAAGCTGGGGCTGGATTTCAGCGCCGCGTCCTCGGCTTGAAATTTAATGGGCGCGATATCGGCATATTCCGCGCCGCTCGCCAGGGCGGATTGTAAATATTCCTGATAAGGAGGATAGGAAACGGGCGGGGCCAGGGTGATGCTGGAAAGCAGCATCCCCTCCTGCAGGGAGGAAATGCGCAGCGTATTTTCCCCGGCGGGAAAGAAAAAGCGGAAGGGCTCGGCGGTGTAGCCCTGGGCGTCCCGGCAGGGGGCTTCGCGCCATTCCGGGGTCTGCACCTGGGCGGGGAAGGGCTGGTTGCCGGAAACGTTTTTATAATCCCGGCTCTGATCGTTCCAAAGGCGGGAAAAAGAAAGCTCCCCCGCCTCGTCAAAGGGGGTTTCGCCGTTGATGGAAAGGGCGCGAAGCATATCCCCGCCGCTGCCGGTTCCGGGAAAATAGCGCAGCGTCACGGTGTACAGCCCATCCTCCGGCACGGAAAAGCGGTATTCCACATAGCCGCGCTGGCCGGTGGACAGCGTGCCGTCCGGCAGCCGGGAAATTTCCTCCCCCTCTGCGGCGGAATAATCGGCCGCCTGCAAAACGATGCTTTCGCCGCCCTGGGGCGTATCCGCATGCAGACGCAGATATTCCCGATATTCCAGGGCGTTTGCGGACGCGCATACGCCCAAGAAAAGCAGCAGAAGCAAAATCGTTAATAACCCCAAGCGCTTCGCCAATGCCGGCACCGCCTTCCTGCGAGATTTTTTCTTGAAAAAGGGCGGGACGCCCTTGCGAACGCCCCGCCGCTGAACGGATGCTTATTTGATGAGGCCGGCGTCGCGGAAGCTGGCTTCGATTTCGGGCACAGCCGCTTCGAAGGTGGAGCGGATGGCGGTGCCGTCGTCAAAGGGCTTGCGGGTCAGGCCGTAGAGGCTCACTTCGCCGCCGTAGCTCATGCCCAGGCCGGCGCTCTGCAGCGCGCCGATGGGGTTATACTTGGTGTGCATCTTCAGCCAGGCGTACAGTTCGGCGGAAAGCTCATCGGCAAAGAAGTCTTCATGCGGGGGCACATAGCCTTCCTGCGCCATGGCCTTGAATTCTTCCTTTTCTTCATCGGTCTTGATCAGGTCATAGATCAGGTTGACCAGCGCTTCGGTCACATAGTCCGCGTCCAGGCCGGGGAAATCCTTTTCCACGCCCTTGAGCACAGCGCCCGTCAGGCCCATATCGTAGTAGGTGCCGTAGGTGCCTTCCACGGTGGTGTAATCATCGCCCGTCACCTTGGCGCCCTTGCCGTAGGGATACGGGACGAAGCCCCAGTCGATGCCGTTGCTGTTCAGCGCGCCCACCTGCCACATGGCGCGATGCGTCATGGCCACTTCCACGCCCACATCGAAGGTGGCGGCGGGGGTGCCCCAGTAATCGGGCTTGCCTTCGTCGTTCACATTCACGGGCCGCACCAGGCCGTTGGCCCGCATCTTTTCCAGCAGCTCGAAGGCTTCGATGTATTCATCGCTGGTCAGGCCCAGGGTGAAGTCGGTGTGCACGGCCATTTCACCGCCGTTGGCGGGAGGCGCGAAGATTCCCCAGTAGTTGGGATCAATGAAGAAGGAATAGGTGCCCTCGGGCAGCTTGGATTGCAGCTCGGTCATGTAGGCCAGGAAGGAATCGTAATCCCATTTGGCCATCTGATACATTTCGCCGGGATCATATTCCATGCCCGCTTCCTCAATCATGCCGCGGTTGAACACCAGGCCCTCGGGGCCGGCAAGGCCGTCCGCCTTGAAGCCGTAGTGGCCTTCGCCCACCAGACCGGCATCCTTAAACAGCTGGGGAATATCCAGCGTTTCCAGGGCCTTGGAGATATCGGCCAGCGTATCGCTGGCGGACAGCTGCATCACCCACATGGAGGAGAGGTTGTTGGTCACATGCCAAGCGGGCGCGCCGCCGGAAACGGAGAGAATCCATTCCGCGGGCATCTCGTCCCAGGCGGAGGCGGAGGTGTAGAATTCGAAATCGCAGTTGTAGGCCTGCTTGAGCGCCTCGTAGCGGGGCAGCCATTCCGCCTTGTCCACTTCGGTGCAGTCTTCCGCGTAGGGGTTCACGGCGTCCCACATACGCAGCTTGACGGTGTTGCCCTTCAGGTCGTATTTCAGCTCTTCTTCGGCAAGCGCCGCGGGAACCAGGGCCAGGACAAGCGCCAGGGATAGAACCAGGGCCAGCAGTCTCTTCATGGGTTGATCCTCCTTGCTATATTTTGCGAAGCCTATGCAGGCTTAAGCACAAGAAAACGCGAAACGGAAAATAAGCGAAAAAGGAACAATAGCGGAGAGAAAAACGCTTCGAAAGCGAAACGGAGAAAAACGAAAGCAACAGAGAAAAACGAATGGTCGGCGGGGAAAAGCGCGTCGCCTTAGCTGAGAACATATTAACATATTGTTTACGCCGTGTCAACAATAAATTTGCAATTTTTTATTTTGTTTCCGTTTTTGAGATTTGCAACCAGGATAACAGGCGAAATAACTGCCGAATTATACTTTTTGAAAATATTTCACGTTTAAAAACGTTAAAAATGTTAATTTACTTGTTGACAAAAGGCAAAAGATTCGGTATGCTATCGGTAACGCCCTCTTTTTGTTATTTTTCCCCCTGCGGCGGGGCAAAGCGCGCCGGGCTGCTTCTCTAAAAAGAAAAATCCCGGGACATGCATAGCCTATGCGCCGCCAAGGCCAAAAATGCCGGGCGAACATGCTTTTACCGCAGAAAATTCCGCAT
Organism: uncultured Clostridia bacterium; assembly: GCA_934667105.1. Taxonomy (GTDB): domain Bacteria; phylum Bacillota; class Clostridia; order Christensenellales; family Aristaeellaceae; genus RUG563. The sequence continues at coordinate 31,615 of CAKULG010000005.1, forward strand.
TATAAAAGGAGAAGGGCATGGCAAAGAAAAATTTTCAGGCGTTCGCGGACAGCCTGGGGGTATCCCGCATCACGGTGTGGAAGGCGCTGAATAACCGGCCCGGGGTATCCGCCGGGCTGCGGGAGCATATCCTGCAAGCGGCGGCGGAGCGGGGCATTATCGAGGGAGAGGGCCTGGAAAAGCCCCGGAAGCGCATGATTTCCGTGGCGGTGTCCCGGCCGGATTCCTCCCAGTTCTGGCTGCAGATTATTCATCACATCGCCAAGGAATTATCCCTCTATGATATCGATTTAATGTATACCTATCTGCCCAGCAGCGTAAAGGAGCATTACGCGCTGCCCGCCTCGCTGCGGGAGGTTTCCGCCTTTATTGTGCTGAACGTATACGACGCGGGCATGCTGCGCCTGCTGGCGGCGCTGCCCCAGCCCAAGGTGTTTCTGGACACCGTGCCCTCCCTGCCCTTTGAGGCGCTCAACGGCAATCTGTTGCTGCTGGAGGGCCGGCGCGCCGTGGGGAAAATTACCGGCCGGCTGTTGGATTCGGGGCGAAGCCGCCTGGGCTTTATCGGCGACGCGCTTTACGCCCAGACCAACCTGGACCGCTATCAGGGCTTTCTGGACGCTCATGCCGCCCGGGGCCTGAAGCCGGAAGCGGGCTGCCTGCTGACGGGGCCGCTGGGGGTGCGAACCCACGGCGAGGAGATTTACAGTTTTCTCGATGGGCTGGAGGCGCTGCCCCAGGGCGTTGTGTGCGCCAGCGATTATGTGGCGCATTTCGTGGCGCGCTATGTGGAGGAGCATAAGGATCGCGCGCCCGCGGGCTTTGTGGTGACGGGCTACGACGACAGCGACGAATACGGCAACATCGCCGGGCGAATTACCAGCGTGGGGGTGCAGACTGCCTTCCTGGGCAGCCGCCTGGCCCGGCAGGCCCTGTTTCTTTCGGATTATCCAAGCGCCACCCACGAGGTATCCTATGTGGATGCGGAAGTGATCTTCCGGGGTGCGCTTCAATAAAAAAGGGGGATGCGCATGAAGAAAATGATTCTCGGCTACGCTACCCACCATGGGCTGGAGGCCATGACCGCGGCGGACGCCCGGCGGCTGACCCATGTGAACCTGGCCTTTGGCACCCTGCGGGAGGGCCTGTTGGATATGCGGGGGCTGCCCGGGCTGAGGGAACAATTGTCCCGGCTGCGGGGGTATAACCCCGCCTTGCGCTTCGTGCTTTCCATTGGCGGATGGGGCGCGGGCGGCTTTTCCCTGATGGCGCGGACGGAGCGGGGTTGCCGGGCCTTTGCCGCCTCCGTGGGGGAGGCTATGGAAGCCTACGCCCTGGACGGGGCGGATATCGATTGGGAATATCCGTGCAGCAATGCCGCCGGGATCGATTGCGATCCGTCCGACCGGGAAAATTTCACCCTGCTTTTGCAGGCGCTGCGGGATGCGGTGGGGGAGAGAATTCTTTCCATTGCCGCGGGGAGCGGCGCCTATTTTATTCGGGATACGGAAATGGAGAAGGTGGCCGCGATTCTGGATTATGTGCAGATCATGACCTACGATCTGCGCACGGGCAGGCCCGTGACCGGGCATCACACCCCCCTCTATCCCGGCGAAATGGGGGCGGGGGAGGTTAACGCCCGGGATTGCGTTTCCATGTTCGTCCGGGCGGGGGTTCCCCGGGAAAAACTGATTATCGGCGCGGCCTTTTATTCCCGGGTGTGGAAGAAAGTCAAAAACACGGGCACGGGCCTGGGCCAGCCTGCGGCGGGCCCCGCCGGGTTCGGCCCGGGCTATGATGAATTGCAGGCGGCGTATATCGATCAGAATGGCTTCCGCCGCCATTGGGATGCGCAGGCCTGCGCGCCCTATCTGTTTAACGGCGATACGTTTATCAGCTATGACGATTGCGAATCCGTGGCGGCGAAATGCCGCTTCGTGCTGCGCGAGGGGCTGCGGGGGCTGATGTACTGGGAGCACAGCTGCGATAAAACGGGAACGCTGTTGAAAACCATCGCGGAGACGTTTGCGGAAAAATAAAAAAAGCGGGGGAAAAAACGCTCTTTAGCGCATTCGCCCCGCGCTGCCCCGCCAAAGCGGAAGCGCGGATTTCGGGCGAGCAATCTTCCAGATTGCTCGCCCGAAGCCGTCCTTAAAGGGGAGCGCTCGCCATAGCGGTTCCCCGCATTTTTTTATTGCTTTTTTCGTGCGCGTCTTTAACGAAGCCGCAGCCGGAAGGTGCGGATTTCGAAGGGGCGAATTTCGAAGGAAATATGATGCGCGTCCCAGGAAACGGGCTGCTCGTTTTCCTCCATCAGGTCGCATTCCTGGCAGGCGGCGATTTCGCTTTCCAATTCCAGGGTGGCCTGAGTGCGGCGGCGATAGGCCTCGTACACGCGGATGATGGTATCCTCGTCATCCTCCGCCTGCTTCACAACTTCCACCACCACGTTCGCCGCGTTGCTGCGCACGGCGAAGCCTTGGGCGGGCAGCACGCCAGCCGCGGTCTGCTTGATCGCGCAGGAAGCGGGCTGGTTGAGCAGATAGGCTTCCTTCACAACGCCCGCCTTGCGCCAGCAGCCCTCGTGAGGCAGCAGGGAGTAGGTGAAGGTGTGCAGCTCGTTATCCGCATCCGGGTTGGGATAAACGCCCGATTTGATCAGCGACAGGCCGATCACCCCGTCATGCACGCTGGCACCGTATTTGCAGTCGTTCAGCACGCTCACGCCGTAGCCCGCCTCGGAGAAATCCAGCCACTTGTGATGGCACACCTCGAACCGGGCGAAATCCCAGGAGGTGTTATAGTGGGTGGGCCGGGTCACATGGCCGTACTGGATTTCATAGGTGGCCTCGCTGGCCTGAATATCCACAGGGAAGAGGGCCTTGACGAAAATCTGATGCTCGTGCCAATCGATCTTGGTTTCAAAATCGATGCGGGGATGACGCTCATAGAAGATGATATCCTGCACGCAGGTGGAGGAAAGGTAAGGCCGGGTGACGCGGATCACCGTGCGCACGGGGCCCTGCTCCAGCACCTCCACGCCGGACACCTGATCCATCTCCCAGGATTTTTCGGTGTAATAATTGTTTAAATCCCATGCGTCGAAGTTATGGGGCTTATCCTCGTAGGTCATCAGCACGTTGCCCGCCTGGCCGGGACGCAGCACTTCGCGCCCCGCGCGCTTGTCAAACAGGCTTTCGAACTGAGCCTTTTCGTTGAAGCGCACGCGGTAGAAGGGCGTTTCCAGGGTGCGGCCGTCGAAGGTGATGCTGCCCTTCTGGGGAACGGCGGGGGCCAGGGCGAAGGCCTTATAGCCCTTGCCGGGGATCATGCCGCCGTCAAAGACCAGGCGGCTGTCATGGGTGCGCTGGGTGGGCAGGGGCGCGCCGCCGGAGAGCACCGTGACGTCCGCGGGCCCGTCGCAGAGCACGGGGACGTTATTATCAAAGCCCGCCGGGTTGAAGGCGACCAGCGCGCCCTGGGGCGCGGCCAGGGAATCCGCCAGCGCCTGCCGGGCGGATTGCAGCATTTCCGCGCTCTCTTCCGCGATTTTTTCATATTCGGCCTTGGAATCCTCATAGACCTCCTTGATGGAGGAGCCGGGCAGAATATCATGGAACTGATTGCGCAGAATCACTTCCCAGCCCGCGTTCAGCCGCGCCTTGGGATAGGCCAGGCCCGCGCGCTTTTGCGCCATGAGGGAGAACAGCTCCGCTTCCTGATAGGCGAATTCGGATTTGCGGTTATACCGCTTGTTCCGCGCCATGCCGGTATAGGTGCCCCGGTGATATTCCAGATACAGCTCGCCCACCCAGCGGGGCAGGAAATGGCTGTTGCGGCAATGCTCGTCCAGAATGTGGAAAAATTCGTCCGCGGTGGAGAAAACGGTCTGGGGGCAGCCGGGAATGCCCTTGGCCATGCGGCGCTGGTTTTCCAGCATTTCGCGGGTGGTTCCGCCGCCGCCGTCGCCATAGCCGCAGGTCATCAGCGTTTCGGTGTTCACATCCTTTTGCTGATAGCGCTGCCACGCGCCCATCACCTGAATCGGAGAAAGCATGGCGACGTAGGTGGTGCCGGTGCCCGGCTCGATGGCCCGGCGCTCCCGGTCCATATCGTAATTGCGGGTGGTGGAAAAATGCGTCAGGATCTCGGAGCCGTCGATGCCCTGCCAAAGGAAGGTGTCGTAGGGCATTTTGTTGATTTCATTCCAGCTGATCTTAGTGGTCATGAAATATTTCACGCCGCTGCGCTTCATGATTTGGGGCAGCGCGGCGGAATAGCCGAATACGTCGGGCAGCCAGACGATTTCGTTATCCCGGCCGAACTGCTGCCGGAAATAGCGTTTGCCGTGCACGATCTGCCGCACCAGGGATTCGCCGGAGGTCAAATTGCAATCCGCCTCCAGGAACATGGCCCCCTCGGGCTCCCAGCGGTTCTGGGCGATGCGCGCCTTGATTTCCTCGAACACCTCGGGCGCGTCCTGCTGCACATATTTATACAACTGGGGCTGGCTGGACATGAAAATGAATTCGGGATACTGACGCATCAGCTCCAGCATGGAGGAGAAGGAGCGCACCGCCTTATCCTGGGTGACGGCCAGCGTCCACAGCCAGGCAACGTCGATATGGGTGTGGCCCACGCAATACACCTTTTCGGGCTTATCGCCGCACAGCTTTTCATAAAATTCCCGGGTCAGATCCTCCTGCGCGGCCTGAAGGGAGGCGCGGAACTGGGCCTCGGGCACATGGCGCAGATCCAGCAGATTCAGGGAGTGATTCAGCGCCTGGATGATCTTGATATAGTTTTCATCCTCCCGGGGCAGGCAGCGGGCCACCCCCAGGGGCACCTTCACATCGTAATAATATTTTTCCACATCCCGATCCAGGATGCAGGCGTGCAGCACCATGCGCAGGTGCTCCCGCTGGGCGCCGGAAAAGGCGCGGAGCGTGAGGTTATAGCTTTCTCCCGCCTTCGCCTTTTCCGTCAGGATGATTTCCCGATGGTTCACATCCAGGCCCTGGCGCAGCTCGCCGTTGATATAGGCGCGGAATTGGGTGTTGGTGGCGTCCCAGCCTTCGTCGATTTCCACCAGCAGCGCCGCGCATTTGCCGTCCATTTCCTGGGGGATCGCGTAATCCGCCTGGAACCAGGCGCATACGTTGTCGCCGCCCCATTCGCAGTTTTTATCAAAGGGCTGCCAGCCCTCCTTGGGCAGCTCCGCGATTTTTTCATAGCGTTCTCCCTGGGGCAGATAGCGAAAATCCGTCAGCGTTTGCACCGTGCGATAACGCAGCGCGCCCAGTTCCTCCAGCAGCTTGCCAATTCTTTCTTCAAAAAACTGCATTGCGTTCCTTCCTTTCTTTGAAAGCAAAATGATTCGCCTTTTTTCCAGAGCGGCCCCGGTTTTTTCGCCCCTCTGATTGATAATTTGATTATAGCATTTTCTTCGTCTTTACAAAAGGACACGGCATAAATTTGATATTTTCGGCAGAAAAATGGAACTATCCGGCGGTATCATAAAAACGCGAAGGGAAGAAGAGACGAAGATTTCGCTCTTGTTTTTGCGGCGGGATATGCTAAAATAGATAAGCGGAACAAAAGATGCCGCGCAGGGGAGAGAGGGCTGTTTTCATGCAGATTTATTTCGCGCCCATGGAAGGGCTGACGGACGCGCTGTACCGCCGCACGCATCACGCCTGCTTTTCCGGGGTGGATAAATATTTTATGCCCTTCGTCAGCCCCTCCGCCTCCCTTTCCTTCACCTTGCGGACAGAGGCGGATATTTCTCCCGCCCAGAACGCTGGGGTGCCCGCGGTGCCCCAGATTCTGGCCAGGAACCCGGATTATTTTAACGGCATGGCCCAGGTTTTCGCCCAGGCGGGATATACCGAGGTGAATTTGAACGCGGGCTGCCCCTCGGGCACGGCCACGGGCAAGGGCAAGGGCGCGGGCCTGCTGCAAAGCCCGGATGAACTGGCCCGCTTTCTGGATGCGATTTTCGCCCGCCCGCCGCTGCCCGTTTCCATCAAGGCTCGCATCGGCTGGGAGCGGCCGGAGGAATGGCCCCGGCTGATGGAAATTTTCGCCCGCTACCCCCTGCATGAGTTGATTCTGCACCCCCGCACCCGCAAGGAGGGCTACGCCGGTTCGCCCCATCGGGAATGCTACGCCCAGGCGCTTTCCGCGCTGCCCTATCCGGTGGTATATAACGGCGATTTGTTTTCCCTGGCGGATTGCCAGGCTTTCTCGGCGGATTTTCCCCATGCCCCCGCCGTGATGCTGGGCCGGGGGCTGGCGGGCAATCCCGCCCTGGCGCAGACGTTTACGGGCGGCGCGCCGCTGACGCTGGAAGCGCTGGAGCGGTTTCACCGGCTGCTGTTTTCCGGCCTTCTGCGCACCTGGCCCCGGGACGCCGCCGTGGGGCATATGCACCTGATTATGCAATACCTGTGCGCCTGCTTTGAAAATTCGGGCAAGGCCTGGCGCGCCATCCGCCGGGCCACCATGCCCGAGGATTACGAGGACGCAGCGGCGCTGCTGTTCGCCTGCCCTCTGCGGGAAGCCCCCGCCTTTTCCCCCGCGCAGTACGCGCTGTAGACCGCCGATGCAAAAGAAACGCCGCCTCCCGCGGCCCAGGAGGAACCCCCTTATGAAAATTTCCAAGAAAGATGCGCTGACCTGGTTTTCCTTTTTCGCCGCCCTGCCCGAGGAGGAGGAACTGATGCCCCGACAGCAGGAAATCGCCTGCGCCGCCCTGGCACAGATCGAGGAGGCGGTGGAGGCGCGCCGGACCCGTCTGGCGGCGGAAATTCCGCATTTAAAAACGTTGGAAAACAGAACCTATTATGTGGGCGGCGACGCGCGCTTTCCCAAGGGCTGCCGCTCCTGCCTGCTGGGCACGGGGCTCAGCGCCGTGCGCAAAACCAATCGCTGCAACATCCAATGCAAATTCTGCTATAATTACGGCGAGCTGGATTGCCAGCCCCCCATCGGGGAGGGACTGTGGGAAATCGGCGGCACGAAATTCTATGAAAAGGATTTGGAACTGCTCTTTTCCATTCAGCGCAAGCCCACGGGCGTGGCCTATGTGTATCTGGAGCCCTTTATGGAAATCGAAAAATATTACGGCGTGATTCGCAAATTCCACCAGGCAGGGGTGTATCAGCATCTTTACACCAACGGCACCCTGGCTAATGAAGAAAACCTTCGGGCCCTGGGGGAGGCGGGGCTGGACGAGCTGCGCTTCAACCTTGGGGCCACCGCCTGCGCCGACCGGGTGATCGAGAACATTCGCCTGGCCAAGCGCTTCATCCCTATGGTGGGTGTGGAAACGCCCATGACCCCCGAATTCTTCGCCGCCTTCGCGGAAAAGAAGAGCCGCGTCCTGGATACGGGTCTGGATTTTATCAATTGCGCCGAGCTGCACCTGAACCCCAACAACATCGGCAATTATGAAGGGGAAAGCCTGTATATGTCCCGGCTGGGGTATATTTCCCCCATCTGGAGCCGCGATCTGACGCTGCGCTTTATGGCCCAGGCGGATGCGGAGGAATGGCCCTGCGTCGTTCATGATTGCTCCAACCGCACCAAATTCGCCCGGGATTTAAATCTGCGGGCCAAAGAAGGGGGCTGGTTCGGGGCCAGCGGCTATACCAGCGAATTTCCCCGCATCCCCTACGAGGCCTTCCTGCCCGTGCTGCAGGATCCGGATTTTCATTTCGTCCAGGAGGAGCCGCTCCCGGCGGGCTACCGGCCGGGGGATATCGTGCTATAAAATATACGCCGCTCTGCGGCCAAAGGAGGAAATCCTATGCCTGAAAAGCGAAGCATCAGCCCGGAGGAGCAGCGCATCTTCGACGGCCTGCTCTTTTGCCCCAACACCCCCGAGCTTAAGGCGCTCAAGCAGCGCGCCCACCGGCTCAGCGCGGAATACAGCCGCACCCCCGAAACGGATGTGGAAACCCGCCGGGCGCTTCTTGCCCAGATTCTGGGCGAGGCGCCCGAGGGCTGCGGCATTCTGGGCCCCGTCTTTTTCCATTACGGGGTGCACACCCGCATCGGCCGCCGCTTTTTCAGCAATTGCAATCTTACCATTCAGGACGACGCGCTGGTAACCATCGGGGATGATAACAATTTCGGCCCCAACGTCACCATCGCCACGCCGCTGCATCCCTTCGTGGTTTCCGAACGGCGGCAGATGCTGAATCCCCAGGGCGAGCCCGCCCGGGTGTGCTATGCCAAGCCCGTCACGCTGGGCAACGACGTGTGGCTGTGCGCCAATGTGACCATCTGCGGCGGCGTTACCATCGGCGATGGCTGCGTTATCGGCGCGGGCAGCGTCGTCACCCGGGACATCCCCGCCCATTCCTTTGCCGCGGGCGTTCCCTGCCGGGTAATTCGCCCCATCACCGCCCAGGACAGCATGGCCCTCAAGCCCGAGATTCTGGGGGGCTATTCCCCAATTCCGGAAGAAGATTAAAGCGCGTCGCCGCGTCCCTGCGCTTGCGCGGCGCGTCCATAAAAGGAGCGAATAACCATGCTGAAGCTGCTTTGCATTGGCAATAGCTTTTCGGACGACGCCACCCGCTACCTGGCGGGCGTCGCCCGGGCGGATCGTCAGGAAATTCGCGTGTTTAATTTGATGATTCCCGGCTGCCCGCTTTCCACTCACTTCCGCATGATGCGCAGCGGGGAGGCCGGCTATTATTTCCGCTTTAACGGCCAGGATACGGGCCTGAAAATGGCGCTGGATCGCGCCCTGGGGGCGGATGAATGGGATGTGGTGACGCTGCAGCAGGTTAGCCACCTCGCCCCGCGTTATGAAACCTATCGGCCCTATTTAAACGAGCTGGCCGCCCATGTGCGCTCCTTTGTACCCAAGGCCCGTGTGATGCTTCACCAGACCTGGGCCTACGAAGAAGGCGGCGTTCGCCTGACGCAGGAGTTGGGCTACGCCCATCAGGCGGATATGTTCCGGGATGTGCAAAGCGCCTATGCCCAGGCGGCGGCGGATATTCACGCGGACGGCGTTCTGCCCAGCGGCGAAATGTTCCAGCGCCTTATCCGGCAGGGGCTTTCGCCCGTGCATCGCGACGGCTTTCATGCCGAGCTGGGGAAGGGGCGTTATGCCTTGGGCGCGTTGTGGTACGACCTGCTGACGGGGCGCACGGTGGAGGGCAACGCTTTCCGCGATTTGGACGTTCCCATGCCGGAGGAGCAATTTCTGGTGATTCAGCGGCTGGCACACGAGCTGGCGGACGAATACAGGGGCTAAAAGAGGACGCCCTTTTAAGGCGGTTCGCCGCGCGCTTCCGCCCTTGCGCGGAGAAAAAGAAAATGCTATAATGGCCGGGAAGAAATTGACGATTAAAACGGCGGACGGCCGTCTGCGGCCCGTCGCGCAGCCAGGGGAGGATAAAAAGGATGGAACACATTGCCTGGAAGGAAAATATTCCCGTCGCGGGAGAATACGATGTGATTGTGGCCGGGGGCGGCATTGCCGGCGTGGCGGCCGCGCTTTCCGCCGCGCGGCTGGGCAAGAAAACGCTGATTCTGGAAAAGAGCACGGTGCTGGGCGGCCTGGCCACCATGGGCCTGATTAATTTCTGGGTGCCCCTTTGCAACGGACGAGGCAAGCAGGTGATCCGCGGCATGGCGGAGGAGCTTCTGCGCCTTTCCATTCAATACGGCTATGATACGCTGCCCGAGGAATGGAAGCACGGCGAGCCGGAGGAACCCACCAACGTGCGCTACACCACCTGCTATTCCATCGGCATGTTCGCCCTGGCCATGGTGAAGCTGCTGCACGATGCGGGCGTTACCATTTATTACGACGCGGTGGTTTCCGCCCCCGTGATGGAGGGCGGCCATTGCAAGGGCCTGATTATCGACGGTAAATCGGGCCGCCAGTTCTATGGGGCTAAGATGGTGGTGGACGCCACCGGCGACGCGGATGTGCTGCTGCGGGCGGGGGTGCCCACAGTGGACGGCAGCGATTATTTCACCATGATCGCTTACGGCACCGATTTGGAGCATTGCAAAAAGGCCGTGGAAATGGGGGATATCGCCTACGCCTTCTCCAAATACTGCGGCGGCGGCTCTTCCCTGTACGGCGGGGGGCATCCGGAGGGCATGCCCAAGTTCCCGGGCACATCCCTGGAAGTGGTGAATGATTATCTGCTGAAGAATCAGCTGAAAATGTTTGAAAATGTGAAGGATATGCCCCGGAAGGAGCGGGACGTGCATTATCTGCCCGCGATGCCCCAGCTGCGCACCACCCGCCATATCGACGGCGACGCGACGCTGACCATGGACGATCTGTATCGCCATCAGGAAACCTCCGTGGGCGCGATCTGCGATTTTGATAACCGGGATCGGCTGTTCGAGGTGCCCTTCGGGGCGCTGGTGCGCCATGGCTTTGACAACCTGATTACTTGCGGCCGCTGCGCCGCGGCGGAGGGCTGGTGCTGGGATGTGCTGCGGGTGATTCCCCCCGCCGTGCTTACCGGCCAGGCCGCGGGCATTGCCGCCGCTCAGGCCATCGACGCGCAAACGCCGATCTTCGATACCCCCTTGGCACCCCTGCAAAAGGCGCTGGCGGATACGGGCGTTATCATTCATTTCGACGACGCTTGGGTGCCCGCCGATCGCGGCGCGGATACCTTCGCGCATACCGAAGGGCATTTATAAGGGGAGGAAATAAAGGCTTGCGGAGAAGCCGCCCCACAATACGGCATTTGTCGTACAGGGGCTGTGAAAAAACACATCTCCAGCAGCGAGGAAGCTGAAATCACGGGAAGAAGTATGGTTTTCTTTGCTAGTCTTTGCTGGCGGAGCTGCAAGTAGACCGCCTGCTTTTGTCCAAGCCATACAGCTTTCTTGGAGGGGGGGCGAAACGACCGGCCTGCCAGTGGCAGGAGCGGCCTTTAGGCCGCAGGGAGCCCCGCGAGTCAACCGAAACAAGCGGGGGGCGCGGCAGCGATCCGCCGCGCCGATTGAGGTTGCGGAAGGGGGAACTGTTCTTTGGTTTACAAAGAACGGTTCCCCCGCAAATACTTAGTTTTCGTTTTTTCACAGCCCCCGCTTCCTCTCCCATCCCTGACGATGGTAGCTTTCACATCCCCTCCGAGAAGGCCGATTGGGGAAATGCAGAAAGCAGGAAACCGGCTTTTAGCGGAACGATTTTCGATTCTGCATTCTCCATGGGCGCGGCGGCTCCACAGCCTAACCCTTCAAAATCCTGTTCTGATCGGGTATTCGAGAAAAAAGAAACGCTCCAATCCGCGTGTTCAACCGCCTGCGGGTTAGAGCGTTTCATTATATGTTAGCTGTTTTGCTGGGTATACAGGCTGTAGAGGGAGGAATACACGCCGCCTTTTTTCAGCAGCTCGGCGTGGGTGCCCTGCTCTTCCACGCCCTTTTCCGTCAGCACCCAGATCACATCCGCATTGCGGATGGTGGTGAGCCGGTGGGCGATGGTGAAGGTGGTGCGGCCCTTGGTCAGCTCCTCCAGGGATTTCTGCACCAGCAGTTCGCTTTCGTTATCCAGGGCGCTGGTGGCCTCATCCAGAATCAAGATGGGCGGATTTTTCAAAAAGACCCGGGCGATGGACAGGCGCTGCTTCTGACCGCCGGAGAGCTTTACGCCCCGTTCGCCGATATAGGTGTCATAGCCGTTGGGCAGGCGGGAAATGAATTCGTGGGCCCCCGCTCGCTTGGCGGCCAGCACGATTTCCTCAAGGCTGGCCCCCGGCTTGCCATAGGCGATGTTTTCCCGCACGGAGCCGGAGAACAGGTAAACCTCCTGCTGCACCATGCCGATGGCGTTGCGCAGGGATTTAAGCGTGATGCCCTGAATATCCTGGCCGTCGATGGTGATGCGGCCGCTGGTCACATCGTAAAAGCGGGGAATGAGATTGCACAGCGTGGTTTTGCCCGAGCCGCTGGGCCCCACCACCGCCACATTCTGCCCCGGCTGCACATGCATGCTCAGGGAGGAGATGACCTCGTGGTTTTCATCGTCGGCGTAATGGAAGCCAACTTGTTCAAAGGAAACCTCGCCCCGAACGGGCCCCAGCTCCCTGGCCCCGGGGTTATCCTTAATTTCCACCGGCGCATCCATGATTTCGCAAAAGCGCTCAATGCCCGTCATGCCCCGCTGGAACTGCTCGGTGAATTCCACGATGCGGCGAATGGCGGTGAGCAGGGTGGATACATAGAGCAGATAGGCGGTGTAATCGCCCACGCTGATTTTGCCCGCCGCCAGGAACAGCGCCCCCGCCGCTACCACCACGATGTACATCAGCCCGTCGAAAAGCCGGGTGACGGTGCTGAAGCCGGACATATAGCGGTATTGCCGTTTTTTGCAGGCGAAGAAGCGGCGGTTGCCATCCTCGAATTTCCGCTGCTCCAAATCCTCGTTGGCGAAGGATTTCACCACCCGCACCCCCAGCAGGCTGTCCTCCACCTGGGCGTTGATTTCGCCGATCTGGTGGCGGCCGTCCTTAAAGGCCTGGCGCATTTTCTGGGAGAAATGCCGGGTGCCGATGAGCATGAAGGGCAGCAGCACAAAAACCATCAGCGTCAGCCACACGTTCATGCCGCAGAGCACAATGAAGGCCACCGTGATTTTCACCACGGAGATCAGCACTTCCTCGGGAAAATGATGGGAGAATTCCGTGATGTCGAACAGGTCGGAGGTGATGCGGGCCATAATCTGGCCGATTTTCGTGTTGTTATAATAGGAAAAGGACAACTGCTGCAAATGGGCGAAGAGATCGGAGCGCATGTCCGTTTCCAGCTTGGTGCCCGTCACATGGCCCAGATATTGCATATAATAATTGGCTGCCGCGTCCACAATGCGCAGCGCCAGGTAAATCAGCGCCAGCTTCAGCACCCAGTCCACCGTGATGGCCCGGTAATCCGTCACCGCTTGATTGGTGATGGCACGAACGATCAGCGGGAAAACCACCTCGCACAGGGTGGTGAGCAGGGCGCAGGTCAGGTCGAAAACCATTTCCTTTTTATATTTGGCGTAATAGGGCATAAACCGCTTCATCAGCGCGGCGGGCTTCATGCTTTTGTGGGGATCGCTCATTTTTTCTCTCCTTTCTCGCCTACAGCCGCAGGGCGGGGCGGGCGTTCAGCTCCAGCCCGGCGATTTCGCCCCGCAGCAGCCGGTAATACGCGGCGGAGCCGATCATGGCGGCGTTATCGCCGCACAGGGACAGCTGGGGCATATATAGCGGCACGCCGATCCTCCGGCAGGCGGCCTCCATTTCCCGGCGCAGCAGCCGATTGGCGGATACGCCCCCCGCCAACGCCATTTGGGGCAGACGCAGTTCCTGAGCCGCCAAAATCGCCTTATCCACCAGCATGCTCACCACGGCCTGGCGGAAGGAGGCGGCCAGATCGGCGTCGTTCAGGGCCTCGCCCTTTTGCCGGGCGTTATGCACGGCGTTGATAAAGGCGGTTTTCAGCCCGGACAGGGAATAATCATAGCGCCCCTCCGTATGGGGCCGGGGCAGCTTCAGGGCGTGCGGATCGCCTTCCTCCGCCAGCTTATCCAGCAGCGGGCCACCGGGATAGGGGATGTTCAGCACCCGGGCGGCCTTATCAAAGGCTTCGCCCGCCGCGTCGTCCTGGGTTTGGCCGATAATGCGGTAAACCCCGTAATCCTCGGCGGAAAAAAGATGGCTGTGACCGCCGCTGACCACCAGGCAGGCGAAGGGCGGCGCGAAATCCGGATGGGTGAGGAAATTGGCGCTGATGTGCCCCTCGATATGGTTGACGGGAATCAACGGCTTTCCGGCGGCATAGGCCAGGGCCTTGGCGCAGCTAACCCCGATGAGCAGCGCCCCCACCAGGCCGGGGCCGTAAGTGACGGCGATGGCGTCCACCTGGGCCAGGGTCATATCCGCCTGGCGCAGGGCCTCGTCCACCATGCGATCCACCTTTTCCACATGTGCCCGGCTGGCAATTTCGGGCACCACACCGCCGTAAAGGGCGTGGAGGTCGATCTGGGTGAACACCGCATTGGAGAGGATTTTCCGGCCGTCCTCCACCACGGCGGCCGCCGTTTCGTCGCAGCTGGTTTCAATGGCCAGAATGCGAACGCGCTCCTTTTCCCGAAGCGCCGCCAGCTGCCGCCGGCTGTTTTCCAAATAATCCATGTGCAGCTTCCTTTGCGTTATTCTTCGGCCTGCTTGCGGCCGGCTTTGATCCAGGCGAACACCAGGCACAGCATCACGCCCAGCACGGGCAGCAGGCTTTTGAGCAGCTGGCCGGCATACCAGGTGAAGAAGGAAAGGGGCATCAGCGCCATAAGCAGATCGGTCTGAGGATTCAGCAGCCAGAGCGAATTGGAAAAGGCCAGCTGATGAAACGTCCAGAACAGCCCCTGAAAATTCACGCACCCCCACACGGCCAGTCCGGCCCCCGCCGGCAGCAGCGCCCCGGCGGCCCCGGCGAAGCCGCGCAGGGCCTCCGCCGTCAGCCCGGTGCGTTTTTTCCATTTTTCCAGATAATACGCCGCTCCCAGGCCCAGCAGCGCCGCGCCGCCGCCCAGCCAGCGCACGCCCTTCAGCACGGCGATAATCCGGCGCACGTCGGCAAGATGCCGCATCTCCTTTTCAGAAAACAACGGCGTTTCTGCCGCTGCTTCATCCGCCTTGGGAGCGGGAATCGTTTCCTTTTTTCCATCCAGGTAATCGCACAGGCTTTGGGCGCAGGCCTTGTATTGAGAGGGAAGCAGGCCCAAATGCTTGGTGGAGGAAAATTTCAGAAAGCCCTGCTCCATCAGCGCGGAATTGGTGACGCAGGAGGCCGCCACGGCGCACAGCAGCGCCAGCAGCCCCGCCAGGCCCATCAGAAAGAAGCCGATTTTCGTCAGCGTTTTTTTCAAGCGTACCTCCCGCCCGCAGGCAGATTTTATTGATTTTGAAACGGCCTTACTGCATTTTCAGATAGGCGGTAACGAAGCCCTCCAGGTTGCCGTTCATCACGTCGTCGATATTCCCGGCTTCATAGCCCGTGCGGTGATCCTTCACCATGGTGTAGGGCTGGAACACATAGGAGCGAATCTGGCTGCCCCATTCAATTTTCTTCATTTCGCCCTTAATATCCGCCATTTGCTGCTCCCGCTCCCGTTCCTTGAGTTCCAGCAGCTTGGCCTTGAGCATTTTAATACAGGTGGCCCGGTTCTGCACCTGGTCGCGCTCGGTCTGGCAGGAAACGACGATGCCGGTGGGGAAGTGCGTCATGCGCACGGCGGAGGAGGTTTTGTTCACGTTCTGGCCGCCCGCGCCGGAGGAATGGTAGGTATCCACCCGCACGTCCTTCATATCGATTTCGATTTCCTTATCGTCCTCCTCCAGAATGGGGGCCACGTCCAAGGAAGCGAAGGAGGTGTGCCGCCGGGCGTTTGCGTCGAAGGGGGAAATACGCACCAGGCGGTGCACGCCCTTTTCGCCGCGCAGATAGCCGTAGGCATGATCGCCGCTGACCTCGAAGGTGACGGATTTAATGCCCGCTTCGTCCCCGTCCAGCACGTCCAGCAGCTTCACCGTGAAGCCCATCCGTTCGCAATAGCGGGTGTACATGCGGTAGAGCATGCTAGTCCAATCCTGGGCCTCGGTGCCGCCCGCCCCGGCGTGGAGGGAAAGCACCGCGTCGCAATCGTCGTATTTGCCCCGCATCAGCGTTTCCAGGGCCAGGGCGTCGGTATCCTTTTCCAGCTTTGCAATTTCTTCCCCCGCCTCGGCGATCAGATCGGCGTCGTTTTCCTCCTGGGCCAGCTCGGTCATGGTTTCAATATCGTCGCAGGAAGAAAGCAGGGAATTATAATGCTTGATTTTGCCCTCCAGGCTGGCGATGCGGCGGTTTACATGGGTGGAGCGCTCCAGGTTATCCCAGAAGCCGTCGGCGTTCATTTCCTCCTTCAGCTCCAGCAGCTCCTTTTCCATATCCTCCATATGCAGGCCCTCGCCCACTTCTTTCAGCTGGGCGCGCAGGGCGTTCAGCTTGGCGGTGTATTGCTCGATTTCGATAATCATGGGTGCTCCTCCTTCAATCAATGGGCGATGCGCGCCGCGGAAAACGACGGGAAAAATGGGCCGGAGGCCGTGAAGCGCCCAGCCCGGCGAGCGGAAAGCGCCGTTATTCCCCGGCGTTTCGGCCGCAGCAGTTTTTATATTTTTTGCCGCTTCCGCAGGGGCAGGGGCTGTTGCGGCCGATCTTTTCCCCCGCCTTCACGGGCTGACGGGGGGCTTCCCGCTGGGCGCCGCCGTGGGTGGCCACGGTGGGCTGGGCCGCGGCCCGGCGTTCGGGCGCGCGCTCGATCTTCAGCTGGTAAAGCCGCCGCACGGTGTCCTCCCGGATGAGGCGCACCATTTCCTCAAACATATCGTAGGATTCCAGCTTGTATTCGTTCACCGGATCCCGCTGGCCGTAGGCGCGCAGGCCGATGCCGTCCCGCAGCTGATCCATGGCGTCGATATGATCCATCCAGCGCAGATCCACCGCCCGCAGCAGAATGGCGCGTTCCAACTCGCGCATATCGATGCCCAGTTCCTGAATATGCGCTTCCCGTTCGGCGTAAAAGCGCGCGGCGGTTTTTTTCAGGAATTCGGCCACATCCTCTCGCTTGAAGGAAAGAAAGGCCTCCTGATTGGCCGCGATGGTGCCCGCCGGGATGCACAGGCGCTCCACATAATCCCGCAGGCCGTTCAAATCCCAATCCCGCTGATTATCTCCCGCCAGGAAGCGGGCGCAGGCTTCGTCCATCAGGCTGTCCGCCATGCCGGCGATCACGTCGTGCATATTCTCGCCCCGAAGCACCTGCTGGCGCTGGCCGTAAATGACGCTGCGCTGCTGATTCATCACATCGTCGAATTGCAGCACATGCTTGCGCATTTCGAAATTGCGGCTTTCCACCCGC
This sequence comes from uncultured Clostridia bacterium, assembly GCA_934667105.1. Taxonomy (GTDB): domain Bacteria; phylum Bacillota; class Clostridia; order Christensenellales; family Aristaeellaceae; genus RUG563. The sequence goes on from CAKULG010000005.1 coordinate 48,551, forward strand.
TTCTGGGCGTTTTCGATCTGCTTGGTGAGCATGCCCGCTTCCAGGGGCGTGTTTTCATCCATGCCCAGCCGCTCGATCATGGGCTGAATCCGCTCGCCGCCAAAGAGGCGCATCAAATCGTCCTCCAGCGCGATGAAGAACTGGGAGGAGCCGGGATCGCCCTGGCGGCCCGCCCGGCCGCGCAGCTGGTTATCGATGCGGCGGCTTTCATGGCGCTCGGTGCCGATGATGTGCAATCCGCCCGCCGCCACCACCTTATCGTGCTCCACGTCGGTGGTCTTTTTATATTCGGCCTTTAATTCCTGATAGCGCTTCCGGGCGGCCAGCACCTCCTCGGAAACGTGCTCGTTAAAGCCGGTGGCCGCCTCGATGATTTCTTCGGGAATTTCCTCCTGGCGCATGGTGCGCCGGGCCAGGAAATCCGGGTTGCCGCCCAGCAGAATATCCGTGCCGCGGCCCGCCATATTGGTGGCGATGGTCACGGCCCCGTAATGGCCCGCCTGGGCCACGATGGCGGCCTCCCGGGCGTGGTGCTTGGCGTTGAGCACCTCGTGGGGCACGCCCCGCATATCCAGCAGATGGCTGATTAGCTCGCTCACTTCCACCGACACCGTGCCCACCAGGATGGGCTGGCCCGTGGCGTGGCGCTTGATAATCTCCTCCACCACGGCGGCGTATTTGCCTTTCTTGGTGCGGTAGATCACATCGTTCAGATCCTTGCGGATCATAGGCTTGTTGGTGGGAATCTGCACCACGTCCAGGTTATAGATGCCCTGGAATTCGCCCTCCTCGGTCTTGGCGGTGCCCGTCATGCCGGAGAGCTTTTTATACATGCGGAAATAATTCTGGAAGGTGATGGTGGCCAGCGTTTTGCTTTCCCGCTCCACCTTCACATGCTCCTTGGCCTCGATGGCCTGGTGCAGGCCGTCGGAATAGCGGCGGCCCACCATCAGGCGGCCCGTGAATTCGTCCACGATGACCACCTGACCGCTCTGCACCACATAATCCACATCCCGCTTCATCAGGGCGTTGGCCTTGAGGGCCTGAATCAGGTAGTGGTTCAGGTCGTTATTTTCGGGATCGGAAAGGTTGTTCACGCCGAAGGCGGCTTCCGCCTTGCGGGCGCCCTCCTCGGTGAATACGGCGGCCTTATCCTTTTCCTCGACGGTGTAATCCTCATCTTTTTTCAGGCGGCATACGAAGCGATCCGCCTTTTCATACATATCGGTGGATTTTTCGCCCTGGCCGGAAATAATCAGTGGGGTGCGGGCCTCGTCGATGAGGATGGAGTCCACCTCGTCCACGATGGCGAAGGCGTGGCCCCGCTGCACCATATCCTTTTCATAGAGCACCATATTATCCCGCAGATAATCGAAGCCCATTTCGTTGTTGGTGCCGTAGGTAATATCGCAGGCGTAGGCGGCCCGGCGCTGTTCGCCCTCCAGGTCATGGACGATAATGCCCACCGACAGGCCTAGGAAGCGATACAGCTTGCCCATTTCCTCGCCCTGGAAGGAGGCCAGATAATCGTTCACCGTCACGATATGCACGCCCTTGCCCGCGATGGCGTTCAGATAGGCGGGCAGCGTGGCGGTGAGGGTTTTACCCTCGCCCGTTTTCATTTCGGCGATGCGCCCCTGATGCAGCACGATGCCGCCGATCATCTGCACCCGGAAGGGGCGCAGGCCCAGGGTGCGCTTGCTGGCCTCCCGCACCACGGCGAAAGCCTCGGGCAGCAATTGATCCAGCGTTTCGCCGCCCTGATAGCGCTTTTTAAATTCGTCGGTTTTAGCGCACAGCGCCGCGTCGGAAAGCTTTTCCATTTCCGGCTCCAGCGCGTCGATCTGATCGGCGATTTTTTGCAGGGGCTTGAGCTGCGCTTCGTTGCCGAAGCCCAGCGCTTTTTTCAAAAATTCCAGCATGTTCGTCTCCTTTATTTTTTCTTTGGCGCTGCCGCCAAATGGGGGAACGCGCGCAGGCGGGGCCCGCGGGCGTATTTTAATCCATCATAATCCACTTTCTATTATACCACGCCCTGCACGCCCTTCGCAACCGGGGCGGGGGAGATTTTACGGAAGAAAGCAATAAATTTTTCCGCGCTTTTTCGCGCCCGACCCGGAAGAGGAACGGAAAAGAATTTACATTTTGGTGCCGAAGGCCGCATGGCGGTTTTCAGGAATTTGTGATATGATAAAAAAGTGAAATTTTGCATTTTATTCGGAAACGGAGCGTGAGCGCGTGGCCAGCGAGGCGTATGAACTATTGGCGCTGCTGATGCGCTATATCTTTGTGTTAATCGGCGCGATCATCGTAATTCGCGCCTATCGCTGGCTTCGCCGGGACGCGAAAGCCTATAAGCGCGAAATGCGGGCGCTGCCGGACGCGGGGCTGGTGGGCGAAATAGTGAATCTGCGCACGGGGGAGAGCCAGCCCTTGCCCTACGAGGGGGTGATCGGCTCCGCCCGGGGCTGCGATATCCGCCTGAAGGCGCCGGGGGTGGCCCACCGCCACGCCATGTTTATTTTTGAGCCGGGCAAGGGCCTGCGCGTCGCCCCCTGCCGGGGAAAGCGTCTGCTGATGGAGGGGGTGGAGCTGCGGGGCGCGGCCCACGCCCTGCACGGAACGCAGATTCAGATCGGGGGAGAGCCCCTGCGGGTGCGCCTGTTCGCGGGGCTGAATGTGCCCCATCCCGCCCAATTCCAGCAGGAAGCGCCGGAGGAGGAAGGAGACGAGCTGCTTTCCAATCCCTTCGCCAGCGTGCCTGTGTATGACGGCGAGGAGGGAGAGGACGCGGCCCCCGCCGCCTTCCAGGAGGATCCCCTCTATGCGGGGGATTACACCGACGATGGGCAAATGACCTGGGATTACGCCTATTCCCTGGAGGAACTGCACCGGGCCCAGGCGGCGCAGCAGGCGCAACAGCCCGCCCCGGAGCAGGCGGAGGAAGAGGAAGGCGAGGGCCTGCCCTATCAGAGCCCCTTGCGCCGCAGAAGGAGGAACCGGCGATGAAGGAAAAACGAAGGGGCCGAAGCGATCCGGCCCGGCTGCTGCTCAGCGCCGTGATGCTCTTTTTCTTCCTGGCGTTTTTTCTGCTGGCTATTAAGGATGGCAGCTGGGAGAGCTTTCTTTTGTCCGTGCTGGTGCCTGTGATTGTGTTTGTGGGCTCGGCGGGCATTCCCCGCCTGTTCCCGGCGGATAAGCTGCTTTTATCGCTGACGAATTTTTTGTGCGCCCTGGGCGTGCTGATTCTCTATCGCCTGAGCCCCCAGCGCGGCCTCACCCAGGCGGTGAATTACGGGGTGGGAATCGCGTGCATGATTCTGTGCACACTGCTGGTGCGATATATGAATTCCTGGAAATGGGCCGTGCCGCTGCTGATGCTGGGCAGCCTGGCGCTGCTGGCGCTTCCCCTGGTCGTCGGCCGGGAAACCAACGGCGCGAAGAACTGGGTTCGCCTGGGAAGCTATTCCTTCCAGCCCAGCGAACTGGTGAAGCTGGCGCTGCTGCTGGCCGCCGCCTATCTGCTGTCCAAGCGGCGGGTGGTGCTTTCCATTTTCTTTGCCGGGGCGTGCCTGCTGCTGCTGATGCTGCAAAAGGATTTGGGCACGGCGCTGCTCTATTACGGGGTGATGTTGGTGCTGCTGTACGCGGCCACGGGCAGCCTGCCGCTGGTAGGCGTGGGCCTGGCGGGGGGCGCGGGCGCGGCGGTCGCCGGGTATCAGATGTTCGCCCATGTGAAAAGGCGCGTGGCCGTCTGGCTGAACCCCTGGGCGGATACGGGAGACAGCGGCTATCAGATCGTGCAGGGGCTTATCGCCATGGTGAACGGCGGGGCCTGGGGCGTGGGCCTGGGCCTGGGCAACGCCTCGGTGATTCCTGAATACTACAACGATTTTATCTTCGCCGTGATTCTGCATGAATTCGGGCTGATTTTCGGGCTCATCGTGGTGTGCATGTATCTGTTTATCATCATTCGGGGCATTATGATCGCCCGGCGCTGCCGCACCGCCTTTCACGCCCTGCTGGCCACGGGGTGCGCGGCGCTTATCGCGCTGCAAACCTTTGTGATTATCGGCGGGAATATCAAGCTGATCCCGCTGACCGGCGTGACGCTGCCCTTTATCAGCTACGGCGGCACGTCCATGGTGTCCAGCCTGTGCGTGATCGGGCTGCTTCAGGGGGTGGCCAGCCGCAACGAGGCGGGCGTGCATGCGGACAGAGAATTGGCGATGCAGGGGGAGGAAATGAAATGAAGCAACTGCGCAAAAACATCCGCCGGATCGCCCTGTGCCTGTGCGCGCTGTTTGTGCTGCTGGCGGCCTACGGCGCATACAGCATATCCACCTATGGCAACCGCTGGTTCGCTTCCTCCGCCAACACCTTCGTGCGCACCCGGAAAAAGAACGTCATCGCCGGGGATATTCTGGACCGCCGGGGCGTGATTCTGGCCACCACCAGCGACGGCAGCCGCGTATATCAGGCGGACGAGGCCGCCCGCCGTGCCACCGTGCATGTGATCGGGGACAGCGGCTCCAATGTGAATAACGGCGTGGAAACCTTTCTGGCCGCGTATCTGTACGGCTTTAATATGACGTTTCTGGAGCGGCTCTCCTGCGCAGTGCGGGGAGAAAGCCGCCGGGGGGACGACGTGCAGCTGACCATCGACAGCAGGCTGGCGACCTACGTTTCCTCCCTGTTCCCCTCGGGAAAGGCGGGGGCGGCGGTGGTGATGAATTACCGCACGGGGGAGGTGCTCACAGAGCAATCCTTCCCGAACTTCGATCCCCAGACGCTTTCCGATTCCCTGAAAAGCGACCCGCTTAAGCCCTTTTTCAATCGCGCCGTGCAGGGGCTGTACGCCCCCGGCTCCACCTTCAAAATTGTAACTGCCGCCTCCGCCCTGGAAAATTTTCAGGATGCGCAAACCCGAATGTACCAATGCACCGGCCAATTGCAGGCGGGAACCCAGGTCATCACCGACGCGGGAACAGACCTGGCGGCGGGAAAAATCACCAGTCACGGCCAGATCAATCTGCTGCGGGCGTTTCAGGTGAGCTGTAACAACGCCTTCGCCCAGACGGCCTTGGATCTGGGGGACGCGCGGCTGCGAAAATCGGCGGAGGGGATGGGCTTTAACGATAATTTCCTTTTCCGGGATTTGGTGGTGGAAAATTCCGCCTACCCAACGGCGAACCGCACCGAGCGGGAGATCGCCTGGACGGGGGCGGGGCAGAGCGCCCTCACCGCCACGCCGCTGCACATGTGCATGATCGCTTCCGCCGTGGCCAACGACGGCGTGATGATGGAGCCCCGGCTGCTTGTGCGGGCCGCCGCCGCTAACGGTACCGTCCGGGCGGAGGGAACGAACCGGGTGTACCGCCGGGCCATGAAGGCGGAAACCGCCCAGACGCTGAAGGAATATATGCGCGCGGCCGTCACCGGCGGCACGGGCGCGGCGGCCAATATTCAGGGGGTGCGGGTGTGCGGCAAAACAGGCTCCGCCGAGCTGGATACCCAGGAGAATACCAACGCCTGGTTCGTGGGCTTCCTGGATGAGGAAAACGCGCCCTACGCCCTTTGCATCCTGGTGGAGGACGCGGGCGGCGGCGGCAGCGTGGCCGCACCCATCGCCAAGAAGGTTTTCAACTGGCTGCTGGAAAACGCCGCCTCCGGGACGTGAAAAGCGAAATATTATTGCGGAGCTCCCCTCTAAGAAGGAAAATCGAAAAAAAAGAAAACCGAAACGGGAAAACACTCCGTTTTCCTGTCGGCGGTGAAGTGATTCTTTTTTTCGATACCAGCCTTTACCCATACAGCTTTTTGGAGAGGGCGCGGGGGAACCATTCTTTGGCTTCCAAAGAATGGTTCCCCCGCATTATTTTTATCCCGTATTATTCCAATATCACGCCTCCACCTGGCGCAGCTTTTCCATCATCTCCGTCCATTTTTCCGGGCCGATATGATGCTTCACCTGGCCCAGGGGCATGATTTCCCCCTCCTGGGCGGAAAGCGCCCAGCCCTGCCACTGGGGCGGGAGATACGCCTGCAAAATGGCGGCAGCCTGGGGGTTCTTCCGCGCGTCCTCCACCAGCGCGTCCTCCTGGCCGTAGGGGTGGCGATAATCCCGGGTAGGCGTCCAAACGTAGCTATGCGCGCCGGGGCCCGCTTCCAGCGTCAGATTTTCGGGATGATCGGGAAGGACGACCTTCGCCGAAGCGCCCTGGGGCACGGTGATATTCAGGACGATGCGCCCGTCCGGCTGAATCTCCCATCCGGCTTCCCACACTCCCGCGGCGGATTCATGGCGAAGATGGATGCGGCCCAGCCGCCCGTCCGGATGCGGGGCGACGATCGCCTTTTTGAAGCCCGGGGCGGCGCATTGCAGGCCCGCGATGCGGGTGTAAATGGCCTCGCAGATCGAGCCATAGGCGTAATGATTCAGAGAATTCATGCCCGTGCCGGAAATGCTGCCGTCCGGGTTCAGGCTGTTCCAGCGTTCCCAGATAGTGGTGGCCCCCAGCTTCACGGCATACAGCCAGCCGGGGAATTCCTCGCTGAGCAGCATCCGGTAGGCGATATCCGCCATGCCGTTATCCATCAGCACGGGCAGCAGCAGCGGCGCGCCGGTGAAGCCGCTGGTGAGCTTGTAGAAATCCTTGCAAACGCGCTCCCGGAAGCGGGCGATCAGCTTTTCCTTATCCCGGTAAACGCCGTATTTCAGGGCCAGCACATAGGCGGTCTGGGTATCCTCGCTGAGGTTGCCCCCGGCGGTGACGTATTCGTCCAGCAGGGCGTTTCGCACTTCTTCGGCCAGTCCGGCGTATTTTTCCGCGTCCGCTTCCTCATCCAGTTCTCGGGCGGCCAGGGCGGTGAGATGTAGGCTGTAATAATAGTAAACGCCTTGAATGAATTCCTTCCGCGTTCCGCCCCAGACCGATTGGGGAGACATGCCGTCCTGGGCCAGCCAATCGCCGTAGGTGTGATAGGGGAAGACCAGGTGCGTGCCTCCCGCTTTTTCATCCTCTGTAATCAGCCATTCAGCATAATCCCGCATCATGGGATAGCTTTCCCGCAGCAGCGGCAGATCGCCGTAATGCTGATACACCGTCCAGGGCACGATGGTGGCCGCGTCCGCCCAGACCGCACCCCCGCCCACGGCGTCGATTCCCCGCAGGGAAGGGGAGAATTTGGGCAGGTTGCCATGGTAATACATCGTTTGATCCGCCCGCATATCGCGCATGAATTTGCGATAGAAAGCCTTGCAATCCATTTGATAGCAGGCCGTATTGCAGAAAACCTGAGTGTCTCCCGTCCAGCCCAGGCGCTCGTCTCGCTGGGGGCAATCGGTGGGCACATCCAAGAAATTGCTGCGCTGGCCCCAGCGGGTGTTGCTGATGAGCTGGTTCAGCAGGGAATAGCCCGTTTCACAGGCGATGGTTTCCTTCAAATCGGAGCACAGCGCCACCGCCGTGAAATCCGCGGGATCCACAACGTCCAGCCCTTCGATTTTCGCATAGCGGAAGCCGAAGAAGGTGAACAGCGGCTCCACCACCTTTTCCGCACCGTCGGAGGTGTAGACGAATTCGGATTTGGCGGAGCGCAGATTATCCCGGTAAAAGCAGCCCTGCTGCATCACCTCGCCCGTTTGGATGCGGAGGGTTTTCCCAGCGGGCAGCCGGTTGACAAAGCGAATCACACCCGCCATGTTTTGCCCGAAATCCAGCACCTGTTCGCCCTTGGGGGTCGCGATGAGGCGGCCCTTGAACTCGGCCCGGGGACGAATGGCAGGGGAAAACTGAGGCTCCAGGCGATAGGAAAGCGTTTCTTTTTTGCAGGGAACAATGTGATCCACCCGCCGGGTATCATCCCGGGTTTCGCCGTCGTAGATGCTGTCGTCCAGGATGCAGGAGGGGGCGGCCTGCCAGGTTTCATCGGTGGCAAGCACGGTTTCTTCCCCTTGCTGGGTGGTCAGGATCAGGCGGGCGGCCAGATGATAGGCGTCGCCCCAGCGGTTGCGGCTGTGTTCGCCGTAGCCGAAGCGCCCTTTATACCAGCCGTTGCCCAGATACACCTCCAGGCAGTTTTCCGCCCGCAGCAGGGCGGATACGTCGTAGGTCTGATAGCGCAGATAAGCGTCGTAGTCGTTCATACCAGGGGTGAGGTAATCCTTGCCCACCCGCTGGCCGTTAAGATAGGCCCGGTACAGCCCCAGGCCCGTGATTTCCAGACGGGCGGCCTGAAAGGCGGGGGCGGAAAAATCCTTCCACAGGCGGGGGCACGCAATGGGCTCCGCCGGGGTGATAAATTGAAATTCCATAAGCGTTCCTTTCTTTTGCTTGCGTGTGGTCAGGCCTTACCAATCGGCCTGGGAGCCGTCGGGATATACCTGGGTGGTGTTTTTCCGCCAGCCGTCGTCCGCCAGCCGTCGCACGGCCTCCTCGCACACCGTGACGCCCAGGCCCGGGCCCTTGGGCACGTCGATATAGCCGTTTTTGATTTCAAAGGGCTTTTCCAGCAGTTCCTTGCCCAGATCCCAGCCCTCGGGCACGCCGGGGAATTCCTGCACCAGGAAATTGGGAATGCAGGAATCCAATTGCAGGCAGGCCGCCAGGGAAATGGGGCCCAGGGGATTATGCGGCGCCACGTACATATGATACACCTCGCCAATGGCCGCGATCTTCCGGGCCTCGTAAATGCCGCCCACATGGCAAAGATCGGGCTGGAGCACCTGCACCGCCTGCTTTTCGATCAGTTCGCGATAGCCCCAGCGGGTGAACAGCCGCTCGCCCGCCGCGATGGGCACGCTGGTGCGGTGGGAAACCAGCACCATTTCTTCTACATTGTCGGGCAGCACGGGCTCCTCCACAAAGAGGGGGTGATAGGGCTCGATGGCCTCGATAATCCGCAGCGCGTTGGCAGGGGTGACGCGGCCGTGAAAATCAATGGCCAGGTCCACGCTGTCGCCGATGGTTTCCCGCACGGCCCGGAATCGCTCCACATGCGCTTTCAGCTCCTCCCGCCCGATAATGGGGGAGATAGGCGGGATGATGGAGTATTTTAGGGCGGTCATGCCCATCTCCCGCAGGCGCATCCGGGCGAAATCGCACATTTCGTCGATGGTGTTGCCATCCCGCCGGGCGATTTGCTTAATGTGGGTATACATACGAATTCTATCCCGCACCGCGCCGCCCAGCATGTCGCAGACGGAGAGGCCGCAGGCCTTGCCCTTAATATCCCACAGCGCCATTTCAATGCCGCTGATGGCGCTCATGGCAATGGGGCCGCCCCGGTAAAAGCCGCCGCGATACATCTGCTGCCACAGCTTTTCCACGTTTCGGGGGTCTTCCCCCAGGATGTTCTGGCCGATCTCCTGCACCGCCGCGGCGCAGGAATGGGCGCGGCTTTCCAAAATGGGTTCGCCCCAGCCCACGATGCCTTCATCCGTCACCGCCTTGAGGAAGAGCCACCGGGGCTTTACGAAAAAGGTTTCCAGGGATACCAGCTTCATCTGGAATCGCCATCCTTTCGCAGATATAAAAAGATACGCTGATGTTAGGATACCATAAATATCCGGGAATGTAAATGGCGGCAGAATAGCCGATTACAAAAAAGCGCGGCAGGAAAAAAACTGCCGCGCCAGGGTGTCGAAAAAGGATTTTCGACACCCTGTAAATGCAAGTCTGCTAAAGCAGTCTTGCATTTAGGGCATCATTTTCTTGTAAAATGGGTATCAAAGATACCTCATTTTACGGCCAGAGCGCCGAGCTTTAGCGAGGCTGAGGGCGCAGCAACCCTTAGGTTGCCGCCCGAAACCCGCGACCCGCCGCAGCGAGGGCGCGGGGCGATCAAGAAAATGATAGAGGAAGCGGTCGTTCCTACCGCTCCTCGAACCGGCAAAGCCGGTTCTGCGGATTTAAAAATGAAGGGCTGGCCGCCCTTCATTGCATCCCGCAAGTTTGTTCGATACTTTTTTGACAGTCTGGCGCGGCAGGAAAAACCTGCCGCGAAGAAGCATTGCTTCATTGGAAAAGCTTTTCGTCTCAATTTTATTCCCGCACGGTGTCGCCGTGCAGCTGCATTTGCTCGTTCAGCAGGTTGATATTGCCGCAGCCCATGGTGAGCACCAAATCGCCGGGCTGCCAATGGGCGCGAAGATAAGCCTCCGCGTCGTCAAAGGCGGGGGTGTGCACCGCGTCCACGCCATGGGCGCGCATGCCCTCCACGATCATTTCCGCTTTAATATCGCCGGGATCCTTTTCCCGGGCGGCGAAAATATCCGTCACCAGCGTGTAATCGGCGATCTGGGTGCAGGTGAGGTAATCCTGGAAAAGGGATTTGACGCGGCTGTAGGTGTGGGGCTGCATCACGGCCCACAGGCGGCGGGGATGCTGCTGCCGGGCCACGGACAGGGCGGCCCGCATCTCGGCCGGGTTGTGGCCGTAATCGTGATACATTTTCACCTGGTCGATAAGCCCGGTGAATTCAAAACGCCGGTGCACCCCCGCAAAGCGGGAGAGGGAGGCGGCGATTTCCCCGGCGGGCGCGCCCGCCACATGGGCGGCGGCAAAGGCGGCCAGGGAGTTAATCACGTTAAAGCTGCCCGCCACCTTCAATTCCACGCGGCATAGCTTTTCGCCTCGGAAAACCACGTCGTACCGGGGACAGCCGGTATCGCTGTAGGATAGGCCCTCGGGATGATAATCGTTTTCCCGACCCAGGCCGAAGGTGCGCCTTTCACAGGAGAGTTTGCCAAAGAGGCGCATAATGCGCGCATCTTCGCCCCAGCCCAGGGCCACCCCGTCCGGGGGCAGAAGGGAAAGAAACTGGCCGAAGGCGCGCTCAATATGCTCGATGTCCTTGTAATAATCCAGGTGATCCGCATCGATATTCAGCACCACCGCCACCGTGGGGTGCATTTCCAGAAAGCTGCCGTGAAATTCACAGGCTTCCGCCACGAACACATCCTTTTTCCCAACGCGGGAGCCGCCGCCCAGCGCGTCCAGCCGGCCGCCGATATGCACGGTGGGGTCCAGCCCGCATTCCAGCAGCGCCTCGGCGATCATGGAGGAGGTGGTGGTTTTGCCGTGCGCGCCGCAAACGCAGATAGATTGCTTGTGGCCCAGCATCAATTGGCCTAGCAGGGTGGAACGCTCCATTTCCGGAATGCCCAGCCGGGCGGCCTCCTGCCGCTCCGGGTTCTCGGGAGAAATGGCGGCGGAAAAAACAAGCAGCGCCGCGCCGGGCACATTTTCCGCCCGGTGGCCCACGGCCACCTGCACGCCCATCTTCCGCAGCCGCTCCACCGCGTGGGAATTAGCGTTATCCGAGCCCGTTACCGTGTAGCCCTCGTGCAGCAGCATTTCGGCCAGCCCGCTCATGCTGCTGCCGCCGATCCCCACCATGTGAACGCGCTTGCCGGAAAAATCCTGAATGTTCATGAAAAGCGCACCTCGAAAATCAAAATCACTTTTATTATACGACGGATGCGGAAAAATATCAACTCCCGGGCATGAAGTCTGGATTGCGCTCCAATAGAATGTCCAAAGAGATGGCGAACACCATAGTTTTTGAAACCGCTACTCGTTAAAACGCAGTATGTCTACTTCGGCTTCGTTTATAAACAGCGGCGCACAAACGCCGGGCGCGCAGGTTTGACAAATGTTCTCTACTGTCAACCGATGAATTTTTCCACCCTTATCGAGTTGAATCAGCGCGCCTGCCGTCTGTGCTTTTTCGTGTCTGCTGATGTCACGAATTATAACGCTGCCCATAACGATTCCCTGCTCAAACCAGACGACCGGCAATTTTTCAACGGCGTTTTTTCCCAGCGAATAAATTGGGGCGCGTGCAGGGGAACGGATGATTTTGAGGCGTGTATGTGTTCAATTGTAATTTGGTCAAACCAGACGGGTTCCGCGTTGAGATTATGCTGAGAGACAAGAACGGCATTGTGGCGATAGGTGCCCCGTATACGCCGCTGATGCGAATGTTTGTTACCGGTTCTCCCCTGGATAGCAGCCGGACGCCGGAATAGCCATTTTCAGCGGCAATATTGCGTCTTTCCACCGAATCTATGGGACCGCGGGTCACCTGTGCGTGTGCCTCGTCCACAGAGGTGAGCGACACCATGTCATCATTCGTAACGCCGCTGAGATTTTCTATCAGTCCAAAGCGGGCGGGCCCGTTAATATGAACGCCGTCGGTTGTTCCAAAGTTACAGTTATAATCAAACAAAATGTCGCGAATGATGAAAAAACGAGCGTCGGCAACCTGAATGCCATAGCTGACAGGATTTCGCACGGTCATTTTTTCTAGGGAAAAATGCTCGATATGCGCAAAACGCATCATTTTCCCTTTGAAAACATGAGGATCGTATTTTCCGTGCGTCCGGTTTTCGACGCTTGTTTCTTCAAAGGGATCCATTCCCATTTCATCGCAGTTTCCATCCCAGACGCCGCCCTCGATGGCGATATCGACATCCCCTCCGCCGTAAAAGCTTTCGTTTTCGATTAGGGCGCACCGCGACAGGGGCGCGGCCTTCATGGTTACGCCCGGAGCGAGAATCAGACGGGTATGAGAATGAATCACAAGCGTTTTAGAGATGATATAGCAGCCCTGATCGGTAATTGAGACAAGGCCTCGCCGATCGAGCATTTCCTGAATTATTTGGTCCGCATTTTTAATAATTCGCACGAGGATTGTTCCTCCTTATCGTTTCCAAAATTTCAGCGCTATTCTTTTACGCTGCCGCGCACAATTCACTTCGCAAAGTATTTTTGTAAGAAAGGATACAGCGCCATAATAGGCAGCAGCCCAAGAAAAATTTTTGCGCCGTTCGTAGCGTCCGAGGAAAGGTTGGCCATGATACTATCCAGATCCGCTGAATCCAAAACGCCGTCGTTCACAAGAATAATGGATCGAAGGTAGGTTTGCAATGGCTTCAGGCTTTGACTGCGAATATACACCATGCCGGAAAAATAATCATTCCAGTTCCAAAGAATAATGAATAGGGATATGCTGGCCAATGCGGGAAGACAAAGCGGAAGCACAATTTTTAGCAACGTTCTTATATGGCCTGCGCCGTCAATATAAGCGGCCTCGGTAATGCATGCTTTGAGCAACATCAGTAAAAGAATGCATATTGCCTATTCGTACAATAATAACCTTCGAATTGCCCGCGGCGGCTTGGGCGGGTTCTGCGTTTTATTGACCTTTCCAGCACCTGAAGAGCTGGCGCGCTGTCAAAAGGAGGCGGAATGAATAATGAAGGAATGCCGCGTTCTAATTGTGGATGACGAGCCAGCCGTCGTGGAGAACCTTGCGGCCGTTTTAGAAGGCCTGGATGATTATAGCGTCGATATATATCGAGCATGCAGCGCTGAAAATGCTATTGACATTTTGCGCGGCGGCAACATGGATCTTGTCGTCTGCGATATTGAGATGCCGGGAACAAACGGGCTGGAATTGCAAAAAAAGGTTCGAAAACTGTGGCCCAATTGTCCGGTGGCGTTTTTAACCGCCTATTCGCGCTTTGATTATATCTATGAGGCAATGCAAAATCATGTGGCGCAGTTTATTCTGAAGTCGGAAAGCGAAGCGGTTATCCGTGAAAGAATCATTGATTTGTTGGAGAGCATTTATCCGCAGACTTAGATCGGGAAACCTTTTACTTGTGAATCATGTGGATTTTCATGGAAGAAACAATCTATGCGCCAGGCTTTCCTTTGACAACGGCCTTACCTGGAGCGGCGGATTGATGCTGGATGAGCGCCTTGACGTATCTTATCCGGATGGAACAGAGGACGAGGCGGGCAATATCTATATCGCCTATGACTTCGAGCGATACGCCGCTCGAGAAATCCTGATGGCCAAGTTTACTGAAAAAGATATTTTGGCAGGAAAGCTGGTCGGTGTAACCAGCCGTTTAAAATGCGTTGTCAGTAAAGCGAAAGGAACGCCGTCCGTCAATCATTTGTAAGACGCTTGAATGCCGTACCTTGTGCGGAGCGACAATCAAAATGACGATTATAAGGCGTAAAACGCCGAAAGGAGGACGCTGCCATGACGCAGCCTGATCTGCCCGAAATCCTGCGGGAAGCCAGCCTGGAGGAGGCGGAGCGCCTGCCGGAAGCGGGGGAGGAGATTGCAGGCTGCCGCTTCTTTGGCGAATCGCTGCCCGAAATGCCCGGCGTCCTCTGCGAATTTACGGGGTGCTATTTTGAAAAATGCACGTTTGTCCCTTGCGGTGCGGCGCGGCTGGCATTTGTGGATTGCGTTTTTGAAAAATGCGATTTTTCGGGCATAGTTTTCCCCAAGGCCACCTTCCAGCGGACGCGCTTCGTTCATTGCCGCATGACGGGGGCGCAGTTTCAGGAAAACGTGCTGATGCACACGACCTTTCGGGAATGCCAGATGGATTACGCGAATTTCTCCATCGTAAAGGCGCAGCATGTGGAATACACAGACTGCGCCTTAAAGGAAAGCGTGTTTTACCAAGTGAAATGGACGGATTGGAAGCTCGTCCGCTGCAATCTGGCCCGGGCGGAACTGAGCGATACGCCCCTTAAGGGCCTGATGTAACAAGCTGCGATCTAGCGGGCCTGCGGGTGGATATTCGAGGGCTCCGGGGGCTGAAGGTCACGCCCGGCCAGGCGGTGCAGCTTTCCGCGCTGCTGGGCCTGGATATTCAGGAGCCGTCATAAGCCGTTCAGCCGCTCCCGCAGCAGATCATACATCATAATGGAGCCCGCCACCGCCGCGTTCAGCGATTCCGCGCCCCCCGCCATGGGCAGCTTAACCCGCAGGGTGGCCTTTTCGAGCACGGCGGGGGAAATGCCCGCGCCTTCATTGCCAATGACGATGCAGGCCTTTTTTTTCGTGGGTGGGCGGCGATAAAAGGGCTCGCCCCGAAGATCGCCCGCCAGAATATCATAGCCCTGGGCGGCCAAATGCGCAAGCCGTTCCGGTAAATCGGCGCAGCGGGCGGCGGGCACCCGGAAAACCGCGCCCATGGAGGCGCGCAGGGCCTTGGGGCCGTAGGGATCCGCCGTTTTCTCATCCAGCAGCATGCCGTGAAAGCCCGCCGCGTCCATGGTGCGAAGCAGCGTGCCCACGTTGCCGGGATCCTGCACCCCGTCCAGGGCGATGAGCCAATCGCCCTGCAGCGGCGCGTCCTCCTGGGGATAGGCGCACAGCGCCGCAGCGCCCTGGGGCGTTTTCGCATCACAGATCGCGCACATCACATGCCCGGAAAGCAGATAAACGGGCAGCGCCCCCGCCGCGCGCAGCAAATGGGCGTATTTTTCCTGGCAATCCTCCGCAAGCAGCAGCGCCAGGGCCTTGCCCTCCTTCAGCGCTTCCCCGGCCAAGTGATCCCCCTCGGCCAGGAAAAGCCCCGCCTGCATCCGCTCCGCCCGGCTTTTATTCAGGGCGCGCCATCCCTTTACCAGGGGATTTTGCAGGCTGGAAATCGTTTCTTTTTTCATGCCTGCTTCAGGGCGCGCAGGGCCCGGGGCATGGCGGAAAGCAGCGGCAGCACGGCCTCGGGCTTCACCTGCCAGGCCAGCATATGGGGCAGCGCGAAGGCGCACACCGCGCGATCCAGCGCCTCGGCCACGCCGCCGGGCAGATCGTTCTGCGTGGCGGCGATGAAGCGCTGCATGCGCTGGGCGGTAATCAGCGAAAGGGGCGCGCCGCAGGCGGCCAGGGCCTTGCGCAGGGCCAGCAGGGCGGCGGAGGTGGCCTCCGTGAGGGGCGCGTCGGCCAGCAGCGCCTTGCGCACCCGCTCCCGATCCACGGGGGGATAGACGGGCAGCGCCTGGGGCACCGCCTCGCCGGAAGCGGCGAAGCGCACGCTGGCGAAGGGGCGGCGGGCATAGCCGCCCACGCTTTCCCGATCCGCGGCGGGCAGAAGCACCCGGGTGACGGCGGGAATAGAAACGCTGGGATTAATCAGGAACACAGGGCTGTTTCCGCCGGGCAGCGGGCAAACTGCGGAAGCGCCCTCCGCATCGTAAACCGGCGCGCCCAGGGCGGCGGCCAGGGCGGTTACGCCCAGATAAGCGTCCGCCGGATTGGCGGCGCGGCATTCCAGCGCATCCTCCGAAAGGGCGCAGATCGCCAGCAGCGAAAGCGCGTCCCCCGGGGCAAGAAGGAAGCCCGCCGCTTTCAGGGCGGTTTCCACCCGGTGAATCAATTCCGCCTTGGCGCAGGCCACCCCGGCCCGGGCGCGGACGCACAGCGCCCCGCGGCTTCGCTGGGCCCGGGCGATGGTTTCTTCCGCTTCCTGACGGGCGGCCTCCAGGGGCTCCGCCGCGTTTTGCAGCGCGGAAAGCGCGGCTTTGCAGGCCTGCTGCTCATGCCGCAGGCCTTCTAACTTTTGAAGCTCGTCCTGGCTCATTTCGCCCAGAATTTCCTCCCGGGCGGCGGCCAGGTTCTTTTTCGCGTCGTCCAATTGCATCAGCGTCATCAGGCGTTCGGCCTCCAATTCCTGCAATTGGCTGTGCATGGCCGCCAGGGTGGGATCCTCCCCCTGGGTGGAAAGGGCCTTGGCCAGAACGGCGCGCATGCCCGGCTGGGCAAGAAGCGTGTCCACTGCCTGGGGCTGGGTTTCGGGCGTCTGCCAAACGCGCAGCAGCGCCCGCTTAAAAGCGTCCACGGGGTTGGGAACGTCCTTCATTTCGGCGTTCTGGGGCAGCACCGCTCCCGGCGCTTCATAGCGGGCGGCGTAGCGCTGCTGCTCCACCGTTTCCATCAGGGGGTTATGGGCGCGGCGGGGGGCGGCGAAGGATTGCGGGGCCTGATAAAGGCGCGTGCCCACCAGGGGCTTCTGGGGCTGCTCGGGCCGGTAATCCACCGGCGCGGCAGGGGTCTCCCGCATCCGGTTCACCCGGTCGCCCAGGGCGGAATTCATTTCCTGAATCTGCTCCAGGGCGCTGCGGGGCGCGGGAGCCTCCTGCGGCGCGGCGGGCGCGGCAGGCTCCGCCGGGGCGGGAACAGGGGCGGGCGCGACGGGGGCCGCTTCTGCTTCCGCGGGCGCGGGGGCTTCCTGGGCCTGGACGGGGGCGGCGGCGCGGGGCCAATAGAAAAGCAACTCCTGGCCGTTCACATTCACGGCGTAAATTTCATTGCTGTCCGGGGGAAGCTGGGTAATTTCCCCGACGGGCTGGGCGGTGTCCCGCTGGAAGGGGCCCTGAATATTAGCGCCCTTGCGGATATACGCCTGGGGCGTGGCCGCGCTTTGCAGGTTTTCCTCCGCCACCACCTGATAAAATAAGCCGTCGGGCATGGGGCGGATGGCGTCGGAATAAACGATAAACTGGTTGTTTTCTCCCCGGGCGGGGGCGTAATTTTTATTGGTGCGGATTTTGTTGGCTTCCGGCGGCAGGGCGCGCAGATCCAGCAGGCACAGGCCGCACAGGCCGCGCATTCTTTCTTTAAAAGTGTGCTGCTCGTTTTTATCGGGCACGATACGCAAAAAGCCGTCGTCCGGGAACGCGGCGACCGCCTCGGCGGCAACGCTGGCGCCCTCTGTCAGCAACGGCTGAATACGAAAAAACGCGCGGGTCACGTTGTCTTCTTCTAAATAAACCAACACGGCCTTCCCCTGGAAATTCATAAGATACCCCTCCATAAATAAAAATATATAATACAAGCTTCCAGAATAACCCTATTATAGCAAAGAAATTGGCTTTTCGTCAAGGATGGGAGCGGCAGAACCCCCGGTGAAAACAGGGAAAATGGTAAATTTCACGGCGTTTCCCGCAGGAGTGCATGCCCATCGGGCAGCGAGAGCATCCACGCCAGATAGATTTCGGGCATATGCTGCGTCGAGATGGGCTTGATCAGAACCAGAAGTTCCTCCGTCTGCTCCGTTCCTTCGGCGGCGCTGACGCTATGCCCCGCTTCTCGCGCGGCCTCCAACCCCAGCGCCGTTGCCAGGGAGAGCGTCACCAGCCGTTCCGCACCCGTGAGCTTTTGGCCGGTGAACAGCTTGCCCAGGGGAGCCTGATATACGGCCGCGTATCTTTCCGGGGTGGGCACGGCGGTGGCAAGGCCCTTCACCAGCGCCCGGCACAGGGAAAGATCGGCCGCGTCCCCCGCCGCATCCGCAGGCGCGCCCGTCAGGGATTGATAGGCCGCCTGAAAGCCGGGCAGCAGCGCCGCGTAGTCTGCAGCCTGTCCGTCGGAGGAGGGTAGATACAGCGTTTGCCCATAGCGGTCATAGCCCCAGGCGGCCAGCGGCGTTTGGGGCACCAGGTCGGCCGCGCTCACGATATTATAAATATTCCGGTGTTTTTTCGCTTCCTCGCCGCGAACCGTGCGGGGGGTGGAAAAGGTGTAGGCGAAAATTTGCTCGTCCTGGGCCAGGCCCTCCTCGCTGAGGAAGGCGGCGGTCAAATTGGCCACCGCCGCGCCCCGGCTGTACCCCGCGATCCAGAAAACGGGCCGATCGATGTTTTGCCTTGCCACATAATCCGCCGCCCGCCGGGCCGCTTCCCGGGCCGCCTGGGAAAAGCCCCTGTGCCAGGGCTCGTCCACGCCGCAATCAAAATTGCTCAGCCATTCCTGGCCGTAATTGCCCCCGCGAATCGCCAGCGCCACCAGCGTGGCGCTTTCGCCGCCCTGCCGGATTTCCCGGCGGGCCAGGGCGGTGCCGATGGTATCCGGGCGGCGCACGTCGTATTGCGCCGTCTCGATTTGCTCAAAGCCCAGCGACGATAAGCAATCCCGCACGTTTTGCGCAGCGTCCCCTTCCCCCGCCCCAAAGGCGGAAAGCGCCAGCCCCAGGGAGGCCTGGGCCAGGGCGTGGTTATAGGCCGAAGCGTCGGCAAAGAACCAGCCTTCCTCCCAGGCCGGGGAAATTTCGATCGTTCCGCCCAGGCTGCCGGGAAAGCGCGCCCGGGCGGTTTCTTCCGCCAGGGCGCAGGGAACGAAAAGCAGGGCGCAAAGCAGAGCAAGCAGCTTTTTCATCTTCGGACTCCTTTTCTCACATGCGCACGAACGCATCGTAAATGGCGCGCACGGCGTTTTCAAAATCCTTTTCATCCACGCCCACGATGATATTGAGCTCGCTGGAGCCCTGATCGATGGTGCGGATGGAAATGCCCTGAGAGGATATGGCGGTAAACAGCCGGGCGGCGGTGCCGAAATTGCGCACCATGCCCCGGCCCACCGTGGCGATGAGGGCCAGATGATCGTGGACGGTTAGCTGATCGGGGTGCACAAGCTCCTCGATCCGGGCCAACACCCGCTCCCGACAGGGGGCCAGGGCCTTGGATTCCACCACGATGCACATGGTATCGATGCCGGTGGGCAGATGCTCGAAATTCACCCCCGCCTCCTCAAAGGCCTGGAGCACCCGGCGGCCGAAGCCCAGCTCGGCGTTCATCAGATCCTTTTCGATGGAAACGATAGAAAAGCCCTTGTTCCCCGCGATGCCCGTGATGGCGTGGGCGGGGTCGATGGGGGCGGCGGCGCTGATGAGGGTGCCGGGGTGTTTGGGATCGTTGGTGTTGCGCAGATTGGTGGGAATGCCCGCCCGGCGCACGGGAAACACTGCCGCGTCGTGGAGCACGGTGGCCCCCATATAGGATAGCTCCCGCAGCTCCCGGTAGGTGAGCTGGGCGATATACTGCGCGTCCGGCACGATGCGGGGGTTCGCCATGCGGAAGCCCGTCACATCCGTCCAGTTTTCGTATACGTCCGCGTTAATCGCCCGGGCCGCCAGCGCGCCGGTTATATCGCTGCCGCCCCGGGAAAAGGTGTGCAGCATGCCGGTTTCATCCGCCCCATAAAAGCCGGGAATCACCGCCCGGCCCTGGGCCTGCAGGGCGGCGCGGAGCAGGCGGTTGGTTTCCTCCTCCATAAGCTGCCCATCCGGGGAAAAGCGGATCACCTCCGCCGCGTCCACAAAGGGAAAGTCCAGATATTCAGAAAGCAGCCTGCCGTTTAAGTATTCGCCCCGGCTGGCGGCAAAATCCCGGGAAGCGCCCTTTTCCAGCGCCCCGGCGATGCGGGAAAATTCCGAATCAAAATCCAGCGCAAGCCCCAGCTCCGCGGCGATGGCGGTATACCGGGCCTCGATCCGCTCCAGAATATGCAAAAAGGGCTTTTTTGCCTGGGCGGCGGCATGGCATTCATACAGCAGATCGGTGATTTTATCATCCCCCGCGCCGCGCTTTCCCGGCGCGCTGGGCACGATAAATTTCCGCTCGCCGTCGCTTTCCACAATGGCCCGCACCTTTCGAAACTGGGTCGCGTCCGCCAGGGAACTTCCGCCAAATTTGGCAACGATCATCCCCGCTTCCCCCTTCTCCTTTTTTCTCTTTCCTTTTATTTTAACGATTTTCCGGCTTTCTGTCAATAAACCCGCCGCCACATCCTATGCAGCCCGGAGGAAAATCGTGCTTCCGCTTGCGAAGGGGCGAAGGGGCTGGTATAATAGGGAAAAGCCGCCGGGCCGGCAGGGATAATATGCCCCGTCCTTGGGAAAACTTTCCCCCGGGAGGGGGTGGCCATGCTGGATTCCCAGATCGAGCGTCTGATCGCCGCCGCCGAGCGGATGCGCCTGGGGGATTATGTGCGCTTTGAAAGCGACCGCAGGCGCCGCCTGTGGGACGCTTTCTGGCAGGGGGTGGCCCGGGGCCTGGGCATGATGGTGGGCTTTGCGGTGCTGGGCGCGGCGGTGCTTTTTCTTTTGCAAAGGCTGGCCCAGAAAAACCTTCCGGGCATCAGCGATTTCGTGGCCCAGGTGGTCACGCTGGTGCAGCTGCGAATACAATAAGCCCCCGGGCCCCAGGGCGCGCGGGCGGGGAGGAAACAGGGTGAGAAATAAAGGCGCGCTGATCTGGCCGGGGCTGCTGCTGCTGGCGCTGGATCGCATTTCGAAATGGGCCTGGAAAACGGCGGATCAGGTGCTGATTCCCGGCGTGATCGCCCTGCGGGGCGCCCAGAACACGGGCATGGCCCTGGGCCTTTTTCAGGGGGGCGCCCCGGTGATTCTGGCGCTGTCGCTGCTGGCGCTGGCGGGCTGCTTTTGGCTGCTTCGGCGCGCGCGCCTTTCTGGCCTGGCTCCCTGGGGCGTATCGCTGCTGGCGGGGGGCGCGCTGGGCAATATTATCGACCGGGTGCTCTACGGCGCGGTGACGGATATGTTTGAATTGCTGTTTATACGCTTTTATATTTTTAACGTGGCGGACGTGGGTGTGGTGGCCGGAGCGATTCTGTGCGGAATCAGCCTGCTTTTCCGCCCCCAGGATTGGAGCAAAAGATGATTCGGAAATTTACGGGCGAGGGGGAGCGGCTGGACGTGCTGCTTTCCCGGGATGGGGGAATCACCCGCTCCCGGGCGGCGGCGCTGATTAAGGAGGGCTGCGTGCAGGTGGACGGCAGGCGGGAGGAAAAGCCCGCCAGTAAGCCGGGCACCGGGGCGCGCGTGGTGCTGACACTGCCCGAAACGCGGCCAGCCCAGGCCCAGGCTCAGGATATTCCCCTGGAAATTCTCTATCAAGACGCGCACCTGGCGGTGATCGTGAAGCCCTGCGGCATGGTGGTGCATCCCGCCGCAGGCAATGAGGACGGCACGCTGGTGAACGCGCTGCTGTTCCATCTGGATCATCTGTCGGGTATCGGCGGGGAAATGCGCCCCGGCATCGTGCACCGGCTGGATAAGGATACCAGCGGGCTGATGCTGGTGGCCAAGGACGATCAGACCCACGCCGCCCTTTCCCGCCAGTTGGCGGAGCGGCAGATGGAAAAGCATTACCGGGCGGTGGTGGCGGGCCGCATGAAGGAAGAAAGCGGCGTGATTGAAAAGCCCATCGGCCGCAGCGCGGCGGACCGCAAAAAAATGGCCGTCACGGCGGACGGACGCTGGGCGCGGACGGAATGGCGCGTGCTGAAGGCCGGGCCGGACAGAACGCTGCTGGACGTGCATATCGTTACGGGACGCACCCATCAGATTCGCGTGCATATGCAGTCCGTCGGGCATCCGGTGCTGGGGGATCCCCTGTACGGCAACCGGCATATGCCCTCCGCGCCCCGGCTGATGCTCCACGCCTACTCCCTGGAATTTACCCATCCCGAAACAGGGGAGCGCATGCGCTTTACCGCCCCCTGCCCCTTTTGCGAGGAGGAAGCATGAATCAAAAGAAGCGGCGCTTGGCCGAGCGCCTGGTGGAAATGGGGGCGTGCCCCCATGAAAAGGAGGCCGCCGCCCGGATTATGGCGGGCGAGGTGTATATCAACGGCCAAATCGCCCGCAACGGGGCCATGGTGAAGGAAAGCGACGCGGTGACGCTCAAGGGCGTGCTGCCTTATGCCAGCAAGGGGGGCTTCAAGCTCTCCGGCGCGCTGGAGGATTTCGGCGTGCAGGTGGAGGGCCGGGTGTGCGTGGACGCGGGGGCCAGCACCGGCGGCTTTACCGATTGCCTTTGCCAGCGGGGGGCGCGGCTGGTTTACGCCGTGGACGTGGGCTTTGGCCAGCTGATGGGCCGCCTGCGTCAGGATCCCCATGTGGTGAACCTGGAAAAAACCAACGTCAGCGATGAAAAGCTGCTGGCTCTGGATCCCCGCCCCGATTTGGGCACGGTGGATGTGAGCTATCTTTCCCTGCGCAAGGCGATCCCCTATTTTTCGGCCATTCTGCATGGGGAGGGGGAGTTGGTGTGCCTGGTGAAGCCGCTTTTTGAAATTGACGACGCCCAGGCCCGGCGCACGGGCCAGATTCCCGACGAGGCCTACGCCCCGCTTTTGCGGGCGCTGATTCAGGATGTGAACGCGCTGCCCGGCGCGGCGGCGGCGGGGGTGACCCACAGCCCCGTTACCGGCAACGCGGGCACCCGGGAATTTTTCCTGCATGTGCTGCTGGGTCGGGAATGCCCGCCCATCCCTGAGGCGGAAATCCTCGCCGCTGTGGAGCGCGCCCGCGCGCTGGAAAATTACAGAAAATAATGTAGAGGAAGATGGCGGAAAAACGCGCAGATTTCCTGCTTTTCGCCCTTACTCAAGCGGTTTTCCTGAAAGGAAACAGGGGGAAAGCATTCTTTGAAGGTCAAAGAATGCTCCCCCCTGCAATGCTTTTGGCTATTGATTGTGCTCTTCCAGGAATTTGAATAGCTTTCGTTTTACTCGCTGCAGCGCGTTGTCGATGGATTTCACATGGCGGCCCAGCAGCTCCGCGATTTCCTGATAGCTTTTCCCGTCCATAAAGGCCTCCAGCACCTGGCGTTCCAGATCGGAAAGCAGCTCGTCGATCTGGGATTGAATGCCGGCCAGATCCTCCTGACTGATGTAGAGATCCTCCGGGTTAGTCACTCGGCCCTCGATCACATCCAGCAGCGTGCGATCGGATTCTTCATCATAGAGGGGCTTATTGAGGGAAACGTAGCTATTGAGGGGCACATGCTTTTGCCGGGTGGCCGCCTTAATGGCGGTGATGATCTGGCGCTTCACGCACAGCTCCGCAAAGGAACGGAAGGAGGCCAGGCGGTCGGGCTGAAAATCCCGGATGGCCTTATACAGGCCGATCATCCCCTCCTGCACAATGTCCTCGTGATCCGCACCGATGAGAAAATAGCTGCGGGCCTTGGAGCGAACAAAGTTTTTATATTTATTCAGCAGATAGGCCAGGGCCTGGCCGTCGCCGCCCTGGGCAAGCACTGCCACTTCCTCGTCCGAAAGGGGCAGGAAGCGTTCGTTTTCTTTTTGTTCGTCGGTCAGATAGGAATCGGGCATGGCTTACCTCCCGATGAGAGAATTTAGGGGCGGCCGCTTACCCGCGGCAAGAGAAGGCGGCGTACATCATCACGCCCGCGGCCACGGACGCATTCAGGGAGCCCACGCCGCCCTTCATGGGCAGGGACACCCGGTAATCGCACGCTTCCAGCACCAGGCGGCTGACCCCCTCGCCCTCCGCGCCGATAATCAGCGCCAGGGGACGGTTGAAATCCACCTTGCGGTAATCCTCGCCCTCCATATCGGCGGCATAGAGCCACACGCCTCGGGCCTTAAGCATTTCCAGGGTGCGGGTCAGGTTGGTCACCCGGGCCACCTTCACCGTTTCAATGGCCCCGGCGGAGGCCTTCACGGCGGAGGGGGTGAGCCCCACGGCCCGGCGCTCGGGCACAATCACGCCGTGAGCGCCCACGCAGGCGGCGGTGCGGATGATGGCCCCCAGGTTCTGGGGATCGGTCACGCCGTCCAGCACCACCAGGAAGGGCGCTTCGTTCTTTTCCTGGGCCTCGGCCAGCATGTCCTCCACCTCGTAATAGCGATAGGCGGAAGCGAAGGCCAGCATGCCCTGATGATTGCGGGTGATTTCATCCAGCCGCGCCCGCTCCACCATCTGCACGGGGATATGCCGCTCCCGGGCCATGGCCACGATTTCCTTGGCCGTGCCCGAAAGATCGCCACGGGCGACCAGCAGCTTTTCAATATCCCGGCCGCTCTTGATGGCCTCGCGGATGGGGTTACGCCCGGA
Organism: uncultured Clostridia bacterium; assembly: GCA_934667105.1. Taxonomy (GTDB): domain Bacteria; phylum Bacillota; class Clostridia; order Christensenellales; family Aristaeellaceae; genus RUG563. The sequence goes on from CAKULG010000005.1 coordinate 73,032, forward strand.
AAGCAGGTTTTCGGGGGGCAGGAACGCATCCGGCCGTTCAGGGGCGGGCTGGAAAGCGGGCTTTTCGGGCCGGGGAGCGGTGAAGGCGGGCTTTTCCGGGAAATCCCGGCGCGGGGCGGGGGCGGGCTTACGCTCCTGGAAGCCGCGCTTTTCCTGGAGGCCGTTCTTTTCCGGATAGCCGCCGCGCCTTTTATCCGGCGCGTCCTCCCGGCGGCCCTGGGGGGCGTAGGGCTTTTGGCCCTGATAGCCGGACTTACCATGAAAATCGCGCTTTTCGCCGTGGGAATTTCCCTTTCCGGCGGGCTTTCCGTAGGGGCGGTAGCCGTCGTTTCCGGCGCTTTCATTTTCCCGGCGCTGCGCGTCCGCCTTGGCGGAGGCGCGGCGATAGCGGGCCCCCTCCTCTTCCAGGCGGCTGTCGCTGCGCAGATGATCGGCGCGGCTCATTTTCTTGGGCTTCATATTCTGATAAAAGGCCATGGGTTTCTCCTTTCAAACGGCGGATACGCCGTGTTACAGCGATTGATAGAATGCGCGCACCGTCTGGGCCTGGCCGCAGCTCTTGGCCCCCTCGGGGCAAGCGCCCCGCAGGCAGCCCGGCCCGGCGGAAGAAAAAATCACGGGGGCGGCCTCCTTGCACAGCCGCAGCATCTGGGCGGCCAGGGCGCGAATTTCCCACTGGGCGCGGGTGCAGCAGCGCAGGGAAAAGAAATGCAGCAGTTCCCGGGCGTTCATGGTGAAGGTGATATGCGTTTCACAGGCGTTGGGCAGCACGAAGCGCGCGTCCTCGTTAGCGCCCTCGCCCGCCCCCAGCTTTTCCTGCCAGGCGGCGTACCAGGCCTGCATCTGCGCCATCTGTCCCTCAAATTCCGCCCGGGCCTGGGGGCCCAGGGCTGCGATGCGGGGCGGCACAATATAGCCGAAGCCCTCCGCCAGGGAAACATAGCGCTGGCTCTGAACGGAGAAGCTGGCGATGCGGTGACGGGTCAGCTGCGCCAGCAGCGCCCGGCTGACCCCCTGGACGGTGAAGGTGAAGGAGGCGTGCTCCAGAATGGAATCATGGCCGGAGGCGAGCACCCGCTTGAGAAATTCGCCCTGCTCCTGTTGCGAAACCCGGCTTTGCAATTCCTCCATTTCCAAGGCGGAATAGCAGGTGCGCGCCGCCAGGGCGCAGACTTTTTCGGGCTCGGGGGTGTGGGTGAGCAGCGTCACTTGCAGCGTTTTCTCGGGCATGTCACAGCGCCTCCGTAATCCATTCGAATATTTCGCCCAGGCGATCCATATCCCCAATGAGATACAGAAAGCCCAAAAGCGCTTCCAGCCCCGTCGCGTTGGCGTATTCGCCAACCGTGGCGGATTTGGGGGCGCTGTGATGGGCGTGGGCGTTGCGGCCGCGCTTGACGATGAGCAGCTCCTCTTCCGTCAGGCGCGGCAGCAGCGCGGATAATGCTTTGCTTTGGGATACGGCGTTCACCGCCTGGGTGGCCGCCGTGTGCATGCCCCGCACGGGCAGGTTTTCCTCCATCAGCCGGGTGCGCACCAGCAGGGCGTGAACGCCGTCTCCGATATAGGCCAATTGCAGGGGGGAAAGCATGCGGGCCGCCTCCCGGGAGAGGCGGGGGGAGAGAGGGGCGCTCATTTAAGCGCCGTCTTGCTGTAGGCGGAGGGGCTCATGCCCACGATGTTTTTGAAAGTCTTGGAGAAGTGGTAGGGGTCGTTCATACCCACCTCCACGCCGGCCTGACGCACCGTGCAGCCGTCCTTGAGCAGCACCTTGGCCCGCTCCATCTTGCAGAAAAGCTGATAGCTCTGGGGCGGCATGCCCATTTCGGAAACGAAGCGCTTCCGGAAGGTTTCTACCGGCATGCGGGAAAGCGCGGCCATATCGCTGAGGGAGAAGCTGTCGCGATACTGATTTTTGCGCATGGCGTCCACCACCTTGGCGATCTCGTGGGAGAGCACCGCGTCCATGGCCACGGGCTGGCCGGAATGGGAGGCCAGCATGGCCCAGAGCAGCTGCTGCAGCTGCGCGCTGGAGGGATCCTGGGCGGCCATCACCCGTACCGTGGCCTGCACGATATGCTTGGCCAAATTCAGCTGGGAGGGCAGCGCGCCCTGCTTCATGATCCGGTGAGGCAACGCGCCCATCCGCTGCAGGAACGCGCCGGACAGCGTGCCGCCCACCATCAGCCAGAGCACCCGGGCCTCCTGGGGCACTTCCAGCGTCACCCCCTGGGAGCCGGGAGGCAGCATGCAGCATTCGCCCGCCCGCAGATGGAAGGAAGCGTCCTCGTTGCTCAGCGTCAGCGCGCCGCCCTCCACCGCCAGCCACAGCCAGTTATCGCACGTCCGCAGGGATTGGCAGCCGCTTTGCAGCATGGCGGAGCCGGACGCGGCGATATAAACGCCGCTGGCCCCGGCCAGCGCGTCGGGGGTGTGAGAGCCCTCCACCAGCACGGCGGGCATTTCGGTCGCTTCGGGTTTATTTTCAAATAATAAAGAATCAGCCATTTTGCATTTCCTCCATTTCCTCAAGTACGCTTTCATTTTACATCCCAAATCATACAATGTCAAGAAGCAAACCAAAAATCACATATATTGAATAGAGAAATGCCCGGGAAAATGGTCACTTTGTAAAGAGAGAACGCCCTTCAGGCCACCCAGGAAAGTTTTTTTGCAATTTACCAAAACATTGGGAAACAAATCCCTTTTCTTTTCCGTCTATATAGGTGTATAATAAAGAGCGCTTCCGGAAACGGAGGCTGAAAGGAAGATGAACTGAAATGAAGAAAACGCGCGTTATGCTCCTGCTGCTGGCGCTGGCCCTGGCGCTGGGCGCGCTGCCTGCCCAGGCGGCGGAAAAGCCCCTGACCATGGAATTTACCGGCCCCGTCACCCTCACGGAGGGGAAAAGCGCCGTGGTGCTGAAAACCAAGGTGAACAGCACGGAATCGGGCGTGATTTCCTATAAATTGGTGGATAACGTGGATAAGAATAAGCCCGTCGTCTTTGAACAGACGGTGGAAAACGTGAAGGCGGGGGACGCCGTGGAATGGACGGCCCCCTATTACGCCGCCGATATGAGCAACAGCAAGCCTACCAAGCAGCTTCGGGCCACCTTCACCATGGACGGCAAAACCTATACCTTCAACCTGTATTATAATTATTCCGCCAAGAAGGGCGAGGCTCCCCAGGTGATTATCGAGCGGGCGTCGTATTATCCCAACAATACCGCTTGCAGCTTCGGCCCCCAGTTCCGGGTGGTCAGCCCCGAAAAGACGGATAAATGGTACATGTTCACGCCCGTCGATCTGACTATCCAGGGCCGCCAGGAATTTGAGTATGTGGCCAGCAATATGTATATCATCGGCAAGGTGTATGTGGATGTGGCGGGGGACAGCGTGACGGTGACGTATCACAATTATTACGCCGATCAGGGCGGCAACACCGAAACGATTTCCGAATTTTTCACCTTCTTCCCCGATTATGCCAGCGTCGGCGAGGTGGAGCCTGAAAAGATGGGCGTGCCCGGCTTTGCCTTCGGCCAGGCTCTGAGCATTGAAAACGACCTGGCGGGGGATACCAACGTGCTGCTCTTTGTGCGCAACCGGGTGAATTATCTGGATTATGTGACCAAGACCAAAAAGCTGACCCGCTTCTGGCCCAACATTCCCGAGCGTAAGGCGCTGCGGGAGGATATGCTGGCGCTGATGCAGCGGCAATAATTTCGCGTATTCATTTCAAACGTCCAGCCGGAACGGAAATCCTCCGCTCCGGCTGCTTTTTACAGGAGATGCGATGATGCGCAGGCTACGCTACACCCTGGAGCCCCAGGATGCGGGGCGGACGGTGAAATCCATTGCGCTGCGGGAACTGCGGCTTTCCCGGGGCCAATTCAGCAGCCTGAAATTCCGCGACGGCCTGCGGGTGGCGGGCAGGCCGGTGCGGGCGGATGAGCGCCTTTCGGCGGGGGATACGCTGGAGGCGCTGCTTTGCGATACGGCGGAGCCCATTCGCCCCTACGAAGCGCCGCTGAAAATCGCCTATGCGGACGAGGACTATTTCATCCTGGATAAGCCCGCGCCGCTGCCCACCCTGTCCTCCGCCCATCAGGAGGGGCCTACCCTGGAAAACGCACTGTACGCGCATTTGGGCTGCCCGGAAAACTATGTGTTTCGTCCGGTGAACCGCCTGGATAAGGGCACCAGCGGCCTGCTGGCCGCCGCCCGAAACGCCCACGCCCAGCAGCTTTTGCAGCGACAGCTGCACACGCCGGAATTTATCCGGGAATACCAGGCCCTGTGCCTGGGCGCGCCGCCCCGGGAGGCGGGGCGTATCGATCTGCCCATCGCCCGGGCGGGGGAGGGCGGCAGGCGCGGGGTCTCGCCCGATGGCAAGCCCGCCGTCACCCACTACCGCCTGGAGGCGCAGGGAGCGGGGCTTTCTTTGCTGCGGCTGCGGCTGGAAACGGGGCGAACGCACCAGATTCGTGTGCATCTGGCGGCCCTGGGCTGCCCCATCCTGGGGGATTATCTCTACGGCGCGGCGGATCCGGCCCTGCCCGGGCGCTTCGCCCTTCACGCCTGCCTGCTTTCCTTTCGCCACCCCCTGACGGGGCGAATTGTCGCTTGCGAATCCCCGCTGCCCGCCCCGCTTGCGGCGCGGCTGGATGGATTGACAATCCCCGGGGAAGCCCCTATAATAAATAAGTTATAAAAGCGCCGTTTGCCCTGCGGGGCAATCCGGCCCCAAGGAGGCTCACGAATGAAAAAGGTTATCCAAGCCGTGCTGATTGCGCTGATGCTGCTGTGCATGCTGGCGCTGATTCCCTCCGCCGCCATTACGGGCTACGCCGAGGTGCTGGAGCTGCCCCTGGACGCGAAGGCGGGCCTGCCGCCTCAGGAGGAGGGCTTCCTTTCCGAAAACGAATACGAGGATCCCTCCCTTTCCGTGAAAATCGAGCGGGGCCGCTGGCTGGAAACCAATTATGTGATCGCCCGGGTGAAAATCGCAAACGCCAGCCAGATTCGCACCGCCATGGCCCAAAGCTATTACGCCCCCAGCACCGTGGCGGCGGATGTAATGTCCAGGCGGGTGAACGCGGTGGTGGCCATGAACGGCGATTATTTCAGCGCCCGCAACGGGGACGGCTATGTGGCCCGGCAGGGGAAGGTGTACCGCACCCGCTGCTACGGAAATTACGACGTGCTGATTATCGATGAAAAGGGCGATTTCCATATTTTGAAAAAGGCGGTGTATAAGGATATCGAGGGCTTTGAGGGCACACCCATTAACGGCTTCAATTTCGGCCCCGGCCTGGTGATCGACGGGGAGCGGCAGACGGAACTGACCAATATCGATAACGGCCCCTATAAGCAGACGCAGCGCAGCTGCATTGCCCAGACCGGGCCGCTGGAATACCTGCTGCTTTGCTCCGAGGGCCCGGACGACGAGGGCTCCACCGGACTGACCATGGAGCAGTTCGCCGATCTGGCCGCTTCGCTGAACGTTGTCAACGCCTATAACCTGGACGGCGGCTCCTCCGCCCATCTGCTTTTCCGGCATCAGAAGCTCAACGCCGTGAACAATCCCAATCGCCGACCGCTGTGCGATATTATTTATTTCGCCAGCGCGTATCAGCCGGACTGAAGCAAAGCGCAAGTCCGCTGAAAAGAGAGGAAAATGAAGCATGGAAAAGCCGGTCGTATTGTTTTCGCTGCTGGGGCTGCCGGTGACGGCCTACGCCCTGTGCGTGGTGCTTTCCCTGGGGGCGGGCATGACAGGGCTTTGGCTGCGGGCGCGTAAAAGCCTGCGGCCCGGCACGCTGGGTACGCTTTTGACGCTGGCCTTTCCCCTGGGCCTGCTTGGGGCCCGGGCGTTTTACTGCCTCGCCCGCCTCTCCTTTTATCTGGAGGTGGGCGCGGCCAACATGCTGTATCTGTGGTACGGCGGCTACGCCCTGTGGGGGGCTGTGGGGGGCGTGGCGCTGGCAGCGTTTTTGACCGCCCGCATCACCCGCCAGAGCGCCGCCCGGCTGCTGGACGCGCTGGCTGCTCCCGCCGCGCTGACCATCGCCCTGTGCCGCTTTTCGGAATATTTCAGCGGCGAGGGCATCGGCATGTATGTGGAAAACGAGGCGCTGCGCTTCTTTCCCCTGGCCGTTTCCAATGAATGGGGGGAATGGTACTGGGCGATCTTCGTGCTGGAGGGCCTGGCCGCTCTGGCGATTATGGCCTGCCTTCTGCGCCAGCGGGCGCGCCGTCCCGGGGACGCGGCGCGGCTGTTCCTGCTGCTCTATAGCGCCTGCCAGGTGCTGCTGGAAAGCCTGCGGCGGGATAACTTCCCCCGGTGGCTGTTCGTGCGGGTGTCCCAGCTGACGGCGGTGATTGTGCTGGCGGTGATGATGCTTTTCGCCCTGGGCCGCTGGCTCAAGGCCAGGCCCCGCCGAGTTTCCGCCGGGCGCGTGGCCGTCTGCTGGCTTGTATTCCTGCTGTGCGTGGGCGCCTGCATCGCGCTGGAATTCGCGGTGGATAAATTCCCCTATCTGCCCATTTGGCTGGATTACTGCCTGATGGCGGGCTGCTGCGTGGGGCTGGGATGGAGCGCTTATCAGCTTTCTATGAAAAACTAACAGAAAAACGAATACGCGGGGGGCGAACCGGGGCTTTCCTGGAATGCCCCTGCTTTTCATTAAAAAATTATCGAAAAACGATAAAAATATATTGACAAATGAGAAGCAATATGATATGCTTATTCCCGCAAGGAGGATGAAAACAATGGAACAGAAACGGATTTCTCGTTTTCTTTTATTGGCTGGCTGGGCGGCCATGGCGGGCCTGGCGGTGGTATTCCTGGGGTTCATTCCCATCACGCTGTGGAGCGCGCGCGCCTGGCTGGGGGGATGGGCGGCGGCGCTGGGAACGGCTTATGCCCTGGGTATCGGCGGGCTTTATTTTGGGGCCCTGCGGCTTTACATGACGATATGCCGCCGCATCGGCCAGGGGCGCTCCTTCTGTGCGGAGAACGCGGCGGGGCTGGATCGCATCGGCCGTCTGCTGCTGGCGGCGGCGGGGCTGTGGCTGCTGGGCGAGGCGGGCTACGCGGTGGCCGATCTGGGCATAGCGGGCCTGTATTTCCCGCTGCTGGCCCTGGCCAGCGCCGCGCTGGGCGTTCTGGCCTGGGCGCTGGGCAGGCTGCTGCGCCACGCGGTGCGGCTTCAGGAAGAAAACGATTTGACCGTGTAAAGGAGGGAAAACGCCCGTGGCTATTCGAGTGGATTTGGATGTAATGCTGGCCCGCCGGAAAATGAGCATGACGGAATTAAGCGAGCGGGTGGGCGTCACCCTGGCGAACCTTTCCATTCTGAAAAACGGAAAGGCCAAGGCGGTGCGATTCAGCACGCTGAGCGAAATTTGCCGCGCGCTGAATTGTCAGCCGGGGGATATTCTGGTATATCAGGAGGGTGAAGCGAATGGAGCGGAGGAATGAGGGCGCGCTGTCCCCGATCCGTTATGCGGCGCTGCTGCTGTGCGCCCTGCTGGCGGCGGGGGGATATCGCTTCACCCATGCGTCAATCTGGAGCAGCGAATATTTTTTCATGCCCGGGCTGGGCTTTGCCGCCAGCCATTGGCTGCTGATGGGGATCACGCTGCTGCTGGGCCGGGAGGGGCTGCGGCGGCGTGGAGAGGGGATCGCGCTGCTGGCGCTGTCGCTGCTGCTTTCCGCCTGCTATGGGCTGTATGGGGATGATTGGCTGCGGCTGATGAATTTCCCGGTGCTGATTGCCCTATCCGCCCAGGCACTGTATGCCCTGCGGGGGCAGAACGCCGGGGACGCGCTTTCGGGCGCGGGGTTGTGGGAAGGGTTTCGGCGCTTTTTCGGCTCGCTCTTTCGCTATGTTCTCGATCCTTTCCGGCAGGCGCGTCAGCTGAAAAAGGCGGGGGCGGGCCGCGTGGGGCCGCTGCTGCTGGGGCTGGCCCTGGGGCTGCCCGTGCTGCTGCTCATCGGCGCGCTGCTGATGCAGGCGGACGCGGTGTTCGGCAGCCTGCTTTCCGGCGTGGCGGAGGAAATCAGGCGTGTGGATGGGGCGGCGCTGTGGAACCTGGCGCTGACGCTTGCGGGCGGGCTGATTCTGTTTTCTTTGCTGTATTCCGCGCTGTTGCCCCCGCGGACGTATGCCGCCCCCGCCGGGCGCACGGTATCCCCCGCGCTGTGGGCCGCGCCGCTGGCGCTGCTGGGGGCGCTGTACGCGCTGTTTGTGTATGTGCGGGCGCGGTATCTCTTCGCCGGGGCGGAAAGCGCCGCCATGGCGGGAGGACATGCCCAATACGCGCGGTCGGGTTTTTTCCAGATGACGGCCGCGGCGTTTATCACGCTGGGGTTGATCCTGCCCGCGCTGTCCCTTTGCCGGGAAAGCCGCTTGGTGCGGGGCCTGTGCGCGGCGGTATCGCTGCTGACGCTGGCTGTAATTTTCTCCGCCTTCTGGCGGATGCGGTTGTATATTCTGGCCTACGGCATGAGCCTGCTGCGGGCGCTGACGCTTTGGGCCATGGCGGTATTTGCGGCGGCGTTTGTGCTGGCGCTGGTCAAGTGCGCACGTCCGGGCTTCCGGCTGTGCCCCGTGCTGGCCGCCCTGGCGCTGGGAACGTGGGTGGCGCTGAATCTGAGCAATGTGGATTTCTGGATCGCCCGTTATAACGTGACCGCCTACAATGCCGGAGCGCTGGAGCGATTGGATACGGAATATCTCATCAACCTATCCCCTGATACGCGCCCCGCCCTGGAGCGCATTAAGGATCCCATTCAGCGGGAAGATGCCCTGCGGGAGGCGGACGCGCTATGGCAAAAGCGCACGCCCAACTGGTACGACGGCAGTCTTTCCTGGCTGCGCCTGCCAAAGGCGGAATGATGGAGAGGGGAAAACGAAACGAGGGCATTTGCGGGGGAACCGCTCTTTGTTGGCTAAAGAACGGTTCCCCTTCCGCAGCCTCAATCGGGACGGCGGATCGCTGCCGCTTGTTTCGGTTAACTCGCAGGGCTCCCTGCGGCCTAAAGACCGTTCCTGCCACTGGCAGGCCGGTCGTTTCTCTCCCCCTCCGAGGAAGCCGATTGGGGAAAGGGGAGAATTAAGAAACCGGCTTGCTTCTCCACAGATAATTTTTAGAAGATTTCGCTTTACATCCGCCTGCCGCCGTGCTATAATGCAGGCGGGTTTTTTAAAATGGACGGACGGAAGGGCGGAAAGCATGGAAGCGATTTCCGTCACATTGGATGCGGTTTGTCTGGCTTCCCGGATTATTCTGGAAAGCGGGGGCGAAACCTACCGGGCCGAAGAAACGGTGGAGCGGATGTGCCGGGGGCTGCATATTCCCCAGGTGGATGTATTCGCTTTGCCCACGGGCCTGATGCTGACGCTGACGCTGGAGGACGATTCCTCCCTGAGCCGGATTGTGCGGGTGCGCAACCGGGGCATAGATTTAAAGCGGCTGGACGATTGCAACAGCGTTTCTCGCAAGGTGGCGGAGGGGCGCATGACCGCCGAGGAAGCGCTGCGCAGGCTGAAGGAAATTCAGTGCGCCGCGCCCCTGCCCATCTGGGCCATGATTCTGGTGGGGGCGGGGGCCTCCGCCAGCTTCACGGTGATGCTGGGCGGCGGCTGGCGGGAATTTATCGCTTCCTTTCTTTGCGGGGCGCTGGTGCAGGGCCTTTTGCCGCTGCTTTCCCGCCGCCGGGTGCCCACGCTGCTTTCCGGGCTGGTGGTGGGCTTTCTTTCCACGCTGCTGGCCCTGACGGGGACGCTGTGCCTTCCTTCCCTGAATATTGAGCCGGTTATCAGTGGGGCCATTATGCCCATGCTGCCCGGCCTGGCCACCACCAACGCCATCCGGGATACCATCCGGGGGGATGTGGTGTCGGGCGGGGCGCGCATGACGGAGGCCATTTTGACGGCCTTGATGATCGCGGCAGGCATCTGCATTATGTTCGCCCTGTGGAGAGGGGGCGCGGTATGAACCCTTGGCTTCAGACGGCGGCCTGCTTTGCGGCGGCCGTGGGCTTTTCGCTGATGCTCAATCAGCCCCGGGGCACCATTCTGGTCAGTTCGCTGGTGGCCGCCGCAGGCTACGGCGTGTTTCTGCTGTTGGGGCAATCCACCGCCGCGTATTTTTTCGCCACGCTGCTCATCGCCGTTTCCTGCGAAATTTGCGCCCGCATTATGAAAAAAGTTGCCACGCTGTTTTTAACCAGCGCGCTCATCCCCCTGGTGCCCGGGGTGGGGCTGTATCGCACCATGCGCTATATTGTTGAAGGGGCCTTTGACCAGGCGGTGAAAACGGGCACGGACACCCTGCTGGGCATTTTCGCCATTGCGCTGGCGGTTATTATTTCCTCGCTGTTTTTTGTGAATTTCCACCGCGCGCCCAGGAAGGGAACGCGGCCATGACCTGCCGGTATTATATCGCCTCCCCCGATTATCTGCAAGCAGAGGCGCTGCTGGGGCCGGAGGCGGCGCTGGAGCGGGTGGGCAGCGGAAGCGACGGCCGCCGGGCGCTTTTGGATACGCTGGCGCTGACCCCCGATTTGCTTTTGCTGGACGCCGCGCTGCCGGGGCTGGACGGCCTTGCCTTGCTTTGCAGGCTGCAAAAAGAAACGATAACGCCGCCCCGGGTGCTTTTTCTGGCGCGAACGCCCGAAAGCGCCGCTGCCAGTGAAATTTTGCGGGAACGGGCGGACGCGCGCCTGGCATGGCCCGGGCAGGCGGACGCGCTGCTGCCCGCCGCTCTTTCGGCGGCGCGAGCGTCCGTGCCGTTGCTGGCCCGGCCCCACGAGGGGCTGCGGCTTTCCCTGGCGGACGTGCTGATTGATCGCCTGGGGGTGCCCGAGACGCTGAAGGGCCGCCGGTATATGCAATACGCCGCCGCCCAGGCCGCCGCCGCGCCCCAGCTGCTGCTCTCCTGCCAGCAGGCGCTTTACCCCCTGCTGGCCCGCCGCTTTTGCGCGGGAATTCCCGCCGTGGAAAAGGCGATTCGCACCGCTGTGGAGCATACCTGGCTGCGAGGGGATTTGAACGCCATCCAGGCGCTTTTCGGCTTTTCCGTGGATGCGGAGCGGGGCAAGCCCACCAATAAGGAATTTATCTCCATGCTGGCCGAGCATGTGCGCCGCAAGGCGGCGCGGCAATGGATCGGCGGCGCGGCGGATGATGAATATTTTTCAGGATAAACAAAGGAGGAACAGCTATGGCGCAATATCCCCCCATCATGCGGGACATGCCCGTATTTCTGCACGGCGGCGATTACAACCCCGAGCAGTGGATCAAGGAAAAGGATACGATTTGGCCCCTGGATATGAAAATGGCCCGGGGCGCGGGGATCAACACCCTGTCCGTGGGCATTTTTTCCTGGGCTATGCTGGAAACGGCGGAGGGCGAATATCATTTCGAATGGCTGGACGAAGTGATGGATATGCTGGCCGCCAACGGCATGAAGGCCGTGCTGGCCACGCCCAGCGGCGCGCGTCCCGTCTGGATGGCGGAAAAGTATCCCGAGGTGCTGCGGGTGGATGAAAGCCGGCACCGCAATCTGTTCGGCACACGGCACAATCATTGCCTTTCCTCTCCGGTTTACCGGGAAAAGGTGCGGCAGATCAACACGCTGCTGGCCCAGCGGTATAAAAATCATCCCGCGCTGGGGCTGTGGCACGTTTCCAATGAATACGGCGGGGAATGCCACTGCCCCCTGTGCCAGGAGAAATTCCGGGAATGGCTAAAGAAACGCTACGGCACCATCGAAAAGCTCAACGACGATTGGTGGAATACCTTCTGGTCCCATCGGTATTCCTCCTTTGAACAGGTGGAATCTCCCTCCTCCCGGGGGGAACACTGCAGCCACGCCCTGAAATTGGCCTGGAAACGCTTCACCACGCAGCAATTCTGCGATTTTTACGCCTGGGAAATCGAGCCCCTCAAGCGCATCACGCCCGATATTCCCTGCACCACCAATTTGATGAGCACGTATCCCGGCGTCAATTATTTTGAGCTGGGGCGGCTGCTGGATCGCTCCTCCTGGGATAATTATCCGGTCTGGACGGGGGACGACCGGGACGCGGGGGTGACGGAGCACGCGGCCTTCTGCCATGATCTGATGCGGTGCGTCTGCGGAGATAAGCCCTTTATGGTGATGGAATCCTCCCCCTCGGCGGTGAACTGGCAGCCGGTGAACCGCCTCCGGGGTCCCGGTCTGCTGCTGCTCCAGAGTCTGCAGGCCGTGGGCCACGGCTCGGACACGGTGCAGTATTTCCAGTTCCGCAAGGGCCGGGGCTCTGCGGAAAAATTCCACGGCGCGGTGGTATCCCACGATAACAGCCCGGAAAACCGGGTGTACAAAGAGGTTTGCAAGGTGGGGGAGGCGCTGCGGCAGATCACCCCCGTGCTGGGCGCAGGGGCGGAAAACCAGATCGCCGTGATTTACGATTGGGAAAACGGCTGGATTCTGGAGGACGCGAACTTCGGCCTGAACACAGGCAAGGGCTATGACGCTACCGTGGAGGCGCATCACGCGGCGCTGTACCGCCAGGGCTTCGGCGCGGATGTGATCGATCAGACCTGCGATATTCAGAAATACCGCCTGGTGATCGGGCCCATGACCTATATGCTTCGGCCCGGCTTTGCGGAAAGGGTGCAGGCCTTTGTGCGGGCGGGGGGCGTGTATGTGGCCACCTACTGCTCGGGCTGGACCAACGAAGAGGATCTGTGCTTCATGAACGGCTACCCCGGCCCTCTGCGCCCGGTTTTCGGCCTGTGGGACGAGGAAACGGACGCGCTGGACGAAACCCAGCGCAATCATTTCACCTGGCGGGGCAAGCGCTATGAAACCCGGGATTTTTCCGCCCTGGTGCATGCCGAGGGAGCGCAGGTTCTGGCCGAATACGAGGAAAATTTCTATCGCGGCTATCCCGCGCTGACGCGGAATATTTACGGGGACGGCGCATGCTATTATATCGCCGCCCGGACGGGGGCGGATTTCCTGATGGATTTCTATGCCCTCGTGGCCCGGGAGGCGGGGGTGGAGCCCCTGCTGCCGAAGCTGAACCAGGGGGTATACTGCGCCCGCCGGGTGGGCGATGGGGGAGATTTCCTGTTCGTGTTCAACGCCCTGCCCCGGGAAAACGCCGTATGCCTGCCGCCCTGCAGCAATGTGCGCACGGGCGCGGCGCTCGCGGGCGAAACGCCCCTGGCCCCCTACGAAACGCTGGTGCTTTGCAGATAAAATGATATACAATGCGGGGAACCGGGCCTTGGAAGCCAAAGACCGGTTCCCCGCGTTAATTTTACAATTGATTTTATAATTCTTGCAGCCATTGGCGAAGGCAGGCCGCGTCGCGCTTTAGCTGCGCAGGGGCGTCTCCCTGCACGAATTCCAGCAGCAGCGCACGCTTGCCCGGCAGCGCCTGAAGGGCGCGCAGACAGGCGCGCCATTTTTCCGCCCCGGCGGCCAGGGGCAGGCGCTCCGTGCCCAGCCAACTGAACACATGCACGTTGCGGATATAGGGCGCAACCGTTTCAATGCCCGCCAGGCATCCCGCCGTATCCATATCCACCGGGGGCTGCCAGAGGGTGCCCACGTTTTCCCGGTTCACGGCCTGGAGCAGCGAAAGGGCGGAGAAGGCGTCATCCGTCAGCGTGCCGCCGTGATATTCGAAGGCGATTTCCATGCCCGCCGCCTGGGCCAGGGCGGCCATGCGCTGGGCGTTTTCGGCGATTTCCGCCCGCTCCTGGGGCGTGGCCTGGCCGCTGCCCTGCCTGCCCGCCCACACGCGAATCAACGGTGCGCCAAGCGTCCGGGCGGTTTCCACCGTTTTTTCCAGCGCGCCTGCCGCGGCTTCCTCTTTGGTGAGGCGGCAATAGGAGCCGTAGCAGGCCACGGCCAGCCCCGCGTCCCGGGTCATGGCCCCCACTTGGCTGGCTCTATCCAGATCGCCGCAGGGCACGTGTACGTCCCCACCCCATTCAATGGCCTCCAGGGCGCAATCCTGCGAAAGGGCAATAATTTCCCGGGGAGAGAGCCCCCGGAAGGAAATGGATACCAGGCCCGTTTTCATGGCGCAGCCTCCCTTCAAGCGGTTTCATTTTTCCTGCGTCTATTATACGGCATAGCGGCCCTTTTCGGCAAGGAAAATATGCGGCGGCGCAGGGGCATTTACAAGGAGAGGCGGTTGGAGTATAATCTAAAATGGTATATTTTAGGAAAGAAGGGCCCGCCCATGGCGTTTACGCATCTGCATCTGCACACGGAATACAGCCTGCTGGACGGCGCGTGCCGCATTAAGCGGCTGGTGAAGCGCCTGAAGACGTTGGGTATGGACTCCTGCGCCATCACCGATCACGGGGTGCTCTACGGTGCGGTGGAATTTTACATCGCCTGCAAGGAGGAAAATATTCACCCCGTCATTGGGTGCGAGGTGTATGTCTGCCCGGATATGGAGGATAAGCGGGCGCTTTCCCGGGAATACAGCCATCTGATTTTGCTGTGCGAAAATGAAACGGGCTATCGCAACCTGATGGAGCTGGTGAGCGCGGGGTTCACAAGGGGCTTTTATTATAAGCCGCGAATTGATTACGCCCTGCTGCGGCAGCGCCACGAGGGGCTGATCGCCCTATCCGCCTGCCTGAGCGGCGATTTGCCCAAGCTGCTGCTGGACGAGCGCTATCAGGAGGCGGAGCGATACGTTGCGGATATGCGGGCGCTCTTCGGCGAGAACAATTTCTTTATCGAGCTGATGGATCACGGCATTCCGGAGGAAAAAATCGTACTGCCCCGGCTGATTGAAATGAGTCGGAAAACAGGCGCGCCCCTGGTGGTTACCAACGACTGCCATTATGAGCGCCGGGAGGACGCGGACGCCCAGGAGGTGCTCATGTGCATCCAGACGGGCAAAACCCTGGAGGACGATCAGCGTATGCGCATGTCCACCAGCGAGTTGTATGTGAAATCCGAGGCGGAAATGCGCCAGCTGTTCCCCGATCAGCAGGAGGCGCTGGAGCGCACCCACGAAATCGCCCTGCGCTGCCAGGTGGATTTTGATTTTCACACCGTGCATCTGCCCCGTTACGACGTGCCCGCCGGGGAGACGGCCCAATCCATGCTGCGCCGCCTGTGCGAGGAGGGCCTGGCCGCGCGCTATGAAAAGGATGACGCCCAGGCCCGGGAACGCCTGGAATACGAGCTTTCCGTGATCGAGAAAATGGGCTATGTGGATTATTTTCTCATCGTGTGGGATTTTATCAAATACGCCAAGGATCACGGCATCATGGTGGGCCCCGGGCGGGGCAGCGGCGCGGGCAGCATCGTGGCCTATTGCCTGAATATCACCATGCTGGATCCTCTGAAATATCATTTGCTGTTCGAGCGCTTCCTGAACCCGGAGCGGGTGTCCATGCCGGATATCGACGTGGATTTCTGCTATGAGCGGCGGCAGGAGGTGATCGACTACGTGGCCCGCAAGTACGGCGCGGATCATGTGTGCCAGATCATCACCTTCGGCACCATGGCGGCCCGGGGCGTGCTGCGGGATGTGGGGCGCGTGCTGGGCTATCCTTACGCCGAGGTGGACCGTGTGGCCAAGGCGGTGCCCATGGCCCTGGATATGACGCTGGAAAAGGCCCTGAGCCAGAACCCCGAATTGAAGGATATGTACACCGGGGAGGAGCGGGTGCGCCGCCTCATCGATACCGCCATGACGCTGGAGGGCATGCCCCGCCATGCCTCCACCCACGCCGCGGGCGTGCTGATTACCCGGGAGCCCGTCACCCACTATGTGCCCCTGCAGCGCAACGACGAGGTGATTACCACCCAGTATCCCATGGGGATTATTGAAAAGCTGGGCCTGCTGAAAATGGATTTTCTGGGCCTGCGCACCCTCACCGTCATTCGGGATACGCTGGATATGCTGACCGCCAGGGGAATTTTCCTCCAGGCGGAGGATATTCCCCTGGACGACGAGGCGGTGTACGATATGATCTGCGCCGGGGATACGGACGGCGTGTTCCAATTGGAAGGCGGGGGGATGCGCGCGTTCCTGACCAATATGCGCCCCCGGAATTTTGAGGATATTATCGCCGCCATTTCCCTTTATCGCCCCGGGCCCATGGAATCCATTCCCCGGTATATCCAGGGCAAGCAGCATCCCGAAACCGTGCGCTACGTTACCCCCCTGCTGGCCCCTATTCTGGACGTGACCTACGGCTGCATGGTGTATCAGGAGCAGGTGATGCAGATCGTGCGCGATCTGGCGGGCTACTCCTACGGCCGCAGCGATTTGGTGCGCCGGGCCATGGCGAAAAAGAAAAAGGACGTGATGGCCCAGGAGCGTCAGAACTTTGTCTACGGCTCGGAAAAGGAGCATATTCCCGGCGCGGTATCCCGGGGCGTATCGCCCCAGGCGGCGGAGCAAATTTTCGATGAAATGACCGCCTTCGCTTCCTACGCCTTCAATAAGCCCCATGCCGCCTGCTACGCGGTGGTGGCTCTTCGCACGGCCTATTTAAAGCGCCATTACCCCGCTGAATTCATGGCGGCGCTGATGAATTCCGTCACGGGCAACGCAGGGAAAATTGCCGCGTATATTTACGCCTGCCGCCAGAAAGGCATATCCATTCTGCCCCCTCGCATCAATTCCTCCGTGCGGAAATTCACCGTGGCGTCGGACGCCAAGAGCGCGCCCGGCATTCTGTTCGGCCTGGGCGGCGTGAAAAACGTGGGGGATAAGGCGGTGGAGGCCATCGTGCGGGAACGGAAAGATAACGGCCCCTTTTCCAGCCTGTTTGATTTCTGCCGCCGCGTGGCGGGAGAGGATGTGAACAAGCGGGCGGTGGAAAGCCTGATTAAGGCGGGCTGCTTCGACGGCCTGGGGGCCAACCGCCAGCAGTGCATGGCGGTGTATGAAAGCGCTATGGACGCTCAGACCAGCCAGCGGCGGCAGAATGTGACGGGCCAGGTTTCCTTCTTCGATCTGGGCCAGCCCGCCCAGGCCCTGGGCGACCAGGATACCTTCCCGCCTCTGCGGGAATACCCCCTCAAGGAGCTGCTGGCCCAGGAAAAGGAAATGACGGGGGTGTATTGCAGCGCTCATCCCCTGGATGAATACGCCCCGCTGCTGGATCGCCTGCCGGTGAATACCGCGTATCTGAGCGAACTTTCCGAGCAGCCCGATAAGGGCGCGGGGGAGGATGGGCGCAAGGTGAGCATGGGCGGCCTGATCGTGGAAACCCACGCTAAGGCCACCAAGAAGGGAGCCATGATGGGCTTTATCACCCTGGAGGATCAGACCGGGCAGATCGAATGCCTGCTGTTTCCCCGGGTGTACGAGCGGTGCAGCCGTTCGCTGCGCCAGGATGAGGCGGTGCTGGTGACGGGGCGGCTGTCCCTGCAGGAGGACGAGCCGGCCAAGCTGATTGTGGATCAGGTGGAGCCTCTGGCAGCGCCCCAGCCCCAAGATACGCGCACCGACGCTCAGCGGGCCCGGGACGCGAAAACGAAAATCTATCTGCGGATGAGCCGGGAGCAGATGGCCAAAATGCAGGCGCTTTTGCCGCCATGCTACGGTCCCATCCCGCTGTATATTAATCTGCCCGCGGAGGGAATCACGCTGCTGGCTCCCCGCAAAATTTGGGCCGAGGAGCCGGAGACGGCCCTGGAAACGCTGAAAACGATGCTTCCCCAGGAGGATATAAAGGTGGTGCGTAAGG
Source organism: uncultured Clostridia bacterium (assembly GCA_934667105.1). Taxonomy (GTDB): domain Bacteria; phylum Bacillota; class Clostridia; order Christensenellales; family Aristaeellaceae; genus RUG563. The sequence continues at coordinate 90,772 of CAKULG010000005.1, forward strand.
AATGAAGCCCATGATTTTAACCGTGCCCGCCCAGGCGGATTGGGCGCTGGTGGTGCGCATGGCCGCGGCGGGGGCCGGGGCGCTGTTCGATCTGCCGGTGGACGTGCTGGAGGATCTGCGCACGGCGCTGGACGAGAGCTTTGATCTGCTGCTGCATCAGGATTACTGCGCCGAAACCATCACGCTGTGCTGCGAGGCCCGCAGCGACGGGCTGCATGTATCCTTAACCGCCCAGGAGCGCACGGAGCAGCCCTGCCCCGACGCGGCGGACGCAGACATCGCGCAATTGATTATCGGCACGCTGGTGCGGGAGGTGAACCTGGAGCAGGACGCTCAGGGGGTTCACTGCGTGCGGATGACGCTGCCCGCCCGGGGCTGAAGCCATGGACGCGGAGCGGATGCACGCGCTGGCGTGCCAATACGCGGCGGAGGGCGGCGAGGAAGCGCTGCACGCGGCGCTTTCGGCGGCGCTGCCCCTGTGCGCGCTGATCGCCCGGCGCTTTGCGGGCCGGGGCGTGGAATATGAGGATTTATACCAGGTGGCCAGCATGGCCTGCGTAAGCGCGCTGCGGAAATTTGAGCCGGAGCGGGGCCTGAAATTCACCACCTTCGTCACCCCCACCGTCACGGGGGCGGTGCGCAATTATCTGCGGGATAAGGCGGAATTGATGCGCACGCCCCGGGGCGTGCGGGAGGAGGGGGCGCGGCTGGCCGCGGCCCGGGAGGCCTTTCTGCGGGCGCAGCGGCGGGAGCCCTCCCCCCGGGAGCTGGCGGAGCAGCTGGGCTGGGAGTTGGGGCGCGTGCTTAATGCGCTGGCGGCCCAGGCCTCGCGCCAGGTGGCCTCGCTGGAGCAAAAGGGCGAGGACGGCCTGTCCCTGGCCGAGCGCGCGCCCTTCTGGGAAGCGGGCTTTGAAAGGACGGAGCTGCGGGCCGATCTGCAAAAGGCGCTTACCGCCCTGACGGAAACGGAAAAGACGCTGCTGCGCCTGCGCTTTTCCCGGCAGATGAGCCAGCGGGACGCGGCGCAGGCCCTGGGCTTTTCCCAGATGCAGGTATCCCGGATGGAGCGCAGGATCCTGGCGGCCCTGCGGAGGGAGATGAACGATCATGAAAATTCAGCCCCGATTTAACGTGCGTAAGGCCGCCTTTTACGCCGTGGTGATTAACGCGCTGCAAATTGTGGCCATGGCGGCGCTGGCGGTGTGCATTTTAATCGACGGGATGAACCGGGCGCTTCAGGGCGCGCTGGGGGATATTTTGGTGCTGGTGCTGGCGGCGGTGGTGATCTGGGGCGCAGCGGTGGATATCCGGGAGGCCCTGGCGGCGGGGCATATGACGGTGAAGCTGCGGGGCCTGGATGAAACCGTATCCCAGATGACCGATCTGAACCAGGCGCTTCGGGCCCAGCGCCACGATTTTCTGAACCATTTGCAGGTGGTGTACAGCCTGATTGAAATGGGCGAATATCAGGAGGCCGACCGCTATATCGAGCAGGTATACGGCGATATTCAGGCCGTGAGCCAGAGCATGAAAACCGCCTGCGCCCCCGTGAACGCGCTGCTGCGGGCCAAGGGGGCCCAGGCCGGGCAGCGGGGCGTGCGGCTGGAGCTTGCGGTGCACGCCGCCTGGAAAACGCTGCCCCTTCCCGCCTGGGAAATGTGCCGGGTGCTTTCCAATCTTATCGATAACGCGCTGGACGCTTTGGCGGGCAGGCCGGACGCGCTGCTCACCGTGGCGCTTTCAGAGGATGTGCGCGGCTTTTCCTTTCAGGTAAAGAACAACGGCCCCGCCATCCCCAAGGAGCAGCTTTCCAGCATTTTTGAGGCGGGCTTTTCCGGAAAGGGCGAGGGCCGGGGTATGGGCCTTTTTATCGCCCGCCAGACCCTCCGGGAGGCGGGGGGCGATTTGACGGTGCAGAGCGACGAAAAGGAAACCTGCTTCTCCGGCTTTGTGCCCCGCCCGCCGGTGGAATTGCCCGCCCGGCAGGAATAAGGCGGGCCTTGCGCCTTTGCGCAGGCGAAAATTAACAAAATCGCCCCGTTTTCGCTATTCTTTCGCCCAAGGGGATTTACGGGAACGACAAATTGTGCTATAATCAAACTCGGATTTTTATGGGCCTGCGGGAAGCCGCGGCTCTGCGCAAGGGAGGAACCGCCCCATGGATAACCGGCTTTTGTTTCAGCTTCAGCAGGTGCTGACCCATTTAAATATGCCCATTTCATTGCTCAATACCGAGGGGGACAGCCTCATTCCCAACGAGGATATCCGCTTCACCCTGCCGCCCCTGGCGGGGCAGGGAAACGCCGTTTTCCATGAGGGACGGCTTTTCCAGCATTGCGCCGCCACGCCGGAATGGGTGCTGATGGCCACCACGGAGGATACGCCCGCCGCCCGGGACGCTTTCAAGCTGTGCGACGCGATGATCGCATCCGCCATCGCCGCCAGCGAGGCGGGAAACGACCTGAACAACGCCTATCAGCGCATTTTGCAAAATGAATTGTCCCTGGCGGAATTGGACGCCGTGGTGGACGAGCATCATATCCCTGCCGATACCCCCCGCTGCGTGCTGCTGCTGCATATGGTGCAGGTGCAGCAGCGCACTGCCTTTGAAATCCTGGATGAGCTGCTGCCCCGCAGTCCCTCCGACGCGCTGGTTTCCATGGATAAGCACACCGCCGCGCTGCTGAAGGATACCACCGCCTTGGAGGATGAGGACGAGCTGCGCCAGTTTGCCTGCGCGGTGCAGGAAACGCTGCTGAGCGAAACCGCCCTGTCCGTTACGGTGGGCGTGGGCGAAATCGCCAAGGGCGTGGCAGAACTGCATTCCTCCTATCGTCAGGCCCGCCGGGCCATCGAAATCGGCCGGGTGTTCTCCCCGGAGCGTTCCATTCATGTGTATCGCTCCATGATGCTGGAGCGCTTCCTTTCCGATCTCTCTCCCGAAACGGCGGAGCATTATCACAACCTACTGTTCAACCGGGGCACCGCCCGTCTGTTCAGCGAGGAAATGCTATACACCATCGAAATGTTCTTCAAAAAAGATCTGAACCTTTCCGATACCGCCCGGCAGCTGTATATCCATCGCAATACGCTGGTTTACCGGCTGGATAAGGTGCAGCGGCAGGTGGGGCTGGATCTGCGGAAATTTGAGGACGCGGTAACCTTCAAAATGCTGCTTGAAATGCGCAAATGCGTCAATAATAAAACGAAAGCGAAAAAAGCGCGCTGAGCGCTTCGGAAGGAGTCCCTTATGAAAAAGCGTATTCTGGCTTTCGCCGCCGTGCTGGCGCTGGCGCTTGCCGTCGTTTGCTCGGGCCATGCAGCCGGGCTGTTTGATTTCCTGGGCAAGAACAAAACCGTTACCATCTCCCAGGAGGAATACGACCGGCTTTCCCGCTATGCCGAAATGGATGAAATCCTTCAGTATATCGAGTATTGGTATTATGAGGAGCCCGATGTGGACGCGCTGATTGAAAACGCCACCCGAGGGCTGCTCTACGGCCTGGAGGATCCCTATTCCTTCTATTATAATGAGCAGGAATGGAGCGATCTGTGGTCGGACGACGAAGGGGAATACGCAGGCGTAGGCCTGTATCTGCTGGGCAATTATCTGGATTATTCCGTCACCGTCACCCGGGTGTTCAAGGATACCCCCGCCCAGAAGGCGGGCATTCGCCGGGGCGATTTGCTGGTGCGGGTGGAGGATGTTGAGGTAAACGCCTACACCATGAACGACGCGGTGAACATCATGCGCGGCGAAATCGGAGAGGAAGTGGAGATCGAGGTGCTGCGCGGCACGGAGTATATTACCTTCAAAATTCCCCGAGACGTCGTCCATGTGAACCGCATCGAATACGCCATGCTGGAAAGCCAGGTGGGCTACATTGCGCTGTATGAATTCGCGGGGGAGAGCCAAAAGGAATTTTCCGCCGCGCTGGACGCGCTGCTCGCCCAGGGCGCAAAGTCGCTGGTGGTGGATTTGCGGGATAACGGCGGCGGCTGGGTGGACGCGGCCAAGGAAATCGGCGATTTGTTCCTGGATGCGGGCATTCTGGCCTACAGCGAGGATCGCTACGGCTCCCGGGAAAATTATGAAACCACCGACGGCAAAACGGATATTCCCCTGGTTTTCCTGGTGAACGAGAATTCCGCCTCCGCCTCGGAGATTCTTTCCGGCGGGCTGAAGGATTTGGGCCGCGCCACGCTGGTGGGCGTGAATACCTTTGGCAAGGGCATCGTGCAAACGGTGATCGGCCTGGATGACAACAAGAAGGGCTTCCAGATGACCTTCGCCCAGTATTTCCTGCCCTCCGGGGCCAAGGTGCATAGGGTGGGCATTGCGCCGGATATCGTTTCCGAAATGCCGGAGGAATTGAAATCCGCCTATTTCGAAGTGGGCGATATGAGCGATCCTCAATTACAGGCCGCCTGGGAAGCCGCCAAGGCGCTGGCGCAGTAAGGAACGAAATACGATCGCGGGGGAGCCGTGCGGGGAAAAACCCAAAAACGGCTCCCCGCGCTTTTTTATGAGGGCTGAAGGGGTATAGGCAGGGGAAGGCTGCCAATGACAAAAGCAATTCAAGCGCTCTGCCCGAACAAGGGCCGCCGCACGCTCGCCTCAAAAACAGGCCGTGGGGTATGCTTGTAACATTTGTAAAATGTGCAAATCTCGCCCCGCCTTCCAGCCCCTGGTGTTGACTTCTTTTATTGGCTATGCTATCATAATCAGGAAAAGAGAGGGAATGAATAACGCTGAGAAAAGTGTCCTATCCATGACCTTCCTTTTTATCTCTTCCTGCACATTAAAAAATGGAGGATTCGAAACATGAAGAAATGGAAATTACTCATTCTGGCGCTGTTCATCGCGCTGCTGGCCTGCGCCTGTATGCCCGGCCTGGCGGAGGATGAATGCAAGCATCCCTTCCTGGGCAGCGAGGTTACCACCGTTCCGACCTGCAAGGCGGAGGGCGTGCGCACCTTTAGCTGCCCCACCTGCGGCAAGACCTGGACGGAAACCATCGCTAAGACGAACACCCACACCAAGAACGCGGGCACCGTTACCAAGGAAGCCACCTGCTCCGAAACGGGAATTAAGGTCTATAAGTGCAGCGTCTGCGGCGTGGACATGGGCAGCGAAGCGATTCCCGCCAAGGGCCACACCTGGGACGCGGGCACCGTTACCAAGGAAGCCACCTGCACCGCCACTGGTATTAAATCCTTCATCTGCACCGTCTGCAAGGCCACCAAGACCGAGGCGATCCCCGCTTTGAGTCACGACCTGGTGAACGTTGCGTATGTGGAGCCCACCTGCAACGCCAAGGGCAACACTGCGGGCCAGAAGTGCACCCGCTGCACCTATACCACGGTTACGGAAATCGCCGCCACGGGCAAGCATAAGTTCGATGTGATCGCCTCCGATCATAAGGACGCTACCTGCACCGAAGCGGGCTACAACGAATTCACCTGCGTATATTGCAAGACTGAGAAATCCAAGACCGTCCTGCCCGCCCTGGGCCATAATTACCCCACCGCCTGGACCGTGACCACCCCGGCCACCTGCCAGGCCGCCGGCGTGGAAAGCCAGAGCTGCACCCGCTGCGGCAATGTGGTAACCCGGGCAACCGCCAAGGCCGCCCATAACTACAAGGATGAAACCATCATCACCCCCGCCACCTGCGAAGCCGCCGGCTCCAAGAAGCTGACCTGCACCATGTGCAAGGCGGATTTCATCACGCAGACGATCCCCGCCCTGGGCCATGATTTCTCCGGCGATCCCGTGGTGGTGGATGCCACCTGCAAGGCCGCGGGCACCAAGACCTGGACCTGCAAGCACGGCGGCTGCACCAAAACCAAGGTGGAAACCATCGCCAAGCTGGCCCATAAATACGAAATCGAAACCATCGCCACCCCCGCCACCTGCGAAACCAACGGCGTGAAGAAGATCACCTGCTCCCTGTGCAAGGAAGATTTCATCACCCAGTATATCCCCGCCACCGGCCACGATTATTCCGGCGATCCCGTGGTGGTGGAGCCCACCTGCAAGGCTGCGGGCACTAGGACCTGGACCTGCAAGCACGGCGGCTGCACCAAGCCCAAGGTGGAAACCATCGCTAAGCTGGCCCATAAGTATGAAATCGAAACCGTGGTGGACAAGCCCACCTGCGATAAGAAGGGCCGCAATAAGCTGACCTGCTCCCTGTGCAAGGAAGATTTCATCCTGAAGGATACCCCCGCCCTGGGCCATGATTTCTCCGGCGCTCCCGTTGTGAAGGACGCCACCTGTGAAGAAGCGGGCACCAAGACCTGGACCTGCACCCATGAGGGCTGCACCCAGACCAAGGTGCAGACCATCAAAAAGCTGGGCCATAAATCCACCTACAAAGTGACCAAGGAAGCCACCTGCACCGAGGCGGGCACGAAGGATCAGGTGTGCGAACGCTGCGGCAAGGTGCTCAAATCCAACGTCAAGATCAACAAGCTGGGCCATAAGCTGAAGGACGTTGTCACCAAGGAGCCCGATTGCGAAAACGCGGGCACGAAGAACGTGGTGTGCGAACGCTGCAACGCCGTGACTCAGGAAAACGTGGCCATTAAGAAGCTGGGCCATAAGGGCGTTTGGGTCACCGTGAAAAAGCCCACCAAGACCGAAGACGGCGAAGCGGTGGAAACCTGCTCCCGCTGCGGCAAGGAACTGGGCCGCAAGACGGTGCCCTATGCCATCATGATGTATAACAACACCATCTGCTCCCTCGGCCCCTGCACCCGCGATTTGATCGGCGGCGACGATTGGTATCGCGTCACCCCGCTGGATCTTTCCGTGGAGGGCTCCTTCACCTATCCCCTCATCGCCACCAATAAATTCACCGTGGGCACCATGACCGTGACGATCAGCAACGGCGCCATGACGGTGACCTATAAGCTGAATTCTAATCAGTTCAATGTGCGCAGCGAGGCGCTGGTGTTCTATTCCAACCTGGAAGCCCTGCGCAAGCCCACCACCGAAAACACCTATTCCTTCTCCTTCGGTCAGCCCATCGATATTGCCCAGACCTTCGGCGAAGATACCCGCGTGATCCTTTCCTTCTTCATGAAGGCGGATTATGATCAGCTGGGCAACGGCGTGTACGGCTTCCAGGCCGACGCGCGGCAGATCAACGAAATGGTCGCCCTGATCGACTAAACAAGAACAAATAATGCGAGGGAGCCTTCTTTGCCAGCCAAAGAAGGCTCCCTTGCGTTCCCCCAAGAACGCCGAAAGGGGAGAGAAGAAAAAAGGGGCTGTGAAAAACAGATCTCTGCAACGAAGCGGCTGGAATTACGGCGAAAAGCATGTTTCCTTTTGCTGGCGGAAATGCAGGCAAATTGACTGCTTTTGCCCAAACCCATATACAGCTTTCTTGGAAGGGCGGAGGGAGCTATTCTTTGGCTTCCAGAAAATGGTTCTCTCGCAAATGTTTTTGCTTTTTTACAGCTTTGTTTTATTTTTTGGCCCTTTGCTGGACGAAATCACGGAGATATGGTATATTTGCTCATATGGCAAGTTATCGCAATCAAGAACATTCAGGGAGGCGAAGGAAAATGGCCCTGTCCATGGAGGAAATGCTGGAATTCCAGCGGGCGCTGCAAAAGAAATATCAGGGCATATGGGAGGGGGACGAGCCCGCCACGGCCAAGCATCATCTGCTTTACGCCGTGGAGGAAATCGGCGAGGTATCCGCCATTTTGAAAAAACGAACCCCCCAGGCCGTGCTGGAGGATGCGGCGGTGCGCAGGCATTTCTGCGAGGAGATGGCGGATGTGTTTATGTATCTGGCCGATGTGATGCTCTGCTGCGGCGTGACTGCGGAAGAATTTGAGCAGGCCTACCGGGAAAAGGTGGCCCGGAATTTGGAGCGGGATTTTGTCCGTGAGCACCAGAATTATTTAAAGTAAGGATATTGGAAAAATGCGGAGGGCGTTCTTGGACGGCCAAGAAAGGCCCTTGCGCCGCCTTCCAAGAAGGTCGATGGGGGGAGCGCATGGGGGCGACGGCTTGTTCCTCCGCCCGCAAATGGAAGGCTGCGATTGCAAGCGCGTTTTCCCATTCCTCCTCCCAAAACAATCAACCGCGCGTCTGCACAAGGCGGACGCGCGGATTTTTTAATGGACGGGAAGACAAGCCGATTTCTTGCTTTCCCGATTTTCCAATCGCTTTCCTGAGAGAAGGAGAGAGGGCGATGGTTTCCCACGCCCTCTCCCGCATGCATTTGTTTTTAGTCGTTCAGGCCCCAGTATTCGTTCAGCACTTCCAGGAAACGATCCAGGCCGTTATCCTTCAGGCCCTGCTCATAGGCGGCCCACTGCGCGTCGTCGTTGATATCCAGGGTGCCCAGGATGAACTGCGTCCACATATTGGCGGCGTAATCGCTGATCTGGGTGTTCAGTTCACTCTGTTCCAGAATCAAATCCTCGTCGGTGCACCAGATGATGACGGGGCGGCCGTCCTCCACGGCGTACTGGCGATAGATTTCACCGGCCTTTATCTGGTTGGCGGCTAGGGTGCCTTCTTCCATTTCTTCAGTCCAGGTGGTGTAAATGCCGGGCAGGAAAATTTTGCTCAGCCAGCCGGACCAGCGCAGGTTCTGGGAGGAAGCGCCGGGATTGTTTTTGTACAGCGCGTTTTTCACCAGACGGCGGAAGGTGGGGCCGTTCACTTCGTCATATTCGCCGGTGGCTTCCCAATCGGTGCCTTCGTCGCCGTAATTGGTCCACAGGGCGATCTCGCGGCAGGTGAGGTAATCAATCCATTTAATGGCCGCGACGGGATCCTTGCAGGCCTTGGTGATGGCCCAATTCAGCATGCCGCCCGTCGCCTGGCTGGGGGTCTGCCGCAGGCCAGTGGGGCCGGAGACGGGAGGAATGACGAAGAAATCCGAGGCCGCGTCGCCGTAATAGACGGAATCGGTAACGAAGCGCATGTAATAAGGCGCGGCGGCCACGCCCACCACCATGCTGTCCGCGCTGGTGGCGTTCACCACGGCGCGATACTGGTTCAGATCCTGGGTGTAGGTGAGCTCATCCAGCAGGCCGTCCGCCACCAACTGGCGCACATATTTCAGGCCTTCCCGGTAGTCCTCACCCTGGGGCGCGAAGGCGGCCTTGCCATCCTTCACATAGGTCAGCTCCATGGGGAAATAGGTGAAGCAGTTCATGATCCAGTAAAGGGGATCGCTGCCCTGATGATCCCAGGAAAAGGTGCCCAGCAGGGGAATCTCATCGGTAGCGTCGCCGTTGCCGTTCATATCATGATCGCGGAAATAAACCAGGACATCCCGGAATTCATCCAGCGTTTCTGGCATGCCCTTGTCGGTGGCCTCGGTGTACTGGGCCAGCCAGGGCAGATTCATCCACAGCTTGGCAAAGGGAATCTGGGTACGCATATCGTCCTTGCGGTAGAAGGTGTAGATATGGCCGTCGGGAGCGGTGATGAGCTCCTTCACTTCGGGAGCAATTTCAAAAACCTGACGCATGTTGGGGGCGTACTGCTCGATGAGATCCTCCAGGGGAATGAGCACGCCCTCGCCCATACCGTAGGTGACGATCTGATCGACGCTCAGGCCGGTCATGTAAATGTCCGGGTATTCGCCGCTGGTGAGGCTGAGGGTCAGCAGCTGGGCGGAATCGGAGGTGGTGGCGGTGATCCAGTTGACGTGGATATTGGTCATATCCTCATACCACTGGGTCATGTAGTTGGTATTCATGTCCTCCACATCCGCGGGGACGGTAATCCACACCGTCAGTTCGGTCTTTTCGGGGGTGATGGGCATGTTGCTCTTGTCGCCGCGCCAGGGCTCACCCTCGGCCAGGCCGGCCAGTGGAAGCAGGCACACGATGAGCAGAATGAGCGCCAGTTTCTTCATGGGGTGTCCTCCTTTAATAGATAGATATATTGTACGGCTCCTTGCCGCAGGGAACAAGAGGAAAAATTTGCGTTGGCGGGGCTCAGCCCTTTACCGCGCCCACCATGACGCCCTTGACGAAATATTTCTGCACAAAGGGATACAGCACCATCACGGGCAGCGAACCCAGGATAATCAGCGAATATTTCATCAGCTGCGCCCGATCCTCCGCCCGGGCCATCTGCTCCATATCCATACCCGCGTCCAGAGCGGAGGATTGGTTGAGCACCAGAATCTCCCGCAGGAACATGGTCAGCGGCAGCTTTTCCCGGGTGCGGATATACAGGAGGGCGTTGAAATAGCCGTTCCACAGGCCCACGGCGTAATACAGGCCGATTACGGCCAGAATGGGGCCCGAAAGGGGAAGCACGATGGACCAGATGAACCGGTAATCGTTGCAGCCGTCCAGCTGGGCGGCCTCCCGCAGCTCGCCAGGAATGGAATTTTTGAAATAGGTGCGCATCACGATCATGTTGTACACGGAAAGCGAACCGGGCAGCACCAGCGACCAGATGGAATCGATCATGCCCAGATCCTTCATCCACAGGAAGGTGGGAATCATACCGCCGGAAAAATACATGGTGAACACGCACAGCGCCATCATGACCTTGCCGCCCTTAAAATCGGCGCGGGAGAGGGGATAGGCGCAGCAGGTGGTGACGAACAGGGCCAGGGCGGTGCCCAGCGCCATGTAAAGCAGGGAATTCCTGTAGCCGATCCAGATATAGCGGTAATTGAACACCGCCTCGTATCCCTGAAGCGAGAACTTTTCCGGAATCAGGGAAGCGCCCTTTAAGGGAACGGGGGTGAAGGACGAAACGACGACATACAGCAGCGGATAGGCCAGAACGAGGAAAAACAGAATGAGCACGAACCAATCCAGCGCCAGAAAGGCCCGATCGGAGGCGCTGTAGCGAATGGCGTGGTGCGTCTTTTTTGTGTCGGTCATTTTTCTTCCCTCCTCCCTTAAAACAGGCCGTTGCCGCTCAGACGCTTGGAAACGGTGTTGACGATGCAGAGCATAACCATGTTAATCACATTGCTGAACAGGCCGATGGCGGAGGCATAGGAATACTGGGGAATGGAGGTGGTGTTCAGACCGATGGAATAGGTGTAGGTGGCGATCACATCGGAAATGGGCTTATTGATGTTGTTTTGCAGCAGCAGAATTTTTTCAAAGCCGATGCTCATCAGGCTGCCGCAGCGCATAATCAGCAGAATGCAGAAGGTGGGCAGCACGCCGGGAATATCCACATACCAGATGCGCTTCCAGATGTTCGCGCCGTCCACGATGGCGGCCTCGTGCAGATCGGGGGCCACGCCCGCCAGCGCGGCGATATAGATAATGGAGGAATAGCCCAGCCCCTGCCACACATCGCTCCACACGTAGATGGAATAGAAATAGGCGGGGGTGCCCATGAAATTGACGGCCTTGCCGCCCAGCAGCTTAATCAGCTCGTTCACCAAGCCGCTGCGTACATCCAGAAATTGCAGCAGCATGCCGCACATGACCACCGTGGAAATGAAATGGGGGGCGTAGGAAACCATCTGCACCGTTTTGCGGAAAAATTTGCTGGGCAGATAATTCAGCAGCAGCGCCAGAATCAGCGCCAGCGGGAAGGTGGCCAGGGAATAGAGGTTAATGGAAAGGGTGTTGCGGATGAGGGGCCAGAATTGATTGCTGGAAAAGAATTTCTGAAAGTATTTCCAGCCCACCCATTCGCTGCCGTAAATGCCCCGGGCGGGCTTATAATTGCGGAAGGCGATCTGCACCCCGTGCATGGGCACATATTTAAAGAGAATCAACACCGCCAGGGGTACCAGGATCAGCACATACAGGGCGTTATTCCGCTTCAGCTCCCGCCCCAGGCGCACAAGCAGGCCGGGCCGCGGACGGGCGCAGGCCGTCGGAACGCCCTCGGCGTTCAGATTTTTTTCCGCCATAAAATCACTCCGCTTATTGATATTTGAGGCCGCGTTTTCTTTTCGCTTCCTGGTCAAGTATAGCCCAAATGCGCAATGGAAAACAAGCTGACAATTTTTCAGATCATGAAGAACGGCCATTTTACGGCCTTTTTTGCCACAAAAATGAAGAAGTGTCCCCTGGCAGGGAAAATGACCTCTTGGCAAATCTGAGGCGAACGCATATAATTATTTGTAGATTTTCATCCCGGACGGGGTTCGTTTATGAAGGGCGGGGAGGATGCGCATGGCGTTGCCGCACGATAAAAACAGATTGCTCCACAGGTTCACGGTGTCCTATTTGCTGCTGCTGTTCATTCCCATCGTTATGGGCGGCGTTGTGTTCGCCGTCGCCTCGCGCCTGCTTTGGAGCAACCTGCTGGTCAATAACGATCGACTGCTTTCCTCCGCCTGCGATCAGGTGGAGGACGCGGTGACGGCGGCGGACGACTTTGCCGAGAACCTGATGAAAAATGAAGAGCTGACCAACATTCTGAGCAACGCCGCCCAGCAGAACCCCTATACCATCCGGCACGTGGCCAACACGCTGCCCGTGCTGCGCACGGCCAATTCGGTGGTGGACCGGTATTACTTCTATTATTTTGGCGGCGATACGGAATTTGTGATCGGCCCGCAGATCACCTTCATGCACCCGCAGAAATACTACGCCTCCTGCTTTCAATGGGCGGGCATGGCCAGCGAGGATTTCTGGCAGATGATTCGCGATCAACGGGCGAAATATATTTATCCCGCCCAGGATACCACCTATTTCAGCGCCTCCACACGCCAACTGCTGATTACCGCGCCCTACCGGCGCACTAATTTCGTCCGTCACAATTCGGGGCAGATCATGGTGTATTTGAATGAAAAGCGGCTGCTGGAGCTGTTTTCTCCCCTTCGCCAGGCAGGGGCGGAATGGATTGGCATTCTGGATCGGGACGGGCGGCTTTTAACCAGCGAGGGGGTGTGGGATGGCCTTCCACTGGAGGGATTATCCGCTCTGCCTTCCGGCATGGGGCGCACGCAGTTTTCCCTGCCGGGCGGGCGATACACGCTGCAATATATCCGCAGCGAGGAAAGCGGCTGGCTTTTCGCCGCGCTGATTTCCAACCGGGTGTACAGCGGCCAAAGCTCCCAGGTGCTCTGGATTGTGGGGGTGTGCATTTTGCTGTTTGTGGGCTGCGCGCTGCTGCTTACCGGCATGATTGCCCGGAACAGCCGCAAGCCCCTGGCGCAGCTGGTGCAGATGCTGCCCATCGAGGAGCAGGGCGGCAGGCCGGGCCTGTGGCCCCTTCAGCGGGCGGTGGAAAAGCTGGCCCTGGATAATGAGGAACTGAATGGCCAATTGGGGGCGCAGCAGGTGCAGCTGCGGGACGCGGCCATTTCCCAATTGGTGAAAGGAAACTTTGAGGATGAAAACGAAATCCGGCTGCTGCTGTCCCATACTGGGGTGGAGCTGGCGGGGCCTGCTTACCGGGGGCTGTATATGCAGGTGATGAACCAATCGGTGCCCAACGAAGCCAATATGAATTATCAGAATTACCGCCACACGGTGGTATCCGAGGTGCTCAACGGCTTCGCCCCCGCGCTGCAATTGCTCACCATTAAAAACAGCAGCGAATATATCCTGCTTTATTCCCAGGCACCGGGCCAAACGTTGGAGGAGGTGGTTTCCGCCGCCTACACCACCCTGAAAAGCGCCTATAACCTGGATACCGTCTTTTTCGCGGGGGTTCCCTGCCAGGATCTGCGCACGCTGAACCAATCCTTCTCCTTCGCCCGGGCGCTGGCTATGCGCGAGGCGGGAGATGAAAAATATCTGCATGTGGCGGAGCGGCGACCCATCAATAAGACGGTGTACGATTACACCCCGTCGGAGGAGGTGTCGCTGGTTTCCTCCGCCCAGCGGGGCGAAATGGAGAAGACGGGAGCGCTGCTTGCGGACGTATATGAGCGCAATTTTGTGCAGCGCAGCCTGAGCCCCTTTATGCGCCAGGCCCTCTACAGCGCCATGCTGCACACCCTGAGCCGGTCCGATTGCCCCTTGACGCTGCCCGCGGAGCTGACCAACGTGCCGCTGCATATGGCCCCGAAGGCGTTTTTCCAGGCGCTGTGGAAGCAGTACGGCAGCATCAGCGAATGGGCCCAGGAAAACCGCCGCCGGGACAGTAAGCTGACCATGGATAAGGTGCTTCTTTTTATCCGGGAGAATTTCTGCGACAGCGCCATGAGCCTGACCTATACCGCCACGCATTTCGGCCTGACGGAGCAATATCTTTCCGAATGCTTTAAAAAACGCACGGAAATGAATTTCTCCACTTATCTGGAGGAGCTGCGCATTCGCCGCGCGCAAACGCTGCTGCGCACCACGGAAACCAGCGTGCAGAATATCGCGGAATCGGTGGGCTATTCCAATATCCGCTCCTTCCGGCGGGCGTATAGCCGCGTGCTGGGCCATCCTCCCTCCGACGATCGGGGCGATGGAGAGGCGTGACGCCGGGGAAGCACGCCCTTTCATTACCGGCGGAAAAACAAGCTGACATTTTGATTCCCTTCTCTCTTCTGATATAGCTTTCTTGGAAGGGAGAATCGTTCTTTGGCCTACAAAGAACGCAGGGCGTCGAAAAAGGATTTTCGACACCCTGTAAATGCAAGTCTGCTAAAGCAGTCTTGCATTTATGGCATCATTTTCTTGTAAAATGGTCATCAAAGATGCCTCATTTTACGGCCAGAAAATGATAGAGGAAGCGGTCGTTCCTACCGCTCCTCGAACCGGCAAAGCCGGTTCTGCGGATTTAAAAATGAAGGGCTAGCCGTCCTTCATTGCATCCCGCAAGTTTGTTTGATACTTTTTTGACAGTCTGCGTTCTTTGGCTTACAAAGAACGGTTCCCTCACAAATATTTTGATTTCGTTTTTTATAGCCCCTTTTTTGTATTCCGGCCCAAATTGAGCCGGAAATGTTTGCGTAAATTGCTTTTGTTTATTGAAATCGGCGTTTCAAATTCGTATGATAGGGATGGATTGAACGGAAAAAAAGAGGAGGAATATAGCAGCATGCGTGGGCAAGCGCTGAAAACCAATCTGAAACGCAATTATATTTTCTATGCGCTTTTCATCCCGGTATTCGTCTACTATCTGATTTTTCACTATAAGCCGCTGCTGGGCGTAGTGATTATGTGATCGTGAATCTGGATGTGGAGGCGATTAACCGTTCGCTGCGGCTGCTGAGCTTTCAGGATGATCTGCGGCTGTTGGTGCTGGATGAATACGGGCATCTGCTGGCGGGGCTAGCCCCTTCCCAGGGGGCGATGGAGGCGCTTTCCGCCCTGCGGCCTTCGGCGGAGGGCCGGGCGGATTACGCGCGGCTGGACGGGGTGAGCAGCGTCGTTTATTCGCTGCGCAGCGCCCGGGGCTGGAATTATTATATGGCGCGGCCCGAAGCGGCGGTTATGGGCGGCATTTCCCGCATGCGCAACGGCATGCTGATGGTGTGCGCCTGCGCCTTTGGGGTGAGCGTGGCGCTTTCCATGCTGCTGTCCCGCCGGGCGTATGAGCCCCTCCGCCGCATTGCCGACCGCCTGGAGCAGGCGCGCGAAACGCCCGACGGCGCGCGGCGGGAAAGCGAGCATATTCTGCGTCAGATCGATTGCATTATGGCCCGCAACGCACAATTGGAAACTACTTGTCGGGAAATGGCGGAAAGCCGCCGGGAAGCATCCGCAGCGGCGTATCCGGCGGAGATGGAAAATCGTCTGCTGCGCGCGCTGAAAAATCGAGATAAAAAGGCGGTGCGCCAATGCCTGGACGCGCTGATGCTGCATCTGGTAAAAAGCGGCGCGGGGGAGAGCGCGGCCCTGGCCTGCTATCGTCAATTGCAGGGCGTGGTGGGCCAGCTGCAATCGCGGCAGGAGGAAGCGCAGGCGTTTTCTTCCCTGGCCCAGGCGGACGAGGCGCTGGAGCGCCAGTGCGGCCAGGTGATCGAAAGCCTGACGGCGCTGCCCGCCGCGCCCCCCTCGGAATTGATTCAGCGCGTTTGCGAATATATAGACGCGCATTTGAATGAAGATTTGCGTTTGGAAGCGTTGGAGGAGAAATTCTACATCTCTGAATCGAATCTGCGCAAGCGCTTCCGCGCGGAAATGGGCATGACCCTGAAGGAATACGCCGATGGGCGGCGCATGGTGGAGGCCCGGCGGATGCTGCTGGATAAAAAGCTGCAAATTCAGGAGATCGCCCGCTGCCTGGGCTTTGAATATCCACAGTCCTTCATCCGCTTTTTCCGTTCTATCGAGGGCGTTTCCCCCGGGGATTACCGGGAGCAGAATTCGCCTCCCAACGCATAAGGAAAGGAGAGAACCTATGAATCAGGCCTATACGCTGAGCGCGCGCTTCCTGGGGCGCTATGATGTGATCGTCTGCGGCGGCGGAATCGCCGGGGTGTGCGCCGCCGTGACCGCCGCCCGCCAGGGGTGCAGAACGCTGCTGCTGGAGGGTATGGGCTGCCTGGGCGGCACCATCACCCAGGGGCTGGTGCCCCAATTTCTGGACAGCGAAAATAAGGGCGGCCTGATACGGGAAATTCTTCGCCGCCTGGAGGAGACGGGCTGCACCTGCCCCCGGGACGGCGTGCTGTGGGGCATGGACGGGGCGCGCCGCTCCGGCGCGATTACGGATTTTGAGGGCGTGAAAACGCTGCTGGATACGCTCTGCCAGGAAAGCGGCGTGGAGCTGCTGCTCTACAGCCATGCGGTTCACGCGGAAACGGAGGCGGGAGGCTGCCGATCTATTTTGATCGGCACGGAGTGCGGCCTGCTCAGCGCCGAGGCGACGCTTTTTATCGACGCCACGGGCAGCGGCACGCTGGCCCGTCTGTGCGGCTGCGGCTATGAATTCGGCCTGCCGGAAAACGGCCTGCCCCAGCCCTGCTCCATGTCCATGCAGGCGGCAGGGCTACGCGCTGCGCTAGAACAATTTGGAAAAATTTGCAGAAGCGTTGGCAAGCGTCATAAAAATTTATTCCCGATTGCAAGAAAAAGGAAGGTTTCATCGTCTGTTTATAGGAAAATATAGAAACGAGGCGATTTTTTTATGAAGAAGCTGACGACGATTTTACTGGCGCTGCTTATGCTGCTGGCGCTTGGCTGCTCCGCCATGGCGGAGACAACCAGCGTGGCCCTGCCCGACGGCCGCGCCCTGCGGCTGGAGGCCCAGTTGGTTGGCAGACAGATCAATGGCGGCGCCTGCGAGGAGGAAGAAATTTACCGTCTGGATGTTTATGAGGGCCAGGCGGATCAGCCCAAGCAGACCCTGTATTTCACCCGGGAAAACGGCGAAATGATGATTCAGGCCGTGGATTTGGATTTTGACGGCTACCTTGACCTGGATATCCTCTACGGCGCGGGGGCTACCAACAGCCGCCACACCTTTTTCCGCTGGGATCCGGCCCAGGATCGATTCACCCATGAAAGCGGAATCTATACCTGGCTGAGCAGCTACACCCTGTATCCGGAAAAGAAGCTGATCAGCAATTTCCTGCATAACAGCGCCGCGGAGGGCGTGACCCAGCTTTTCCGCTGGGAGCGGGATGCCGAAGGTCAGCCCCGGCTGACCCTGATCCGGGAGGCGGAGGTGGCGGCGGATCCTGAGGAGCCGGACACGCTGAACCTGATCATCCGCGAGCCCAGCCGGGAATGGGGCGAGCTGATGGAAACGGCCCGCTACAGCTATTCCTTCGATCAGGCGGTAGAAAATGCGGCGATTTACGAAAAGGAAGAGCAATTGCTCTGGGAAGGACTTGAATAACGCGCGGCGGCGAGAAAATATGCGCCCGCGATGAGGACGCTGTAATTCCGGCAATTTGCCGGTAGGGAGGCAAGAAAATTGCTTGTCCCTGTCCTCATACGGCTTTCCAGAAAGGGTGCGGGGAAACCGCTCCGGTGCGCGCCGCTGGTTGAGGCGGCTGAGGACGAGCTGGCTTTGCGTGCCTGCCGTCCGAACCCAATGCTTCGCTTCGGCGAAGCAGCGCGGGGCGCAAGGAGCGGTTTCTCCGCATTTTATATTTTTACGGCCAGGAAAAGCCCAGGCTCTGGGCGTAACTGCGGAAAAAGAGCGCTTCGTCGGCGGCTGTCAGCACGCGGCAGGGGCCGGT
This sequence comes from uncultured Clostridia bacterium, assembly GCA_934667105.1. Lineage (GTDB taxonomy): Bacteria > Bacillota > Clostridia > Christensenellales > Aristaeellaceae > RUG563. The sequence continues at coordinate 108,822 of CAKULG010000005.1, forward strand.
CGCGCTGGGCGAAAAATGAACGGCACCCAGTGCATCCCCCAGCGATACCTGAATATTTCCCCGCGCCCAGGCAACCTTTTCCCGGTTGATATAGGCCCATAGCGCCAGCGGATCGTGAAACCAGGCGTATTCCCAATGCTGGATAACGGGGGCGATGGGCCGAAGGCAGGGGACGGGCGCAACCGCCCGGGCCGCACGATGGCCCGGAATTCGGAAACGGTAGGATATTTCTACGCCCGTCGCATAAAGCGCGGGAACCGGGGCGGAAAAAACGATGGACGCGGCGTAAGGATCGCCCTTGATGTTCCATTCCACGTGGCCCCATTTTTTTGTATCGAAATCCGCCGTATGGAAAAAGCGCCCGCCCATGACCACCAACGCCTTCAGCAGCCCGGGAAGATGGGGATAGGCGGCGAACAGTAACCCGATGTTTGTCAGCGGGCCGATGGCCGCCAGCACGATTTCGTGGGGATAGGCCTCGATATTCTCCCGCAGAAATTCTAGGGCGCGGCAGCGGGGAAACTGCTCCGCATGGAGAAAGCGCGCCGTTTGGGCGGCCTCCTCCGGATTGACGCGCGATTGCAGAAGCGGGCCCAATATAGGCGTTTCGCAGCCGGGATAAATGGGAATGCGCTTCCCCGCCAGGCGGCACATCGCGTCCGCCAGCATGGCGCGCCGGACGCTTTCCCCGGTCACGGTGGTGATTCCCAGTAGATCGATTTCCGACTGATGCAGCAAATAGGCCAAGGCCATGCAATCGTCGTTATCATTGCCGATATCCGTATCCAGAAGCCATTTTGTTTTTTCCATGTTTCTCTCCCGTTTCTCTGGTTTTATTTCTGGCGGCGGGCCTCCAGTTCCCGATACTGCGAGGGGCTCATGCCTGCTACGCGGTTGAAGGCCCGCCGGAAGGTACTGGCGTTCAAATAGCCCGTTTGCACGGCAATATCATTGACGGAAAGCCCTGTTTCCGTCAAAAGCCGTTGCGCCGCGCCCATACGCACGTTTTCCAGATAGGCGCTGAAGGTGATGCCCGCATGCTCGCGGATAAACAGGGAAAGGTATTTTTCGTTCATCTTGAAGCGCTCTGCCACCAGGGGCAGCCCCATATCGGGGCTGTCCATATGCGCCTGAATATAGTGCAGAATCTGCTGGGACAGTTCGTTTTGCTCCCGCAGCTTGCTGCTGGCCGTGGCGCTGCAAAGCTGAGCGTATTGCCGCCGCAGTTCGGCGAAGAATTCCTGCGGCTTTAATTCGTTGATGTGAAAATACAATTGATCGCTGATGGCCGCCTCGCTGTTGGCGGAATACAGCGTGTCCAGCATGCGGCAGTAGAGCCGCGTTCGCTGGAGGGAATCCAGGGAAAGCTGAAAAAAATTCCGCTGATAAATCTGCTCCAGCAGCACGTTTATATCCTCCATGGCGTTGGCGTTCACATAGCGCCGGAAGGCCTGCTCCTCCGCAGCGGAATAGGCGTATTGGGCGGAGGAGGCGGGCTTTTCATCCCGAATGAAAAGAAACTGGCCTAGGTTGCGCTCCTCAAGCAGCTGCAAAGCGTCCGCAAAGGAATGATGCAGATCCCGCAGCTGCGAAACGGGACGGCCCGCCGCCAGAAGGCATTCCAGCCCCAGCCGGCCGGCCAGGGATTTGTGCAGCGAGGATAAGATTTTTTCGCAGGAGCGCTCGGGGGACGTGGCGAACAGGCAGGCGAACCGGCTTTCCGAATCCATGCTGAGAAAATGCAAATAGGGCTGGCGATGCAGCTCGTTAATCATATGGGCCTCCGCCAGGGCGTTTTTCCGCGCATCCGCGCCGCTTTCCGGCAGATAGACGTAAACGCCCCTGTACAGGGAGCCTGTGAGCGGCATTTGAATCTGCGCCAGTAATTCCTCAATAAAGCCCTCCTGGGCCGCTTCCCCCCGCATGAGGCGCGAGAAAAGCAGGTTTCTCAGCTGCGTTTGCTGCTCTGTAAGGCTCAGGCGCAATTGCTCGTTGGCGCTGCTCAGGGTTTCAATGCTTCCGTTAATCTGCCACAGACCGTTTGCGGCCTGCCTCTGCCCAGCCGCCGCGGCGGGGGCGAGATGATTCACAATACTTTTCAGCGGCCGGTGATTGCTGAAATATGCCCAGATTACAACGATCGTTGCAAAGAGAAAAATCAGCCCGATCACCAGAATGACGGAGCGCAGGCTTTCCAAGGTGGAGGCCCAGAGCAGGGAATAGGGCTTGGCCACGCCGAAGGTGAGCCCATAGCGGGCGGATACATAGGTGACGATCTGATAGCGGCTGCCGTTCAGCGCCCGCACGCTGTTGCCCGCTATGCCGGAAAGCCGACGAACCTCCGCTTCCGCCGCAGGCTGGCTCAATACCAGCGCCGCGCCCTCGCCGTCCAGCACAAAGCACAGCGATTGATCGTTGAACGCGCCGGGCAGCAATAGCTGGCGCAGCCGCGTTTCATCCAGGGTGTAAACCGCCGTGCCCAGGCGGGCGCTGCTTTGCAGATCGATAAAGGAAATGGCTTCCAGCAGCGCCGGGCGAAGCGCGCCGTTGATTCGCGCCTGGCCGATGGAAAAAAGCCGGTGAGCTTCGCCGCACATGAGAATATCCTTTCGCCATTGCTCCGTATCCAGACCGCTGCCGGGAAAGAAATAATCGATATACTGATGAATTTTAACGGAGCCGCGCTGCGGATTCAGAATGGTATCCGACCGGGCCATATAGAGGAAATAATCTACAACCAGGCCGTTTGCATCGTTAAAAAATGATAAATTCTGCTGCGCTGTCCGCAGCTCGTACACCTCCGCCTGGCGGCTCATCAGCCGCCGCAGGGTGGCGTTGCTCATCATCGCTTCGGTGAACAACTGCGTGCTATCCAGCGAGCTTTCCACGGCCTCGGCGGATTGCTGCAAAAGGGCCTCGTTGGCGGCGAGGCTGGATTTTTCATGCGCACGGAAAACCAGGGAAAGCGAAAGCGCGCAGATGCCCAGCAGCAGCACGACGATCAGAAGATAGGAGGCGGTAAACCCAAAAAGCGGATGGCGCACGATATTTTGCAGCTTTTTCCGCATGGTTCCCCCTCCTTCCCGCCGGATGCGCTTTTTTCGTCATTGCCCTTGGATGTGTACGCTTGCATGCAGTATTCGGACGCTTGCATCCCACTATAGCAGAAAATAAACGGAATGTAAACAGAAAAAAGGCGGAAAACGACGTATAACTCACCAAATCTGACCAATTGTGTGGCGCGGGAACAAAGTGCGCGGCGCGCGGCTGACGGATTGCGCGGCCGCGGACCCGCGTGTGCTCTTGCGCCCGGTGAGGGCGCATGTTAAGATAAACGCGAAGAAAAGGGAAAAACGGGAGGGCTTCGCATGAATCGTGGGAAACGCGGCGCTGAAGCGTGGCTGCGCCAGCTTGGACGGGATGTGCGCCGGGATCGTATGCTGTATCTGATGATATTGGCGCCGCTGGCATTTTTGCTTGTTTTTTCCTATGCGCCCATGTACGGCGTGCAGATCGCCTTTCGGGATTATAACATCATTAATGGCATTTGGGATAGCCCCTGGGTGGGATTGAAGCATATCCGGAAATTCTTTTCCAGCTATATGTTCTGGCGGCTGATGAAAAACACCCTGGCGCTGAGCGCCTACAGCCTGGCGGTTTTCCCGCTTTCTCTGGTGTTGGCGCTGCTGCTGAATTATATGCCCAACCGCCGCTATAAGAAAACCGTCCAGATGGTTTCCTACATTCCGCATTTTCTTTCCACGGTGGTCATGTGCGGCATGGTGCTGCAATTTCTGGATCAGCGCACCGGCATGCTCAACGCCTTCCTGGGGCTGTTCGGCGTTCCAGCCCAGAGCTTCATGGCGAACCCATCCGCTTTCCCGCATGTATACATCTGGTCTGGGGTGTGGCAGGGGGTAGGCTATGGCTCGGTCATTTATATCGCCACGCTGGCGGGCGTTTCGCCGGAGCTGCACGAGGCGGCCATCATTGACGGCGCGAATATCTGGCAGCGCATCTGGCATGTGGATATCCCCGGCGTGCTGCCCACCTTCTGCATTTTACTGATTATGCGGTGCGGAAGCATTATGAACGTGGATTTCGAAAAAATCCTGCTGCTGCAAAATGATTTAAACGGAAAGGTATCCGAAGTGATTTCCACCTATGTGTATAAGCAGAGCTTTCAGAACACCTTTCCTCAGTATTCCTATTCCGCAGCCATCGGGCTGTTTACCTCGTTGGTGAATATGGCGCTGCTGGTGACGGTGAACTGGGCGAGCAAGCGCCTCAGCGGCAGCTCGCTGTGGTAAGGAGGGAAGAAAAATGCGCGGAGTAAAGCGTGCCATTCGCCATAGCACCGGGGACCGGCTGTTCCTTTGCATGGATTATGTTCTTCTTACGGCCTTTCTGCTGACGCTGGCGTATCCGCTGCTGTTTGTGGTATCAGCGGCGTTCAGCGGCGGAAGCGCCACCATGAACCTGAATTTATGGCCCGCTTCGCCGACGCTGGCAGGGTTCCGGGCGGTGTTCGGCTATCGGGCCATTTGGACGGGGTATCTCAATTCGTTGCTGTATATGACGCTGGGCACGGCGGTTTCCCTGGCGGTGACAGTGCTTTGCGCGTATCCGCTCAGCCGGGGGAATTTCCGCTTCGGCGGCGTGATGATGGGCTTGTGCGTGTTCACCATGTATTTCTCCGGCGGCATGATTCCGGCCTATCTCAATATCCGCAACCTGGGCATGCTGGATACCGTTTGGGCGATTATCCTTCCCGGCGCGCTGTCGGTGTATAACATGATTGTGATGCGCACCTATTTCAAAACCTCCATCCCGGGGGAGCTGCTGGAGGCGGCCCAGCTGGATGGCTGCGGGGACGGACGGTATCTTGCGCAGATCGTGCTTCCGCTTTCCGTGCCCGTGCTGGCGGTGATCACGCTGTATTGTGCGGTGGGGCAATGGAACGCCTATTTTTCGCCCATGATCTATCTCAACACCCGCAGCAAATATCCCCTTTCCATCATTTTGCGGGATATTTTGATCGCCAACACCGTCGATCTGTCCGCTGCCGGCGGCGCGGATTTATCCGAACTGGCGGATCTTCAGGCCATGCAGAATTTGATGAAATATGCGGTGATTATCGTATCGTCGCTTCCGGTGCTGCTGCTGTATCCCTTTGTGCAGCGGTATTTTGTAAAGGGCGTGATGCTGGGGGCGGTGAAGGGGTGACGCGCCCCCGGAAATCAATAGAAATCCGTCGCGCTGACAGCGCGATGAGAATAAAGGAGGAAGACCCATGAAAAGAATCGTAACCCTGCTTCTGGCTCTGGCGCTGTGCCTGCCGCTGGCCGCAACGGCGGAGGTGCTGGGCAACATCAGCTTCCCGCTCAGCGAGGAAACTGTCGAGCTCACCGTCTGGACCGAGCAACTGCCCACCGTGGAGGATTTCAACACCAATTATACCACCCAGTGGTATGAAAAGCTTACCAACGTGCATATCAACTGGATCGCCGTGCCCACGGCGGAAAGAAAAACCAAACTGAATATTTCTCTGGCGGGCAACAGCTATCCAGATATCTACGGCGGGGATTTCTATTCCACGGATATCTCGCTTTACGGCGGCTCGGTATTCATTCCGCTGAACGATCTGATGGAGCAGGGCTATATGCCCAACACCGTCCAGTGGTTTGAGGATATGCCGCAGCTCAAGGAGGCCCTCACCGCGCCCGACGGCAATCTGTACGCTTTCCCGCGCGTCTCCATGACGTATCACATGCGGGCCATGAACAAGATGTATGTGAAGAAGGCCTGGCTGGAGCAATATACCCAGGCCACCGGGAAGGCCGCCCCTGAAACAACGGCGGATTTTAAAGAAATGCTCGTCTATTTCCGGGATCATGATATGAACGGCAACGGCGACGCCACGGACGAAGCGCCCCTCATGGGCTGCAACAGCGCCTGGTGCGGCAACCCGCTTTCGTTCCTCATGTCCGCCTTCGTTCATCCCGGAAACGGTAATCATATGCTGGCTACCGACGGCGTTGTAACCTATCAGGCCGCCCAGGACGGCTGGCGGCAGGGGCTTCTGTATATGCGCGAGCTGTACCAGGAAAAGCTGTTGGCTCCCGAAACCTACATCCAGGATGCGACGCAGTATATGGCGCTGGTTGCCTCGGGCATTGTGGGCGTTGCAGCGGGCGCATGGCAGGGCGTGTTTACGGATAACACCGTCGTGCCGTATTCGGATTATGCGGTGCTGCTGCCCATCGCGGGCCCGGACGGCCTGCGCCTCACCACCAGCGACGCGATCGACGGCGTTTCCTCCATGGCGTTCAAGGGCGCGATCACCGTTTCCTGCAAGCATCCTGAAATCGCGGCCCAGTGGCTGGATTTCTTTGTCAGCAAGGAAGGCACCACCATCATCCAGAAGGGCTTTGAGGGCCGTCAATACGAAATCGTAGATGAGCCCGCCATCAGCGGCGCGGAAAAATCCATGAAGGTTTTCAAGCTGGAAAACACCGTGCAGAATGAAACCTGGGGAAACAAAACCGTTCCCGAGCGCGTTACCCCTGAAATCTATTACGGCGTGCCCGCTGTTGCCGGAAGCCAGGATGTGGCGCTGTATGAAGGCGGCAAGGCCTACATCCCCTTCGAAGCGTGGACGGGCTTCCCGCTGACCTCCTGGGCCAGCGACGCGGATATGCAGGCGGAAATCAGCGAATTGACTTCCCTGCTCAACGAATATGTGGCGCAATCCGTGGCGGAATTTGTGACCGGCGGCCGGGATATCAACGATGACGCCCAGTGGAACAGCTATGTGGACGAACTCAGGGCCATGGGGATGGATCGGCTGGTTGAACTGACGCAGCAGGTCAATTTCGGCAAGTGATCGCAAGCCTTGCCGGCAGCGCGCGCTGCCGGCATTTTTGCATGCGCCGCGCAAAAATATTTTTTTAATTCATGAAAGGAAAACAGATGAAAAAAGTGGCTTTGGCAATCGTGGGCGCGACCACGGCAGGGGTCGCCGCGGCGGCGGCCTGGGGGGAAGGCGCGCTTCTGCTGGAAAAGGGCATGCTGCTGGGCGCGGAATTTGGCGCCGCTATGTGCGCCGCGCCATACGCGGGCGATCAAACGGCGCCCTTTTTTCGGGCGTGCCTGGAAACGGGAGTGATGGATGCGGTAGGACGGCTGCACCCCGCCGGGCTATCTCCTCTCCTGGCCGGAAGGCTGAAGGAATCGGCCGCGGAGCCGCGCCTTTTCACCAGGCTTTTGGAGGCGCGGCCCTGTCCGGGCGGATATGCGCTTAATTTTATGGATGCGGAAGGGCTTCACGCCTGCGTGGCGGAGCGCCTGCTGCTGACGACCCATGACGCGCAGCCGGGAGCGGCCGCCGCGGACATGTGGAAAAAATATCTCTGCGCGCAGTTGTGCTGCGTCGGAGGGGAAGAAATTGCTTGCGCGCGGGGGGAGGATTGGGATATTGTGCAGGGCACGCTGCGTTGCGAGCGTATTTTCCGCCTGGCGCTTCCCCGCGAGGCGGATTGGCCCGCCGCGCGCCGGCGCCTGCACCGGCGTTTTCTGGCGGCGCGGGAGGACGTGCTGGCGGGCTGGCAGTTGGCCGCGGTGGCTTCCTCGTTTTTCTACGAATTTGACCGCCCGGTGTGTCGGCAATTGGAGAACGGTATGTGGTATTTGCCCTCCGCCTCCTTTGGCGGCCCGGCGGAGGCTTATGCGGGAGGTGCGGCATGCGCTATCAATATTGGGTAGAGGGCCAGGCGCGTTTCACGGAAGTGCGGGCCGTCTTTGAGGAGCAGGCGGATGTGCTGGTGGTTGGGCTGGGAACGGCGGGCGCGGTGGCCGCCTGGTGCGCCGCAGCGCGCGGGCTGTCCGTGCTGGGGGTGGAACGGAGCACGGGCATGGGCGGTCAGGGCGGCATGAGCGGCGTGGTGGATTATTATTACGGCACGCGGGGCGGCGCGGCGGAAGAAATCAACGCCCGCTGTCAGGCGCTGATTGCCGCCGGGGCTTACACCCCTTCCCGCCTGCCAAAGGCCACGGAGGAAAGCCTGCCGCCCGCGCTGAAATGCCGTTGCCTGGAAGAAGCCGCCCTGGAAGCGGGGGCGCGGATCTGGTATGACGCACAAATTCTCGGCGTATATTTGGAGAAAAACCGGGTGGTGGGCGCGCGCTGCGTTCACGGGGACGCGGTTGTTCAAGTGGGCTGCCGGGTGCTGATTGACGCGACGGGGGAGGCGGACGCGGTGTGCCTGGCCGGGGGCAGGACGCAGCCCCTTCGGGCGGCGGACGGAAACGCCATGAGCTTTTCCCTGGTGCGCGCCGTGCTGGCGGAGGAGCGCTGGATTCGCGGCGGCTGGCAGCTATGCGGCCGCACCCGCTATGCGAACGCGCAGGGCTATACCCGTGCGCTTTTGGAGGCGGCCTCCCTTCCCGGCGAGCTGTGCCGGGAGGGCGACGGCGGGCGGACGGTATTCACGGGGGTGACGCCGGGCATTCGGGAGGGACGGCGAATTGAAGCGGAGGAAACGCTTTCCTTTGCCGCCTATCTTGCAGGCGCGCGAACGGCGCGGCCGCTGTTCTATTCCGCTTCTTTGGTGGATAATATCAATCGGGATATGGCGCTGGAGGACGAGGCGCAGCAGGATTTCCAATTGATCGCCGCCCTTAGCCGGGCCCGGGTGTCGGTGGGCGTTCCCATGGGTGCGCTGCTTCCCCGAGGGCTGGAAGGAATTCTGGTTGCAGGCCGGTGTATGGGCGTGGATCATGATTTCTCCACAGGCGTGCGCATGAAGCGCGATATGGAAAAAAGCGGCGAGGCCGCGGCGGCCTGGGCCTTTCTGGCAGTGCAGGAAAATGCGCCGCTTCGAAGCGTAAAATATGAATTGCTGGCGCGGCTGCTTCGAGAAACCGGCTGCCTGGACGACAGCCAGGACGCGCCCTGGGACGATGCGAAAATTTTGCGTGAAACAGGTGCGCACGTCCCGCTTTCGTTTCCGCGCACCCCGGAGGAAATCGAGATGGGCCTGGCCTCCGATGCGCCGGGGACGTCCCTTTGGGCGCTGCGGAAAAGCGGGGAAGCGGGGCTTTCCATGCTTCGCCCCTGGGTGAAGGCGGGGGAGGAACCGCTTTCCCGAAACAGCGCCCTGGCCGCCGGCATGCTGGGCGGAAAATTTGCCCTGCCCAAGCTGCGGGCTATGGCCCGCGATTTTCGTCAGCATCCCCAGGCAGCCGTGGGAGCTGTTCATTATCCGGACGCGATGAAAGCCATTATGCTTCTGGGCCGCATGGGGGATGCGGAATCCCTGCCGTGGCTGATGGAAATTCTTACGGGGGATGCGGTGCTGCGGGGGGTGGAAATTCGCCCGGACGCTTACGCCCCGGAGCCGGGGGACTATTACGCTAATCTATTTTTGCACGCTCTGTGCGCCCTGCGGCGCATTCTGGCCGCGCATCCGGAGGCGCGACCGGCCTACGTTGACCGCGTTTATGCGCGGGTGTTTGCGGAGGATTTCACCCTTCGCCATTCCTTCGGGCGGCTGGAACTGACCGAAGCGGCCCGCGAAATCACGCTTTCCTTGTAAAAAAAACGCGCCTGAGCGGTCGCTTTGCAACTCCCGGGCGCGTTTTTTAGGATGCAATATTTTACAATTCCACGATTTCCGCGTTTTTCACCGCAGCGGCGATGAGGGCTTCCTGCTCCAGCTTTTCTTCGCCCTCCAGAATTTTGGCCATTTTCGGCTTTGTGGCGGGATGGCGAGGGGTGAACACCGTGCAGCAATCCTCATAGGGCAGGGAGGAAGTTTCATAGGTGCCGATCTTCTGGGCGTATTCGATAATATCGATCTTGTCAAAGCCGATCAGCGGCCGAAACACAGGCATGGAAACCACCGCGTCGGTGGTTTGCAGCGCCTCCATGGTCTGGCTGGCAACCTGGCCCACCGATTCGCCGGTAATCAGCGCCAGGGCGTTCTCATTCTGGGCGATGCGCTCCGCGATGCGCATCATATAGCGGCGCATGATGAGGGTGGTGTAATCCTCGGGGCATTTTTCGTGAATCTGCATCTGAATCTCGGTGAAGGGTACCACATATACCTTGATGCCGCAGCAGTATTCCGAAAGGATTTTCGCCAGATCCAGCACCTTCTGCTTGGCCTGTTCGCTGGTATAGGGGAAGGAATGGTAATGCACCGCCACCAGCTGTACGCCCCGTTTGGCGATCATATAGCCCGCCACCGGGCTGTCGATGCCGCCGGAAAGCAGCAGGGCTGCCTTGCCGCCCGTGCCCACCGGCATGCCGCCCACGGCGGGATACACCCGGCAATACAGATAGGCCTGATCCCGAATTTCCACCGACAGGATATGCTCCGGCTTTTTCACATCCACCTTCAAATGATCCTCGTTGTGCATCAGCACATATTCGCCCAGCCGCTGATTAATCTGGGGGGAATCGAGGAAATAGCGTTTATCCGCCCGGCGGGCCTCCACCTTGAAGGTGCCGTTCACATCGCGCATCATCTGGCTGGCCTGTTCGCACAGGGCCTCAAAATTATCCTTTTCCATTTCAATGGCGGGGCACACGGAATGCACGCCGAACACCTTGCAAACCCGTTCCAGACAAGCGTCCGCATCCTGCATATCGCTGATAAAAATGCGCGCGTCGTGCAGCCACACCTTGCCCCCGAAGGGCCGCGCAGCCTCCTTCACCCGGCTCACCAGCGCCCGAAGAAAATAAGGCCGGTTCAGGCCCTTTAAATAAATTTCGCCATAGCGTACCATCAGCAGCTTTCGCATAAAAAGGCATCCTCCTGATTGCCGGGGCCAGCGCGGGCCCGCGGGCCGGTTTTTGGGGATATTCCATTGGCTTTTCTGCGCGGAATATCGCTTATCTTCTCTGGTATTTGGAAAGAATCTGGTATTGCCTCAGGCAGGCCGCCGCCACCTGCTCCATTTCCTCCGCCGTGTTTTCGGGGCAGAGGGAGAAGCGCAGCGCGGATTCCGCCAGCGGCCGGGGCGTATGCATGGCCTGGAGCACGGGGCTCACCTTCTGCTTATGGGAGGAACAGGCGGAGCCCATGCCCACATAAATGCCCTCGCCCTCCAGGGCATGGAGCATGGTTTCGGAGCGCACAGGCGGCAGGGATACATTCAGGATATGGGGCGCGGCCTGGGGCGAATCGGGGGCGGGGCCGTTGACGCTGGCCTGGGGGATGGCCGCCTTCAGGCAGGCCCATAGGCGCAGCTTTACAGCCCGCAGGTCGTTTTCCCGGGGGAAATTCCGGATGGCGGCCAGCAGGCCCGCCACGCCGGGGGTGTTTTCCGTGCCGGAGCGCAGCGCGCCCTCCTGCCCGCCGCCCACGGCACGGGGATGCAGCTTTACTCCCGGGGCGCACACCAACGCGCCGATTCCCTTGGGCCCGTGAATTTTGTGGCCCGAAAGGGCGTATGTATCCGCCTGCAAGGCGGCCATGTCAAAGGGAACACGCAGAAAGCCCTGCACCCCGTCCACATGAAAGTGCGCGTTCGGGGCCAGCTCTCGCCGCAGCCGGGCGATTTCTGCCAGGGGCTGAATCGCCCCTGTTTCGTTATTCACCTGCATGCAGCAGATCATTTTGGTATCCGGCGTGAGCAATTCCCGCAGGGCGGCAAGATCCACCAGCCCCTCGCCGTCGTAGGGGATGGGCAGCGCTTCCAGCCCCGCCGCCTCCAGGCACGCTTCCTTTACCGCCGGGTGCTCCCCGGCGCTGTAGAGCACGCGTCCGCCGTTTCGTTCTGAAAAAAGGCGGCCCAGGATGGCCAGGTTATCCGCCTCCGTGCCGCCGGAGGTGCAAATCACGGCGCTGCCGCCCTTGGCATGGACGGCGGAAAGGATGGCCTCGCGGCAGGCGCGCAGCCCCCGGGCGGGAACCATGGCGGGGGCGTACAGGGCGGAGGGATTGAAATATTCCTCCTGCATGCAGCGCGCCATCGCCGCCACGACGGCCTCCGTGGGCCGGGTGGTGGCGCTGTTATCTAGATAGATGGGCATATTGCGGCCTCTTTTCAGTTGTTCTGCCAAACGCCCTGGGAAATGTATTTCTTAATCAGGCCGATCATTTCCTCGCTGGGCTCGATGATGATGATGCGCTTGTTGTTATCCTTCTGGAAGTAGAAATAGAACAGCTCCGCTTCCCGGTTCAGGAACCAATTGGTGCGCTTCACCCCCGGCATATTGATATACCGCTGGAAGGAGCCGGAGGCGACCAGGCCGCAGGCTTCAACATTGCGCACGTTCATGGTGCCCAGGTTCTTGCGCTTTTTATTGTTGAACACTTGAGCGAAATCCATCTGTCCGTTGGTGAAGGTGTATTCGTATTCCATCTTGATCTGATCCTTGCGCAGGAACAGCAGCACCGCCGCGCCGCCGAAGATCACTAGCTGCGCCGCGTAGATAAGCACGGAGGTGGAAAAGCCCTCGGTGCTCAGCACCAGGGTGACGTTCTGCAATTGCAGAAAGGCGTACAGCCCAAAGAGCACCAGCATCACCCAGGACAGGGCGTAGAGCAGGCCTTCCAGGCCCCTTTTCCGCTTGACGACAACTTCCTCCAAGAATGAATCCATGATTGTTCCTCCTTTAAAATGATAGCGTTTACGCCATAATCAACACCATAATCAGCCCCAACAGCACGCCGCCGCACACTTCCAGCGGCGTATGGCCCACCAGTTCCTTCAGCCGCGCCTCGGTAATGGGCTGGCCCTCGATAAGCAACTCCCGCAGGATGCGGTTGAGCACCGCGCCCTGGCGGCCCGTTTCCGCCCGCACGCCCATGGCGTCGTAAATCACCACAGCCATCAGCGCGAAGGCCAGGGCGAAATAGGTGGAGCCGAAGCCCTCCCGCAGCCCCGTCATCAGCGCCAGGGAAAATACGAAAGCGCTGTGGGAGGAAGGCATGCCCCCCATGCCGAAGGCGCGCCGCCAATCCAGCTTTTTCTCCATCCAGAAATTCAACAGCACCTTGATGGCCTGGGCGGCCACCCAGGAAAGCGCCGCGCATTGCAGCACGCGGTTTTGCAGCAAATCCATGATCCCGTTCACAATCCGTTCGTCCTTCCGCGCTTTTTTCCCCTTTATTTTACGCGATGCAGGGTGGCCTGCGCAAGGGCCTGCAAAAATTCCGCCTTATTTCCGAAGCAGTTCAGCGCGTCCACGGCGGCCTGAATATGGGCTTGCGCATCCCTGCGCGCCTGCTCCGCGCCCACGCAGGCGGGCCAGGTCAGCTTGCCCTCCGCCGCGTCCTTGCCGGTGGATTTGCCCAGCAGCCGAGCGTCTCCCTCCAGATCCAGCAGATCGTCCACAATCTGAAAGGCCAGGCCCAGATGCACCCCGTAGACGCGGCCTGCGGCCACCGCCTCCGGCCCCGCGCCGCCCAGTAGCAGCCCGGCGGCCACCGGCCCCGCCATCAGGGCGGAGGTTTTCCCACGGTGGATTTTTTCCACCAACTCGGGGGTGGGGGCCGTGCCTTCCAGCGTCACATCCAGCGTCTGCCCCGCCAGCATGCCGCCCACACCCGCGGAAAGCGCCAACTCCCGCAGCGCGTCCAGCGCCTTGGGATGGGGCTGCACGGCCATGATTTCAAAGGCGTGGGTCAGCAGCCCGTCCCCTGCCAGAATGGCCAGCGCTTCGCCGTAAACCACATGATTGGTAGGCTTTCCTCGGCGCAGGGTGTCGTTATCCATAGCAGGCAGATCGTCATGAATCAGGGAATAGGCGTGGATCATTTCCACCGCGCAGGCAAAGGGCATGGCCGCTTCCGCATCGCCCCCCGTCATTTCGCAGGCGGCCAGCAAAAGCGCCGCCCGCAGCCGCTTGCCCCCTGCCAGCAGGCTGTAGCGCATGGCGGAGCGTAATTGCTCCGGCGCGTCGGCCATGGGCAGGGCCTCCAACGCCGCCTCAATTTTTTTGCGATAGGCCTGATACTGCGCTTCGTAATTCATGGCGCGTCCTCCATGGGCACGGCTTCCCCGCCGGATAATTCCAGCATGCGCTTTTCGGCGGCGGATAATTCCGCCGTGAGGGCCTTGGATAATTTCATGCCCTCCTCGTAGGCCGCCAGCGATTCATTCAGCGGCAGCGAGCCTTCCTCCATTTTGCGCACCAGCGCCTCGAGTTCCAGCAGCTTTTCTTCAAAGCTCGGTTGTTTCTTCGCCAAAGGGATCCTCCTTCCGTATCCGGGCCGTCCGCACATCCAGGCGGCCGTCTCGCAGCAGCAGCGTCATTTCGGGCAGGGCCTGTTCCACGCTGGAAATGGCCTGTCCCTCTGCCAGCACCACGGCGTAGCCCCGGTTCAGGGCCTGGCGCGGGCCAAGCGCCGTCAGCTTTTCCGAAAGCTGGGCGATGCGCGCCTGCCGGGCCGTAAGCTGCCGCTCCATCAGCGCGCTTAGCTTTTGCGATAGGATATCCTTGCGCGCCTGGGCGTTTTTGATCTGGGCCGCGGGGTGCCGGGCGGCCAGCCGCTTTTCATATTGCGCCAGGGCGGCCCGGCGGCTGAGCAGGCTGTTTTGCCCCGCCCGCTCCAGGGCGGCGGCCAGCTTGCCGATGGTGGAAAGCAGCGTCTCGCGCTGAGGCACGCACAGCTCCGCCGCAGCGGAGGGGGTGGCGGCCCGCAGATCGGCCGCCAGATCGGACAGCGTCACATCCACCTCGTGGCCCACCGCCGATACCACTGGCACCGGGCAGGCCGCGATGGCGCGCACCACAATTTCTTCATTGAAAGCCCATAAATCCTCCAGCGATCCGCCGCCCCGCCCCACGATAATAACGTCCACCTGGGGCAGCGCGGAAATTTCCGCAATGCCCCGGGCGATATCCTCCGCCGCGCCCTCGCCCTGCACCTGGGCGGGCCGCAGAATCAACTGCATGGCGGGATAGCGGCGTCGGGTGACGGTGGCGATATCGTGAATCACCGCGCCGGAGCGGGAAGTGACAACGCCAACCGCCCGGGGCAGCAGCGGCAAAGGCCGCTTTTTCGTCACATCGAAAAGCCCTTCCTTGAGCAGCTTGGCCTTCAGCGCCTCGTATTTCAGGTATAACTCGCCCACGCCGTCCTGGGTCATGCCCTCCACATAAAATTGATAGCTGCCCGAGGCGGGATACAGCCCCACCGCGCCCTGCAAAATCACCTTCATGCCGTTTTCCGGCGTGAAGCGCAGCTGCTGATTATGGGCGCGGAAGAAGACGCACTGAATGCGGCTTTGCTCATCCTTGAGGGTGAAATACCAATGGCCTGAGGCGTAGCGCTTAAAATCGCTGATTTCTCCCCGCAGGGAAAGGAAGCGCAGGGAGGGGTCGCTGGCCAGCGCCCGGCGCACATAGTCGTTCAGTTCGGATACGGTCAGCGTCCAGGCCATGTTACCGCGCCTTTCTTTCGGCAGCCTGAATGGTGTTCTCCATCAGCATGCCGATGGTCATTTTCCCAACGCCCCCCGGCACGGGGGAAATCCACCCCGCTATCGGCGCGACGGCTTCAAAATCCACATCCCCGCGCAGGCCTGCGGCCGTGCGGTTGATTCCCACGTCGATCACCGCAGCCCCGGGCTTCACCATGTTCGCCGTGATAAAGCCGGGCTTGCCCACTGCGGCCACCAAAATATCCGCCCGCTGGGTATGGGCGGCCAGATTTTCCGTGCGGGAATGGCACAGGGTGACGGTACAATTCTCCTGCAGCAGCAGCAGCGCCATGGGCTTGCCCACAATATTGCTGCGGCCCACCACCACGGCGTCCTTTCCCGCCAGGGGAACGCCCGCCTGCTTGAGCATATGCAGAACGCCCTTAGGCGTGCAGGGAACGGTGCAGGGCTCCCCGGCCAGCAGCCGCCCGGCGTTTACGGGGTGAAAGCCGTCCACATCCTTTTCGGGCGGAATGCATTGCAGCGCCGCCGCCGCGTCCAAATGGCCGGGCAGGGGCAATTGCAGCAGCACACCGTCAAACCGCGCATCCTGGCACAGGGCGCGCAGCACGGCCTCCAATTCCTGCTGGCTCACGGCCTGGGGCAGGCGCACCGTCTGGGAAAAAATGCCCAGGGCATGGCAGGCCGCTTCTTTATTGCGGACGTAGATCTGGCTGGCGGGATCCTCTCCGGCCAGCACCACGGCCAGGCCAACGCCCACGCCCCGCGCCCGCAGCGCGTCCACCCGGGCCTTTTGCTCCTCCGCCAGTGCGGCGGCCATTTTCCTGCCGTCAAGAATGATCGCCATGAGGCGCTTCCTCCTTTTGCAGCCGTTCCAGGCCCAGCAGCGCCACGCCCACGGCGTTATCCCCCGAAAATTCGGGCCGCCCGAAGAAAAGGCGCAGGCCTGTCCGGCGCTTTTCATTGCGTTCCAGCAGCAACTCCCGCAGCAATTGCGAGGAGGCCACGCCCCCTGCCAGCAGCACGTCCCGCACGTCCGTCTTTCGGGCCGCCGCAGCCAGCAGCCGCAGCACCGTGCGGCAAAGCGCGCTGTATACCTCCGCCGCCACGTCCTCGGGCCGCTCGCCCCCGGCGATCATGCGCTGCAATTGCGCCTCCGCCCCGGAAAAATGGCAGGCAAGGGCCTGCTCATCCAGGCTCACCGGCACCCGCGCGGCGCTTTTGCCCTGCCGGGCCAGCCGCTCCAGATGCGGGCCGCAGGGGAAGGGAAGCCCCAGGGCCACGCCCACGCGATCCACCAGCTGGCCCGCATGCAAATCCATGGCCGCGCCCAGGGGATGCAGCGCGGCACCTTCCTTGAGCAGCACGTCGGTGGTGCCGCCGGAAAGGTGGAGGGCCAGAAAGCGCTCCGCCTTCAGGCCCGTGCCCCACTGCGCGGCGCGGATATGACCCTGCTGGTGGCTGGTTTCGTAAAAGGGAACCCCCAGCGCCGCCGCCAGCGAACGGCCGAAGGCGGCCCCCACCTGGAAAACGGGCATGTAGGAGGCGACGTCGTCCCGGGGAGCGCGGGAAGCGCACACGCAGGAGATGGGCTCCGTCCGGTCCTGGCACGCTTCCTCCACCACTTGCGCAAGCTGTCTTACATGCGCAAAAACGGCCTCGCTTTGGCGAAGGCCGCGTTCTCCCGCAGGAACGGGCAATAGCTTCCGCGCCTGCCGCGGCGAAGCGCTATCCGAGCACAGCGCCGCAGAGGTGGTGTAGCAGCTGGTATCCACGCCCAACGCAAGCATTATGCGTCGGCTCCTTTTTCCTCATGCAGGCACGCCAGGGCGGCGGCCAGCACGCCGTTAATGAATTTGCCCGCCTGGGGGCAATCGAAGCGCTTGGCAAGGGTGACGGCCTCGTCGATCACCACGGCGTCCGGCGTATCCTGGGTGTATGCCAGCTCGTAGGCAGCCACGCGCAGAATGGCCAGATCCACCTTGGCCAGGCGATCCAGCGCCCAGCCCTTCAAACATTTTTCAATCAGCGCATCCAGCTCCGCCGCGTGCGCCTGCACGCCCGAGAGAATGCCGTCGATATAGGCCTGGTCGTCCTCCTCGGGCGTGAATTCAATCAGCCCGCGCAGCGTATCCTCGCCGCCGTCGCCGCCCAGTATATTTTCATATTCCATCTGCACGGCCGCAGCCCGCGCCGTTTTTCGCGCCATGGGAATCTACCCCGTTCCTCAAAAATTATTCTTTGTTCTGCGTATGCTGCTCCTGTGCGTTTTGCAGCGCGTCGTCCAGATCCCTGCGGGTTTCCCGGAAGGGGATGTTCTGCTTGGGCGGGAACAGCTTATTCACCGTGCCGCGCACCCATTCTTTTTTATCCTTCACGCCGCCCAGGAAAGCGCCCAGGGCCACCAGCGCGGCCACCAGCAGCGTTTGCCAGAAGCCGATGGTCAGGAACAGCAACGCCAGCACCATGGCCGCCACGCTGAAAAATACGGCGCATTCAGGCGTACCGATCTGGAAGCAATGCCGAAAGAAATTTTTCCATTTTTCATTCATTTTCTTCGCCCTCCTTTACTTCTGCGGGCGTTTCATTTTCCGTCTCAGGGGCTTCCGGCGCGGGCGCGTCCGCCTGGGACTTTTCCACAGGGGCTGCCTCCGGCACGGGCGTTTCCGCCTTGAGGGCCTCGGGCTGCGCCTCGGCGGGCGCGGCCTCGCCCCGGCCAAAAATGCGCTGGTGCATGGGCACCTTTTGCTTTTCTCGGGGTTCGGGCTGCTGGCGCTCCTCGCTTTCTGCGGGCACCAGATAGGGGGAGTTCCCCGCCGCCGCCTGAGCGGTTTCCACCGTCACGCGCACCTCCCGCACATCGATGCCGGAAGAGGCCACCAGGTATTGCTTAATCTGTTTTTGCAGGGAAGCCACTGCCAGGGGGATGGAAATGTTATTGGCCAGGGAAATTTTCAGATCGATGGTCACGCCCTCGCGTCCGTTGCGCACGCGCATGGCCACCAGGTTGATTTCCTCATGCATGTCGATGCATTTCTGCACCAGGTTTTCCACGGCCTTCACCGCGATGCGCAATTCGCCGTTTTCCGTTTGCTGCACGATGAAATCGTGCTTGTGGGAATTGAGCTTATGGGGCAGGGCCAGCAGGTACGCGCCGAAAAGAATGAGAACCGCGCCTCCCGCGATGCAGGCGATGCGCACGGGCAGGGGCAGCATATTCAGATCCACCCCCAGCACCTGCACGCCCAGCGCCAGCAGGAACGCGCCTGCGGCGATAGTAATTACCGCGCCGAGGAAGAGGATCAAGCGATCCCAGAACCGGATTTTCATGATGCTTCCCTCCTTGCCGGGCACGATCAGTTCTGCGCCGGATCGGACGCTTCTTCAGCATCCGCCGCGGCTTCCGGGACGGCTTCCTCGGGGGCGGCGTCTTCCTCCGCCTGGCAGCAGCAGGGGCAGGGCGTTTCGTCCGCTTCCTCCGCCTGGGGCGCTTGGGTCTCGGCCTCAGGAGCCTGCCGGGCTTCTTCTTCCACGGGCGTTTCGGGGGCGGTTTCAGGCGCGGGCGCGGCTTCCGGGGCGGAAGCGTCGGCCAGGTTCAGGCTCTTGGCGGCTTCGATGCTGGTCTGGGCGGCCTTCTTTTCTTTTTCGAAGCTCACGCCCTGCACATGCACATCCACCCGCACCACATGCAGCCCGGTGAGGCTTTCCAGCGCCTTGCGCACGTTTTCCTGCACTTCGCCGGCCACCTTCTGAATGGGCTTGCCGTATTCCACGATGATATAAAGATCCACCGCGGCTTCCTGGCTGCCCACTTCCACTTTCACGCCTTTGGTGATATTCCGGTTGCGGCCCAGAATTTCGCCGAAGCCGCCGCTGACGCACATGCCGGCGATACCGTCGATTTCATTGGCGGCCACGCCCGCGATGGTGGCGATCACTTCGTTGGCGTAGGTAATCGTTCCGCCGTTTTGCAAATCCACATCCACTTTAACAGGAAGATTCTCCTTCTTCTGCGGCATACAAATACACCTCCTTCAGGGAATAGAAGCATTATACCAGATTTTGCGCGGTTTGGCAACATGGGGACGGGGCCGCGCAAAAATACCGGCGCGAGGGGCGGGCCTTACGGGGTGATGCGGTTGGGCCCGCGGAAGATGAACATGGCCTCCTTAATGGGAATGCCCAGCAGCAGCATGGTCAGCCGGTCCACGCCCAGGCCGAAGCCGCCGTGGGGCGGGCAGCCGTAGCGGAAGAAATCCATGTAGAATTTCACGTCCTCGCCCAGGCCCTTTTCATCCGCCTGCGCCCGCAGCTGGGGATAGCGATGCTCGCGCTGGGCGCCGGTGGTGATTTCGGTGCCGCGCCAGATCAGATCGTAGCCTAGGGGCATGCCGTGCTCGTCGCGCATATGATAGAAGGCGCGCTTTTCCGGGCCGTAATCGGTGACGAACAGGAATTCATGGCCGAATTTATCCATGGACAGCTTGGCGCACAGGTGCTCCGCCTCGGTGGTCAGATCGTTCTTTTCGGAATCAGGGCAGGTGTAGCCGTAGCGGGCTTCCAATTCGGCGTATACGTCCTTGAGCTTCATTTCGGGGAAGGGCAGGGGGGGCACGATGGTGTCCAGGCCGAAAATTTCTTTGATCTGATCGCCGTATTTTTCCTGCACGTTTTTCAGCGCGTCCTGGAGCAGCTCGGCCTCCATCTGCATCACATCCCGGAAGGAGGTGATATAGCTCATTTCCAGGTCGAAGCCGGTGAATTCGGTGGCGTGCTTATTGGTGAAGGATTTTTCGGCGCGGAACACGGGGCCCACCTCGAAAATGCGGTCGAAGCCCGCGGCCATGGCCATTTGCTTATAGAACTGGGGGCTCTGGCTGAGGTACGCCTTGCGATCAAAATATTTCAGTTCGAACACGTCGGAGCCCGATTCGCTGGCCGCGCCGATGAGCTTGGGGGTGTGGATTTCCATGAAGCCCCGGTTCAGCAGGAACTGGCGCATGGAGGCCACCAGGGTGGTCTGGGCCTTGAAAATCAGGGTGTTGCGGTCGGAGCGCAGATCGATCCAGCGGTAATCCAGCCGGGAATCGATGGCGGCGTCCTTGGTCAGGGGCAGAGGCTCGGCCACGGAGAGGATTTCCATTTCTTCGGGCAGCATTTCCACGCCGCCCAGCTTCACAAAGCTGTTTTCCACCACGGGGCCCACGGCGGTGATTACCGATTCCACCGTCAATTGATCCACCAGGGCGGCCAAATCGGGATGCTTTTCCTTTTCGATGGTCAGCTGGATGCGGCCGGAGTAATCCCGGATGACCAGGAAGGCCATGGTGCGCTTATTGCGCAGGTTTTCCACAAAGCCCTGAATTTTGTTGGTTTCTCCGATTTTGATTTGACCGATCAGGTTCCTTTCCATTGTTTGCAGCGTCCTTTCATTCTATGATTACGATTTTTCTAAAAGTATGCCTTCGCGGAAAATCAGGCGTTGAGCAGGCGCAGAATTTCCTCCGCCGCCTTTTCCAGGGGCAGTTCGGCTTCTTCCTTGGTTTGCATATCGCGGATTTTCACATCGCCCCGGGCGTATTCGTCCCCACCCACGAGGATCACCAGCCGCGCGCCGATTTTATCAGCGTATTTGAACTGCGCCTTGAGCGAGCGGCCCGCCAGATCGCACTCCGCCTTCACGCCCTGGGCGCGAAGCGATTGGGCGAAGGCGAACGCGGGCGCGGCCATATCCGCCCCCAGGTTGGCCACATATACGTCCGCCACGCTGGGGCAGGGGGGCAGCAGCTTGGCGTTGCGCAGCTCCATCAGGATGCGCTCGGTGCCGATGCCGAAGCCGGCGGCGGGGGTTTCGGGGCCGCCCAGCTGGCCCACCAGCCCGTCGTAGCGGCCGCCGCCGCACAGGGCCAGGCCCTCCCGGCCCGACTGCATGATGATTTCGAACACCGTCTTGGTGTAATAATCCAGGCCGCGCACGATGTGGGGATCCACGGAGAAGGGGATATTCTGAGCCTTCAGCAGGCCCTGGAGCCGCTCAAAGTGGCTTTTGCAATCGTCGCACAGGCAATCCAGAATGGAGGGCGCGTCCTTGACGATTTCCTTGCATTTCTCTTCCTTGCAATCCAGAATGCGCAGAGGGTTCTTTTCAAAGCGTTCCCGGCAGGTGGGGCACATTTCCTGGATGCGGTCGCCCAGGTAATTTTTCAGCGCCTGGTGATACCGGGGCCGGCATTCGGGACAGCCGATGGAATTGATATGCACGGAAAGGTTTTTAAGCCCCAGCTCTGAAAGCAGCGTCATCAGCGCGTTAATCAACTCCGCTTCCACCGTGGGCTCCTTGCCGCCGAAGCATTCCATACCGAACTGGTGATGCTCCCGCAGACGGCCCGCCTGGGGATTTTCATAGCGGAAGATGGGGTTGTTGAGATAATACATTTTGCAGGGGAGCGTTTCGGCGTACAGCCGTCCTTCGATGAAGGCGCGCACAACCCCCGCCGTGCCCTCGGGCTTGAGGGTGATGGAGCGGCCGCCCTTATCCTGGAAGGTATACATTTCCTTTTGCACGATATCCGTGGTGCCGCCCACGCCCCGCAGGAACAGTTCCGTATGCTCGAACACGGGGGTGCGTACCTCCCGATAGCCCCAGCGCGCGGCCAGCGCCCGCATTTTTTCCTCTACCCATTGCCAAAGGTAGGCGTCCTGGGGCAGCATATCCCGGGTGCCCTTGGGTGCTTGCGTCAGCATGATTCATCCCTCCTAAAAAAACACGCCCATGCTATTTGCGCATGGGACGAAGAAATCTTCGCGGTGCCACCCTGCTTGCGCCGCAGCCTGCGCCGCGCCGCCGCTTTTCTCCCGATAACGCAGGAAAGCGCCCGCATGCGCGGGAGAACTCCGGGGCGTCGGGCCGCTTTGCCGCGGGACGCGGCTTTCAGCCAAGGCCGCGCTCTCTAAGCCCGCAATACAAGTGCCGTCCCCATCTTCGCCCATACCGTCCCTTATTATAAAAGGAAATTCCAGGGATGTCAACGGGAAAGACTAAGATTGAGGAAAAAGGCCGGGCTGCAAGCGCTTTTTTGCAGGGTGAGCGGAGAAAGGCGCTTGCTTCCGCAAAAATTGCATCCGGCTTTTCGGGTGGAGCATTCCCGCGTTATCTTCTCATAGACAAAAATTCTTCCGCCGCTTGCCGGAAGACGCAAAACGCGGTATAATCCTATCGCAATGCAATATCCACAACAGAAGGAGAGAAAAACATGAAATTTGCCATTGCCTGCGATCCGGCGGGAGAGCCGCTGAAGGGCCCCATCGAAGAAACCTTAAAGGAACTGGGCGTTGAATACGAGGATTTCGGCATTTTCGAGGGCGATCCCCGGGATTATCCCATTTTCGCCGTGCGCGCGGCTAACGCGGTGGCCTCCGGCCGGTGCGACCGGGGCATTATCCTGTGCGGCACGGGCGTGGGCATTTCCATCGCCGCCAACAAGGTGAAGGGCATTCGCTGCTGCTGCTGCTCCGATTGCTACAGCGCCAAGATGAGCCGCGCCCATAACGACGCGAATATGCTGGCCATGGGCGGCCGGGTGGTGGCCCCCGAGCTGGCCAAGATGATTACAGAAATCTGGGTGAAGGGCGAATTTGAGGGCGGCCGCCATCAGCGCCGCATCGATATGTTCAAGCTCATTGAGGAAGGCCAGCCCCTGGAATAATTCATTTTAAAAAAGTAAGGGAGGCCCCTGCAATGGGCAAGCCCGAAAAGACCAACGTGATGCGAATTCTGGATCGCCTGAAAATCCCCTATCAGGATTATTGCTACGCGGATTCGGAGGCAATCAGCGGCGTGGAGGTGGCGGCGGCCCTGGGCAAGGATCCCGCGGCCACCTTCAAAACCCTGGTGACGGTGGGGAAGAGCAGGGAGCATTATGTGTTCATGATTCCCGTGGCGGAGGAGCTGGATTTAAAAAAGGCGGCCGCCGCAGCGGGGGAGAAGGCGCTGGAAATGCTCAAAAGCAAGGAGCTGCTGCCCCTGACGGGCTATATCCACGGGGGTTGCTCGCCCATCGGGATGAAAAAACTCTTCCGCACCTTCATCCACAAAACCGCCGAAGCGCAGCCGAAAATCTGCTTCAGCGCGGGCAGGGTGGGCTATCAGGTGGAACTGCCCCTTGCGGAGCTGCGCCGGGCGATACCGGTGGAAAGCGCCGATTTGATTGTGGAAACGGCGTAGGCGAGGGGAACGCGATAAAGAAAGGCGCTGTAAAAAAACGCATTCCCGTGGCGAAGAAGCCGCAGCCGCGGCCAACGGCGGGCTTCTTTCTGCCGCCGGGAAGGCAGGAAAACCGCTTGATTCCGTTCAACCCATGCGACTTTCCTGAAGGAAGCGCGGGGGAACCGTTCTTTGGCTTTCAAAGAACGGTTCCCCCGCGATCTATATTTTTTTCTTTTCGCAGCCCGCGGCTTTTATACGCGGGCATCTAGGACCCTTAATACGCCTTGGCGAAATATATGACCTTGGTCGCCTTCCGGCCGCAGCAAACGCAGGTATCGCCGATGGGGGTCTGGTCGAAGGGCATGTTGCGGGAGGTGGCGTTGGTTTCCGCCTTGATCTTATCCTCACAGGCCCGGTCGCCACACCACATGGCCCGGGCGTAGCCGCCGTTCACCTGTTCCTTCAGTTCGTCGTAGGTATGCACGTCCTTGGTGTGGGCCAGACGGAATTCATCGGCGATTTTGAACATATTCTCCTGAATATCCTTCAGCAGCTCCTGCACGCCCTGGGCCAGGTTATCCAGCGGGATGGTGATCTTTTCGAAGGTATCCCGGCGCATGGCGGTGGCCACGCCGTTTTCAATATCCCGGGGCCCCATTTCCAGACGCACGGGCACGCCCTTGAGCTCCCACTCGTTGAATTTCCAGCCGGGGGATACGTTGTCCCGGTCGTCCAGCTTCACGCGGATTCCGGCGGCCTTGAGGGCCTGGAACGCTTCCTCGCACTTTTCCATCACGCCGCCCTTATGGGCCGCGATGGGCAGAATCACCGCCTGGAAGGGGGCGATCATGGGGGGCAGCTTCAGGCCGCGCTCGTCGCCGTGGGTCATGATGATGGCGCCGATCAGGCGGGTGGAGGAGCCCCAGCTGGTTTCATGGCAGTATTCCAGCTTGCCTTCCTTGGAAAGGTATTTAATATCGAAGGGCACGGAGAAATTGGTGCCGAAATTATGGCTGGTGCCCGCCTGGAGCGCCTTGCCGTCCTGCATCATGGCCTCGATGGAATAGGTGGCCTGCGCCCCGGCGAATTTTTCCTTTTCGGATTTCTGTCCCGCGAAAACAGGAATGGCCAGGTTCTTTTCGCAGAAGGTTTTAAACACGTTCAGCATCTGCTGGGTTTCTTCCTCGGCCTCCTGGGCGGTGGCGTGGACGGTGTGGCCCTCCTGCCACCAGAATTCCGCCGTGCGCAGGAAGGGGCGGGTGGTCTTTTCCCAGCGCATCACGGAGCACCACTGGTTATATTTCAGCGGCAGATCGCGGTAGGACTGCACCCATTTGGAGAACATCGTGCAGAAAATGGTTTCGCTGGTGGGGCGAACGGCCAGGCGCTCGGACAAAGGCTCGGCGCCCCCCTGGGTGACCCACGCCACCTCGGGGGCGAAGCCCTCCACATGATCCGCCTCCTTGAGCAGCAGGGATTCGGGAATCAGCATGGGCATGGATACGTTTTCATGCCCTGTTTCTTTGAACATGGCGTCCAGCTGCTCGTGAATCAGCTCCCAGATGCGGTTGCCGTAGGGCTTGAGCGCCATGCAGCCCCGAACGGGGGTGTAATCCATCAGGTCGGTCTGGGTGACCACGTCGGTATACCATTGGGAAAAGTCCTCGTCCCGGGGGGTGATATGCTGCACAAATTCCTGCTTTTTTTCCTTGGCCATGAGATTTCCCTCCTCAAAAAAATAAAGGCCCCGTTCCTTTGCAGGGACGAAGGAATGCTTCGCGGTACCACCTTGCTTGGCGCGTTAAGCGCCCGGCTTTCGCGCCCGGTATCGGGGGCGAGCCGGCGGGGATTGGCCGCGGGCGCGCGGGCGGGGGAACAGCTTGCCGCGCGCTTTCAGCCGAGGACGCGCTCTCTTTCGCTTAAGCCGTTTTGCTCCCGCGCATTGCCTGTGAAATTATTTGCATTATACAGGAAGCGCGAAAAAAATGCAAGCCCCCCAGGCGCGGCGCGCGCATTTTTTGGCCGCGTCCGGGTGATTACTCCTCTTCTAAACCCGGCGCTGTTTTTCGAATGGGAAAGAGCGTCTCTTTTTCCGCGGACGGTTCGCCCTCCAGAAGGTGATCTTCCAATTCCTGCATGATCTGCGTTATCTCATCGCGCAGGTCGGCCAGCGCCGCATAAGCGCGGAAATAATTATCGTGGTAAGGATCCATTTCCAAATTCCTCCTTTTTTCAATATATTACGCCATGATAGAAAATCTGTCAATAGAATAAATCGATCTACAAATGAATAAAACGACCAGCTTTCTTTACAATGCTAAGGACAACATTGCAAAGGAGGGGTTCAGCGTGGCTGTATATCGCCGCATTCGGGATTTGCGGGAGGATCATGATCTGACCCAGTCCGCCCTGGCGGCGCAGCTGGGCCTTCCGCAGCGCTCTTATTCCTATTACGAAACGGGGCAGCATATGATGCCGCTGGAAATTCTGCGCGCACTGGCCCGGTTTTATGGCGTGAGCACCGACTATCTGCTGGAATTAACCGACGATCCAACGCCGCCTCCGCCGCCCCGGAACGCGGCGGGAAAATGAAAAAAGATACAAATATGCGGGGGAACCGTTCTTTGTAAGCTGAAGAACGATTCCCCCACATCTTCTCCTAGAAAGCCGTATGGGACTGGGAAAAACCTGATGATCCGTTTACATGCCGGCCGGCAAGAAATTTCGCATTTTAAGGCGGCCTTCCTGGCTGGAAGACGCTCAGCCTTCGGGCCAGGGATAATGCAGCGCGTCCAATTCCAGAAAATCCAGCCGCCCGTCCGTTAAGGCGGTGAGCTTTTCCATAACGGCGCTTTCATCCTTTTCCCGCACCAGCACCGTGGCCTCCACCGAAGCGCCAAAGGCGGTATCCTCGGTGATCTGGGGCAGGCTTTTCAGGGCGTGGTTCACCCGATCCCACAGGGGATAGGGCACGTCCAGCAGCAGGCGGCGGCTCAGCTCCATCCGCACCACCTGGGCGGCGCTGAGGGCGATCGCGCAGCCGTGGCTGTAGGCCCGCACCAGGCCGCCCGCCCCCAGCAGCACGCCGCCGAAATAGCGGGTGACCACCACGCAGCAATTCACCACGCCCCGCTGCTTCATCACCTCGATGATGGGCATGCCCGCGGTGCCTCCAGGCTCGCCGTCGTCGTTATAGCGCATAATGCCCGCGTTTTCCCCGATGATATAGGCGTAGCAGTTATGGGAAGCGTCCTTATGCCTTTCCCGAATGGAGCGCAGAAAGGCCAGCGCTGCCTCCTCGCTTTCGCAAGGGGCGGCATAGCCGATAAAGCGGCTTTTCTGCACGATGAATTCATCGCTGGCCGCCTGGCGCAGAGTTTTGTAATCGCCTGGCATTATTGCAGCACCACGCGGCAATAATTCTTTTTGCCCTTGCGCAGCAGCAGGCCGTCGGTGGGAATCATATCGGGGGTGATAACGGCGTCGATATCCGTCACCTTTTGCTCGTTCATCACCACAGCGCCCTGCTGCACCTGCTTGCGGGCGTCGCCGCGGCTCTGGCACAGGCCGCACAGATGCAGCAGCGTGGTAAGGCGGTTATCCTCCGCCTGCTGCGCCTGCGTCCAGGCGAAGGTGGGCACGTCCGCCGCCGCGCCGCCTGCAAAGAGCGCCGCCGCCGCCAGCTGGGCCTTCTGGGCCTCCTCCTCGCCGTGCACCAGCTTGGTGCATTCGAAGGCCAGGGCCTTTTTCGCCTCGTTGATTTCGCTGCCCTCCAGGCGGGAAAGGCGGTTCACCTCGTCCATGGGCAGGAAGGTGAGCAGCCTCAGGCATTTTTCCACATCCTGATCCGCGATATTGCGCCAGTATTGGTAGAATTCGTAGGGGGTGCAGAGGGCGGGATCCAGCCACAGGGCGCCCTTTTCCGTTTTGCCCATTTTCTTGCCCTCGTGGTTCATCAGCAGCTTAAAGGTGCAGGCGAAGGCGGCCTCGTGTTCCTTGCGGCGGATCAGATCCGCGCCGGAGAGCATATTGCTCCATTGATCGTCGCCGCCCATTTGCAGGCGGCAGCCGTAATGCTTGAACAATTGCAGGAAATCGTAGCTCTGCATCAGCATGTAGTTAAACTCCAGGAAGGTGAGCCCCCGCTCCAGCCGCTGTTTATAGCATTCCGCCGCCAGCATGCGGTTCACCGAGAAGAGGGAGCCGATGTCCCGGATGAATTCCATATAGCCCAGGCCCCGCAGCCAATCGGCGTTGTTGACGATATGGGCCTTGCCCTCGCCGAACTCAATAAAGCGCTCCATCTGCTTTTTGATGCAGGAAACGTTGTGATCGATGGTTTCAACGGTCATCATCTTGCGCATATCGGTTTTGCCGCTGGGATCGCCGATCATGGCTGTGCCGCCGCCCACCAGGGCGATGGGAATGTGCCCCGCCCGCTGCATATGGGCCATGGCGATGATGGGGATGAAGTGGCCGAAATGCAGGGAGGTGGCGGTGGGGTCAAAGCCCACATAGAAGGTGGTGGGCTCTTTTTCCAATTGCTTGTAAAGCTCGTCCTCATAGGTGATCTGGGCAAGGAATCCGCGCTCCCGCAGGGTGTCCAACACGTTGGTCATGGTTGCTCTCTCCTTTTTTCTTATGCGCCCGGCAAAGGGCGGAAATGATGCGCGGCGTGGAAGCGGGAACGCGGCTATAAAAAAACGCCCTCCCCCTGGGGGAAGGCGGATGATCGCGGTACCACTTCCGTTCGGCATGCAGGGCATGCCCTTTTCAGCGCTGTAACCGGCGCGCCGGCGCGGGCCTACCCAACGCGCCTTCCGCGCCTTCAGCCCCGGGCTCCGGGATGTATTCGCGCCACCGCCGCCATCCCCTCGCACCAACCGGAGACTCTCTTTCGGCGTTGCCTGCGGCGCTACTTTTTCCCATCGCAGCCTTATCGTCCCTATTATACGGAAAGTTAAAAGCGCTGTCAACCCCCGGCGGCCCGGGAAAAGCGAAACGGGAACGCATCGTGCGAAATTTTGCAAAAACTGTCGATAGAAAAATGATTGTATTCACGGGCGATTTATGATATGCTATAAAAGCGAAGCAAGCATTTCCGCCAGAGCGCTGGGCCCGGGCGGCGCGTTTGCGTTTCTGCGGCCCGCGTTCATTTTGCTTTCGCTTTTCCAAATTCTTTCCAGAAAAGCGGAACAAAACCCCTGGCTGATTCGTCTTATTTAATGAAAGGGCGCTCGCGCCCGTTTTCCTACGCACCATTGGGAAGGAAGGATGTCCTTATGAAAGACCGCCGCTGCCTCAAACTGATTCTGGCCTGTCTGCTGCTGGCACTGGTTCCCCTGCTGCTGAGCGGTTGCTATGTCACGCCGGATATTGAAGCCAATAATAATCAGGGAAGCACGCTGGATTTCCCCACTGTTCCCGTGCAGGCCCAGGCCACCACGCCCGCGCCCAGCGCCCCCGCCGCGACGGACAATTCCTACAGCGGCGTGATCACGCTGCCCACCGCCAACGGCGGCTCCTGGACGGCGCCTTCCAGCCTGCCTACCATCGGCGTGATTACGGTGCCTCCTGTGACGGTGCCCCCGGTGACTACCACGCCCACGGCGGCGGTGCAGGGCTCGCTGAAGCTGGGCTCCAAGGGCGAGGCCGTTAAGGATGTGCAGCAGAAGCTGAAGGCCCTGGGCTTCCTCAAGGGCAGCGCGGACGGCGATTTCGGCGAAGCCACCGAGGCGGCGGTGAAGGCCTTCCAGAAGCAATATGGCCTGACGGTGGACGGCAAGGTGGGCAGCAACACCCTGGCCAAGCTGGCTACCGCAAAGGCCACCATGAAGCCCGCCGCTAGCCCGACCCGCCGGCCCACGGCCACTCCCGCCTATTCCAGCAACACCTATCTGCGCCTGGGCGATTCGGGCGCCAGCGTGCGGCAGATGCAGCAGCGGCTCATCGCCCTTGGCTATCTGGCGGGCAGTGCGGACGGCGATTTCGGCGCGGCCACCGAGGCGGCGGTGATCGCCTTCCAGAAGCGCAATTGCTCCTATTACGACGGCGTCGCCGGCCCGGAAACCTTGAAGGCGCTGTATTCCTCCTCCGCCAAGAGAGCCTCCTCCAGCAGCGGCGTGACGGGGGAGACGCTTAAGGAGGGCAGCGAGGGCGCGGCCGTGCGCACGCTGCAAAGCCGCTTAAAGACGCTGGGCTATTATTCCGGCAGCGTGGACGGCTCCTTCGGTTCGGGCACGGCCGCGGCGGTGAAATGGTTCCAGCGGGTCAACGGCCTGACGGTGGACGGCAAGGCGGGCACGGCCACTATGGATAAGCTGTTCAGCTCCAGCGCCAAGGCTGCGACTGCCACCGCCACCCGGAAGCCCACCGCCACCCCCTATCACACCCCCACGCCCTTGCCTGAAAACGTTTACATCCGCGTGACCCCCGCCCCCAACGGCGAGTATGTCACCCTGCGCCGTGGCCATTACGGCACGCCCATTGAAGAAATGCAAAAGGAACTGAAGGCCCAGGGCTATTTCAGCGGCACGGTAGACGGTTATTTCGGCGAAAGCACGGAAAACGCGGTGAAAACCTTCCAGCGCATCAACGGCCTGTCCGTGGACGGCGCGGCGGGCCCCGCCACGCTGCGCGTGCTCTATGAGGGCGCATTCCCCATCGGCTCCTGACGAAAAATACATCCAGGCGGTTCCCTCCTGCGGGCGGGGCCGCCTTTTCATTTGGGCTTACGCCACCCAATTTGCCAGGCCCCAAAGGGCTTGCGGTGAAAAAACAAAAAAATTTCTTTTTTTTGCTTTTCCCTCTTGCTTTTTTTCGAAAACCGCAGTATACTAATTAAGCGCTTGAGGCGTATGGGGCATTAGCACAGTTGGTAGCGCGCGACATTCGCATTGTCGAGGTCAGCGGTTCGAATCCGCTATGCTCCACCAAAACAATATAATCCGAACCTTGTACCGATTGGTCATGGGTTCGGATTTATTGTTTTTATAGAAGAAGTTGAAGACTGGTAATAAAGAAACCGGGAGGACTGCCGATCAGGGCAATCCTCCCGGTTTCTTTATGTAGATGCACTGTCTGAAATCTCCTTCTTTGCTTTCCATTCGGCAAATGCCTTTTTGCCACCTTCGCTTTCGTAGTACTTCTGAATTACCGGAAGCAGACTCCGTGCCAGCGATTCAAAGACGTATTCCGGAATTTCGGCTGCATCAACACCAGTCTGGATATTGGCTTTTTCTGCGTTCACTTGTTTCCTCCTTTATCGCTTCTGTAGGCGCATAGACACGCTTTTCTGAGGTGTTATGGGAAAAGATATTCCCCTGTGTTTTCTCAGCGCTTGTAGGGCGGAAAACACCTTGTTTTCGACCTTTATTCGTGCGATATTGCGCCATCCTCTTTTGGCTGAATCAGCTTTGCGTCCGCTGGATAGTTCAGCGTAATAAGCGCGGGCTTGCCCAAGCCCTGCTTGCGTCGAACGATCAAGCCGCTGTATTCCAGCTCCCGGAAGATCCGCGTGGCGCTCTGGCGGCTGCGGTGGAGCTTTGTCTGCGCCTGCTCCAAGGTGAAGTACAGCCGAATCGTGCCGTCCGGCTCGACGTAGCCGTTCTGGCGGGAAATGCTGGCTCTGTCCAGCAGCAGCGCATAGAGCACCTTCGCGTCGTTGCTGATGTCTCGCAGGGCTTCGTCTTGGAGAAGGAACCTCGGAAGCGGTACATAGGACGCCGCCGGGCTCTGCGTCGTGAGCTTGCA
>CAKULG010000006.1 GCA_934667105.1 uncultured Clostridia bacterium
CCCCCCTGATCGGTGGCGGAGAATAGATCGCCTAAAAGAATCTGGTTCCCCTCGTCCGCGCCGCTCTGGATGTTGATCTTGCCTCCCGCCGCCAGGGAGATTTCCCCTGTGGAATCCAGCCAGATGCCCGACCCGTTCACCGTCACGCTGCTGGTTTTCACGCTGCGGGCCGGGTCTTCGGGGGAGGGGCTCCAATCGGTTGCCGTGGTGCCAACTTCCAGCTTTAAACCCTTGAAGCCCGCTATATCCCCCGCCGCCTGCGCCCTGTTTTGATCCAGACGGATGATATATTGCATCGTGACCGAGTTTTCGGGCACATCCACCGCAACGCTTAACGCGCCCCTCGTCAGAGGCTTGGACGCGACCTGCGCGCCGGATGCGTCATAAAAGTTAACATACGCGCGAGGCTCAAGCGCTTCTCTGCTCCTGGAAATGGCCTCCGCGTGGAACAAGCATTTTTTCCCCGCTAACGCACGGCAGGCGATCCCAGACTTGTAAATCTGCGCAAAGCTGCCCGCGCCTCCTGTGGCCGTCAGAATATATGTGCCGTTGCTCCCGTCGTATTGGCTCGTCACATAAGGCGATATCGCCCCGTCTTCCTTCGACAGCGCGGGCAGGTAGTTGCGTCCGCCTTCCACCTCCGTTTTCGTGGCCCGGAGGCTGATTTCCGTCGCGTTCTGGGCGATCTGCGTTTCCGCGGCGGAAACGCGCTCCTCCACCGCGCCAACCTTCAGGTTAATGCTCTCGTTGCTGGATAAATCCAGGTCGCTGCCCACGGAAGCGGCCAGCTGCTGGGTGGTGATGGTATTTGCGGCGATCTTGTCCGCCGTCACGGCGTTTGCCGCCAGCTTGTCCGCCCCCACCGCCCCGGCCAGGATTTTATTGGCTGTCACCGCGTTTGCCGCGATTTTTTCCGCCGTCACGGCCTCCGCCACGATCTTGGCCGCCGTCACTGCGCCGTCCTTGATCTTCTCCGTTTCCACGGCCCCGTTTACGATCTTCACCCCGGAAATGGCCCCGTCCTCGATTTTGTCCCCGCCCAGGGTGGGAATGCGCTGGCCGTTGATGGTGCCCGCGGTGATGTTGTCGGCGTTCAGGTTGTTGATGTTGATTTCGGCGGCGTTGATGGTGCCCGCCGTGATCTTGCTGGCGGTGAGGCCCACGATCTTCGCGTCGGTAATGCTGCCGTCGGCGATCTGCGCCGTGCCCACCACCCCGTCCGCCAGAATGCCGCTTTCGGCGGTGACGGTTCCGGCGGCGATCTTTTCCGCCGTGATGGTGCGGGCCGCGATTTTCTCCGCCGTCACCGCGCCCGCCGCCAGCTTGTCCGCCGTCACCGCCCCCGCCTTGATCTTATCCGCCTCCACGGCGCTTGCGGCCAGCTTCTCCGCGGTAATCGCCCCGGCCTTGATCTTTTCGGCTTCTATTGCGTTTGCCTCGATTTTATCGGCCGATATGCAGCCGGTTTTAAGGTTTTCCTCGCCGACCGATTCCTCCGCCAAGATGCCGGAACTGATAGACTTTAGCCGGATATTTCCCCCGCTGACGCTGGGTACTTGCCAAGCCGCAATTTTCCGCGTGCCGCTTGCCTTTTGTATGCTGCCAATGGTCACTTGTTCCAACGCGCCGGTAAGGACGTTGTGGCGCACGCCGACGACCTCGGCGCTGTAATCATACCCGCGAACCTTATCCAGCACCGTAACACGGTCATACAAATAAACCTTATCAAGCCCGCGATATTGTTTGTATTCCTCCGTGTCGCCAAGCGAAAGAAAATCAATCGTCATGGATATTTCCGGCTTGTCGATTCCGTTTGTGATTTCCTCGTTTGCGCGCCTCCGCAGTTCTTGGCGCGCTTGCGAAAGGGTCATTTTGCCGCTAACGGCTGCGGTATCTGTGCAATCCAACAGCAGGACGCGCGGGGACGGATAATCCCCGATATTCGGCGAATCAATCCATATTACCCCGTCAAGGTATACAGGGTTCCCTTTCGCGTCTTTCCCATATGGGATAATTCGCGTATATGTTTCTTCTATGCTTTCGTTGTAGTCAAGATCGAGCATGTTTTTCCCGTATTCCACAACAAACCCGCGATCTGTCCCCACGTTTTGCAAGGCGTAAATGCTGTAATTATCCCGGATTAACGATAACCCATACCGGGCGCATATGCCTTTTTCAGGGTCCAGCAACGCTTCCACGGGGGATAGACGATCATAATCAAGCGATTTTTGTTCGGCAGTGCAATCTGAAAAAATATCAAATCGAGCATCCGGAGAAATAAGCTTTTCCAGCACCTGGCGGCACGCGGCTGCGCCTTGCACGGTGTTATCGGTTTTATAGGTGGTCGCATTTTGCAAAAGCTCGTAAAAGACGTGTTTTGCTTCCACATATACGCCGTCAAGCGCCTGTTCGACGCTTGTGATAATAAACAATTGCGGCTTGATTTGTACGTTTCCCGTGACGCTTTCCACGCCGTTCAGCGCCGCCGGAATCGATACGGTTTCCAGGGTGTCGTAATCGTTTACGCTGATATATCCTTTATAGCCCTTGTTTGCAACTTGCGAAATTCCTAGCGCGTTTGTGATACGGACGGCGGCGCAATTCGGGTCGATATCGGATTCCAGGATTTTGTAGGGGGTTGTCCCTTTGCGATTTTTAAAAATGTACTGTACGCGCTTGCACGCCTTATCGACATATACCTTTCTCGTGCCGGTTTTTATACGCACCATTTGCACCGTTCCAGAATATGCGTCTTCATCGATTTTTGGCACAACGCGCACGGGAACCAGCGCTCCTAGATAACGGCCCACCTTTACCTCTTTCCATTTTTCCAGGGAATCATAACAAAGCGTCATATCGATTTGCGATATACCGTTTTTTTCCTCGTCGAAATAGCAGGATACCGGCTGCAAATCGCCGCAAATACCGGTCGTCGAAAAATCCGCACAATCATGCGCATAAACAAAAACACTGTTTGCCGTTATAACCACCCCCAGTGCGGCGTTATTTCTATTTTGGTCGCCGTCCCTATATCAATTTGCGAATCGCCAAGCGGAAGAGAAGGAATTGCGCCGGACATGACGGCAGCCCCGTCTTCGGTGTATACATACCCCGTTTCGCAGTCGATCGTAACGGGCTTGGTTAAGCCCGTGAAAGATAGCGCGCTTCCCGCTATCGTGCAGGATACATCCCCGGTTCCCGTTATTACGATAAGCGGAAAGGCGATAACGTTTCCGTTATTATGGATTGTTCCGCTTGCCGTAAATATCTGCGCCGTTTCCTGTGTTTGGCGCATGATCGGCTGGCACCGGAAAACGATTTCCGCCGTATCAAAAAACTTTCCCCCGTATTCGTGCCGTGAGAACGTGACCTCTTCTTGCACAGACGCTTGCCAAAATAATCCCGGTTGATCGCTTGTTATCAATTTCCCCGCGCCGTCCGCCCATGCGTTTATTTTCTGCCGCATGTCCGCCGTTGCGGAAAGCATGGAAAGCGTCAAGGGCATATCAAAGGGGCTATAACCGTCAAAGATGGTTACAGCCCCATCGCGCCCTGGGATTTCGTATTCTGTGCACCGCTGCGCCGCCTTCTTATGCGCTGGCATATCAGCGATATATACGCCGAGGGAGGACGTTTTCACGCCGCGAAAAGATACCCAATTGTCCATACATTATCCCCCCATAGCGGAAACGCGCGCATGATCCCGCTTTTCGATTCGTCTTCCCACCGCGTCGCTGATGGCAAATGCAACCTGTTTTTTCCCCATATAAAAATTCATGGGGGAGGATTTCACGGCGTTCGCAAGCAGGCGTGCGAGATCTTTTGTATTGATTCCGCCTCCATTTTCGGCGCGGTAGTCTTCCGCGTCTTTTCGCGTCAGCACCATTTCGCCTCTATGTAGCCGCGCCGGATAATTATCATAGGGCACGTAAGGCAGACCGGAGGCATGGGGGAAAATTGGTAGAATTTCAAGTTTTTTGCCTCCTCCATCGTATTCCGTATTAACCGTATAGGTTGTCGTTTTTTTCTCCGGAACATCGTCCCAGGCGGTTTTCAGCGCATCTACTTTCTTCTTGTATTCCTCCAGGGTGATTTCCCCGGAAGCAAGCATCAGGTTCAGTTTCTCCATATTATCGGCGGCGGCGGAAAAAGCGCCGTTCTTTTCCTCGGTATTCCCCGAAGAATCCCCGCCGGAAAGAAGCGCCTGCGTTAAAAGATTCAGCCCGTTTTTATAGGTATCCGGAGAAGTATTGACGATCTCTTTAACGGATTTGTTCTGGAATACATTATTGTATTCCTCCATAAAGGCTTCGACTTCCGCCTGCTTTTTGTCGTATTCGGCCAGAAGCTCTTCGCCGTCCGGCGTTATCTTGGAAAGAAGCAAAACGGGCAAGCGGCCAACGCCTTTTAAAATGCCGGATAGCAGCGCTTCGCCGATTTTTAATCCGGCGCTGATAAGGGCCTTGATATTCTCTGGCTCTGCGGCCCATTCCACGATTTTTGTAACGGATTCCTCAATCGCCGTCGAAAGCCCGGTAAGGTCGCTTTCGTTCACGCCGTCGATAATCGCCGAAATCAGGCTAAGACCAGCGTCTGTAAGCGCCGGAAGCGTTTTTGCGGTGGAATTGATAACGTTTTGCAGGCCGTCTTTTATGCTTCCTGCAATCTTGCTATTTTCACCTTTGGCAAGATCGTCGTTTATCCCTTGGGCAATCCCACCGATAATATCCAGACCAATAGAAAGAAAATCCGTTTTTGCGGTAAACCAGCCGGCAATAACGTCGGGGGAGACGATGGCCGCCGTCTTGGAAAATTCCTCCGCCGCTTTTTTTAGGCCTCTGCGAACGGAATCAAATATCGCTTTCCCCGCGTCAAGATACGCGGGAAGGTCGACGTTAATCGTGGAAAGGGTTTCCGTCGCGATGCTCGTCGCTTCTTCAATCCCCTTCGGAAGCGTTTCTTTGACCCTTTCCGCGACGCCCTTCATTTTCCCGGAAAACAACCGAAGAAGCTTCGAATATTTTTCCCGGCCCGTGATCCCTTCCAGCGAAAGAATTTTAACGGCGCTGTTTACGGTATCCTGCGCGCCTTGAAGGAACGGCTCGAATCCTTCCGCGCCCATCGTCTTCGCGGCAATGCGAAGATAGCGGAACGCGGAATCGCTGACCGTTGTAAAATCTACGCCGTCAACGCCGCCGAGGAAATTGCTCCACGCCGCTTTTAGCGTTTGCAGCGACCCCGCGGCGGTTTCGTTTTCTTTTGCGTAATTCCCCGCCGCGTAAGCCGTATTTTCCATGAACATATCCATGGCCAGGCCGACTTTTTCGGCCGTAGTCATGGCCGATACAGCTTTTCCGATGCCCTTATCCAGGCGATACGCTTCCAGCGTGGTATCGTTCATGGCAACGCCCAAGTTATCCATCCAGTTACTACCCCCGGTTTCCCGGTATTTGAAAAACACCTGTGCGGTTGCACAAGTGCTTTGGGCTTAGACTATATCTTCAACTTTGTAAAAAATCCATCCCTTTTTCTCGCCTTTCTGGTACAAATGCCCGTATTTTACTTTGCTGGCACCACACCGAAAGTATTCACCGGCTGCTGTTCTTGATGCAAAAACAATTTCTTCTCCGTTTTCGTTTCTTGCAATGACTTTGCGCATCCTGTTTTGGGCACGCTCTTCATTTCCGTACGAAAGTCTGTTTTCGCTGACCGAAACCCAACGCAGATTGGATACATCGTTGTTCTTCTTATCCCCGTCAATATGGTCGATCTGTGGAAGGAAATCGGGGTTCGGAATGAACGCTTCGCCGACAAGACGATGAATATATTTCATGTATGTTTTCTTGTCGAAAAGCTGAACGAATAAATATCCGCTTGTAGAAACTGTTTTCTTTAAAATTCTGCCGGTTTTATCGTTTCTTACTTCCCCTTTATTGCTTACAGAATAGTTAAAGTCTTTAACTTTTCGCCATTCAATCATAATATCTCACCTCGTAAGATATTATATCACAAAAGGGAAATTTTCACAAGATGGATTGTTAAAAGTTGGCAGGCACTTCCACCGCCGTATCAATAGACGGTGTACACGGTCACTACTCCGTTAGTCGTTACACCTTCCCATTTCTGGGCTTGGCACGGGATTGCCCTCGGCACCACCCGTTAGGGGTTTCCCCGTTAGCACGGCTTTACGCCGCACACCGCTGATAGCGTTCACCTGCGATCACTACAGCTTCACAGTTGTAGCGGACTATGATGTTAATCGTGAAGTTGCCCTTGGCCGCGCCCGCGATGGATTCCATGGCCATATCTACGTCAATACCCATGACGGACGCAACGTCCGCTGCCCGCTGCATGGCGTTGGACGCCTTTTCCAGCGCTTCCATCTCCGTAAATCCGGAGCCCTTAAACAGCGCGCCCATTTTATTGATGGTGGCGTAGTATTCCTCGGCGGAAAGGCCGGATTTTTCAAACGCTTCCGCCGCGTCCTCTTTTACGCGCCAGGCAAAATCCCCGAAAATCGCCTCCGCGCCGCCTATTCCTTGTTCGATGCTGGATCGTATATCCAGGCTCCTTTTCCCGATGGCGATTGCAGACGCGCTATAGGCCGAGGCGGTCGCCGCGATTGCTTTTCCAACGCGAGATATGCTTCTTTCCGTTGCGCTGATGATCTTTTCGCTTGATATTGCAATCGCTTTCGCCGCGTCCTTGGCCGATTTCTGCGCAGATTTTAGCCCGCGCTCGAACTCGACGGAATTTAAGCCAAGGGTCGCAAATAATTCAAATAGTTTCATCTTATTCGTCCTCTACGCCGTGGATTTGGTATAGCAGATTTTTCACATTTTCCGCAAGGCCGTATTCCGCGAACATCGCTACAGCCGCGTCGACGGTGCTTTTTTTGCTTTCTTTTGGGCGGATTTCCAGCATTCGGGCCGCAATCTGGCTATATCTCGGCTCGACGTGCGCCATCATGCCAATCACATCGGCGATATAGATGATCGGCGTTTGCATTTCTGCGTCGGCGGAAACAAGTAAAAGCAAATGATGTACGCTTTCCGGGCGATATGCGTATAACGCGCGGATTATTGCCGCCCTTCCG
Organism: uncultured Clostridia bacterium; assembly: GCA_934667105.1. Lineage (GTDB taxonomy): Bacteria > Bacillota > Clostridia > Christensenellales > Aristaeellaceae > RUG563. The sequence goes on from CAKULG010000006.1 coordinate 7,097, forward strand.
TACGCTTCCGCGCTGTGAAAAAAGGGATGACCGTATCCCGGAAAACCTTGCAAGCCGCAGTAATCAGCTCGTTTTCTTCCATGTCCTCTACGTCTTCGATTTTTGCATCACGATCGAGCGCAATTAATCGGCGCATCGCGTCAGGCCTTTTTTTCAGCGTCACAGCCACCAAGTGAAACATATTGCCCGTGATCTCCATCGCCTCGGCGTTCTCGTCGATTTTTTTAACCCCGGACACGATCTCCGGGAGAAGGATAATCTGGCTCGTAGCGTCAAACGTCTCCGCGATCTTTTCAAACTTCGTCATTTTTTATTCCTCCTTTTTAATCGCCGGGGGACGTAATCGCCCCCCGGCTGCAAGCTTAGACACCGGTCACATCAGTGGATTTTTTGTAAAACATATACGTGATCGGCAGTTCGTCCGTGAAAACAGGCGAATTGGAATGCCCGGAAAATTCAAACGGCAACGTTCCGACGGCTTTATCCGCCGTCTGACTATTAATGCCGCTGGTGCACAGGGCGTTTTTCAGTTCACATACGAACAGTCCCTCCGGGCCGATATTGCCAACAAAAACGACGTTGCTAAAATAATCGCCGGTTTTAATAGACGCGCGCGGAACCACTTTAATCAGGGTTCCGCTTCCGCTTTGATCTGCCGCCGCAGATACGGCCTTAACGTTTTCCGGCGTAAATTCCACCAGCGTTCCGGTCATTTTCGGCTGCGCGCTGTCGACTTGGTTTTGCCCTTTAAACGGCAGCCGAAGCCCGTCAATTTCAGGGGTCCAGTACGTCCTGTTTTCCTGGATGTTTACGCCGCCTTGCGTCGCGCCGAACCATTTACTTTTGTTCTCGTCCTTTGTAATCAACGTAAGCAGAGAAGCGGCATCGGTTGCGCTGGTAATATCGATATCATGCAGCAGTACGCCCGCATTGTATACGGCGTTATTAAAAGTGTCCACCGTGATGGCGGACACCATGCTTCCGGTATTATCGGCCATTATATCACTCCTTTTTAGTGGTAATATTGGATTTCGTAGCTCACGCGCGCCCCAACGACGTTTTCACTTTCCGCGTCGTCGTAATACGACAAAAAGGCCGCGCTGTTTGGATACAGGATCAGCAGCCCGCCATCAACGATAATCTTTCTTCCTTGCGCCGGGATTTCGCGCCGCACGTCGTCAAAGAAAGCGGCCCGTTTCGCGTTTACGTTTTCGCCGGATTCCGCCTTAAACCACGCTATGGCCGTAGAAATGCTGGAAGAAAACGGCGGATTATCCACGACATCAAAGGTGATGTAAGGATAATCCGCCGTTTTGGGCACATGCCCCGAAATATAGGCCGGGATTTCTTTTCCCGCATCCGCGAATCCGCCCCAGAACTTATATAGCGCCTTGTGCACGCTGCTATAGCTCAAGCGTCAACCACCTCCGCGGTGACCTGCGCATACTGCACTCCGGCAATTGCAGGCGTTGACATGTCGGTGCTATTGGATGTGATGCGGTACAACCGCCCATCCTTTACCCGCTTCACGCGGTCGTCCTGGTCAAGCGTCAGCGTTTTCGGGTGTACGATGGTGTATATGGTTTTCAGCCCGTTTTTATAGGCAATCTGCGCTTCCGTGCTGTTTTTTGTGCTGATCCCCGCGCGAAACGGCGCGCCGTCAGATACTTCCCATACGATTCCGCCGTATCCGTCCGGCTTGCTGGACCAATTCTGCATGATAAAATCCTCAAAAAAATCGGACAACGCCATTTTAAACCATCACCCCGCTGCTTAATTTCTGGTAGTTCCGCATCCGCGCGGAAAATACGCTTTGCCACGTCGCAACGCCGCCCGCGCCGTCACCGGCTCTGGAATAGCTGTACTCGCCGAAATTTTCAGCCGTGTACGCGCTGGGCGCGTTTTTCTCGTCCCATGCTTGTATTTCTTCGAACAGCGCCACAAAATCGGCGGGTGGGCTTAGCAGCCACACCCGCCCGGTGAAAACCTCGTCTGTCATCGTATCAGTGCCGATCTTGTATACGCCGTCGTTGCACGCGCTGCCGGAGATGGCGATATAGCGGCCATCGGCCAGCGCCGGGAACGTGATCGCGCCATTTTCGATGGTAAAATCCCCATCGATATAGCCGCGCTCAAAGTAGTTGCGGCAGTGCCGCATGACGCTGCCGATGGTAACCGCCATATGTCATCCCTCCTTAGCCCTTGGAGAAAATACGTGCGATAGGAATCGCCTTGGTATTAATATAGCTCTTGGAGGATGCGCCGTCATTGACCAGCGTCCAGTTGGCGGCCGCTTCCAGGTTGGCATTGGTGGGCGAATTGCTGGCCATGGAGGCCTTAGTGAAACTGAACCCGTAAGGCGCCCACAGTTTGCGCTGCCGGGTATAGAGCATGTTCTTGCCGCCCTTGCTGGCCGGGTCGCGGTCGGTCTCATACGGCACCGTTGCGCCGATATCGCAATAGTCAAAGGCATTACGGCCAAGCAGGTACGTGGTGTACTTGGTATAGCCATCCTTTGCGCCGGTGGTGCTTTCCGCTACTTCTTCCACCGGCACATCATCGTCGATCATGACCGTGCGGCCATTCCACGTGGCCAGCCCCACATCCCGCTGCATGCCGTTAGCATCCGTGGCCTTTAAGTATTCCAGCAGCTGCATGTTCTCAAGATTCGTAGCCACCACGCTGTGCATGATCGCGAGGGTGAAAATGTTCTTGTTCGCGCCAGCTGCCTGCTGGATGGCGTTGTTGAGCGTATCAGCGGCCATTTTACCAGAAGATGCGGTATTGCCGGTGGCATCATAGGTGTTCTTGGTGTTAAAGCTGCCAGCGGTGACACCGAAAATGCCTTTCAAAATAGAAAGCAGGATGCCCTGATCCACATCATCCCAGTACTCGGACACCTGCGCGGCTGCATTTTCGAGGAAGTCCTCTCCGGTCAGATCTGTGGAAAAGTCCAGTTCTTCCCAGCCCTTGGCGCGGCCCACCACCACCATGGACTGGCTGTAGGTCTTCGTGCTGGTGCGGGTGATGTCCGTCGCGCCGTCATAGTTCACAGGATCGCCATCGATGCGGCCATACATGGGCAGCGTGATGTAGTTGCCGCCGGTCTGCTCGGAAAGCATGGTTTTCAGCTCGTTCCGGGTGCGGAATACGCCCGCCTTGAGCAGCGCGTTCTGCTTTACCCGGGGGATCGTGTCCACATACTTGCCGAAAACCTCAGAATTGAAATGCTTGTTGTCAAAAATCGCCATGTATTTTGGCTCCTTTCGTTAAATCAGATTGCTTTTTTCTTCCGGATGCGTATTGATATACTCCATGCGCTTCATCAGCGGAAGCTTTTCAAACGCCTCCCGGGTCATTTTCCCATCCCCGCCGGGGGGATTGATAGGCGGGGTTCCATTGGGCTTCACTTCGCCGAACAGGCCTGCGTGAGCCTCCTTGATGGGCTTGAGCACAGCATCCGCGTCCTTCAACCCGTCGCCGTTTAACTCCACATTTTCCAGATCCACCGTGCCCAACATCAGATCGATGGCGGCAGGGTTGGCCCCGGCGGCTTCCAGCGCCTTTTTCACCAGCGCTTTCTTGCCGGTGTTGGCCTTTTCGGTTTCCACCTGCTTTTTGTACGCGTCGAAATCGGCCTGTACCTTGGCTGCATCGCCGCTTGCTTTTTCCAGCGAATCCACGCGCTGTTTCAGGGTGTCACGTTCCTTCGTGACGGCGGCAAGGTCATCCGCGCCCTGCTTCGCCTTCTCGATCTCGTCCTTCAGCCCGGACACGGTCTCCCCGTGCGCCGTGATGATTTCCTCGATCTTGTCCTCCTCGATGCCGAGGGCCTTCAAAAATTTCCGTGTGAGTGCCATGACACATTCTCCCTTTCTTTGGGGCGATTCTTCGCCCGCGAATGCTTTTATATGCAAACAGCCGAGGCGTTTCATTGCCCCGGCTGGTTTTGCCGTTTTTTTACATGCCTTTTTTTAGGTAAGCAGCCGCCACTCTTTTCAGCGCGTCTGCTCCTTTTGTTATTGCGTCAACGATGTATGGCCGCCCAACCATCCTGCTAGTTCCTTCATGTACGTGCGGCGCGTATTCTAAGCTGTTTCCAACGTCTACCGTATCTACCTTGCTATTTTCCACGGCATACGCCACATCCCGCATAAGATCGCCAGTATCCCTGATGGCCGTGTGCGTCCCTCCGTCGCTGTCTACAAAATCGTCATTTTTTAGCCTTTGTCCAAACACGTTGATGTACTTCTTCCCGTGCGGCCTGTTTTTGTGCGGGATATGATACCCCGTTTCCATCTGTTCCACGATCAGGCCGACGGCCTTTATTCCAATTGCCTGCAACGCGGCGCTTTTGTTTGCGTTAAGCTGCGCCAAAACCTCCTGGGTGTTGTCGATAAATTTTACCCGTTCTTCGTGCGACATCCGTCCCGTTCCGTTTCCTGTGCCGTTAATCCGCACGCGGTTGCTCGCCATGCGCGCCCCTCCTTTCGGGCATAAAAATACCGTCCTTCCGGACGGCTGGACGGTTTATTTATTATGATTTACACATGCTCCCCGGGCTCTAGCTGTGCCTGGATTTCGGCGCACTCGCGGTAATACTCTTTCACAGCGTTTGAGCAATGAGAAAGAATATAATCCTTTGGATCAGTAGGATCATTTTCCGGAAGCTTTACCCATGTGTCAAGCAGCTTATCTATTTCTTCTTCAACTTCTGGGGACGGATGCATTCTGAAATGCATGGCTCATCACTTCCTTTCGATTATTTCTAAGATTTTTTTAGCCAATGCGTTCTTAGAACCGAGGACAGCCTTTTCAATTGAGAAAGCAAGGATTTCACATGGCTTTTCTTTTTCCGAATAACTGTCGTGAATCAATTGGAACACATATTTTTTTGCTTCCCTGCTATTCGCCCGCAACCCCATTTCCTTAAGCGCTTGCTTATACACGCTCTCGGCGATATGGCCGCGCTTATGGTCGTAATAGTGCGTCAACTCATGCACCATCGTGCTATAGGCCTCTGCCGGGTCTTTGCATCGGGCGCGGGAGAGCGTAAGCGTTCGGCTCTTTTCGCTGTACATGCCATATGCGCCCCGCGTATCGCCGAAGGAAATCTTCTCCGGCAGCGTGTCCAGCCCGAACAGCTCCTTGGCCTTGCGGATGCCCGCCGCGGCCTGCTCCTGCGCATCGGTGGGCATGGCGGCGAAGGAAGCCCGGTCGATGGGGGAGAAGGAGTCGCCCCATGCGTCCGTATACCGGAATTCCTTCTCAATTGCGCCGGCCTTTTCAGCGGCATTTTCGGGGCTTCCTTCGCCCTCTATTATACCACTTTTTCCCTCCTTTTTCAATCGAAGGCCGTCATTTTCCGGCGGTAATTTCACATCGGGAATCAGCACGCAAAAGCAATTGATCACCTCAGAAGCGGGCGCTTCCGGGTCGCCGGGGTACCGCAGTTCATTGCCCCATATGGTGCGGAATTTCTCATTTTCCGGGATTTCCACCCCGTTCAGCGCCGCGTGGCTGTCGCGCGTGTTCCGCATCCGCGCAGACCATTTTTTTGTAACGATTACGCCCGCTTGCGCCGCCTCGTGCATAGCGTCCGCCCGGGCCTGGGATTGCACCCGGTTCCGTTCGGTTTGCGCCGCGCGCCGGGCCTGATATTCCGCCTGCCCGGTCACTTTCTGGATGCGCTTAATGATCTTTTCTTGGGATTCGCCCAGAATGGCCGCCTGCGCCATCTGGCTTTGCAGCGCGTCCCGGATAACCTTATTTTTTCCCAAATGCTGATAAGCAATTTTGGAAAATACAGGCTGCGCATCATCCAAAATGATCTTGACCTGTGCTTTGGGGATCAACGCGAAATTTGCGTTTACGCGGCTGTTAATATGACGAAAAGTCGCGTCGCTGTTTACCTTGTAAACCTCCGCCATGCGGGCCTTGATTTCCGGCGCAATCTCCATGCCCGCCTTATCCATCTCTGCGGCGATATTCTGCACAAGCCTCTGCTGCCGAAGCAGGCGAAGCACCTCTTCTTTTCGCCATTTTTCGATTTTTTCGCTCGTCCATCCGCCAGCTTCCAGCTTTTTTGCGTGCTTGTCTAGATTTTTTACGTTGGTTAAAAACGCGCGGTTATTTCGCACGGCCCTTTTTAGCGCCTCGCCATACACATCCGCGATGCGCTTTTTCAACGCTTTTTCCACCGCGTCGGACGCTATTAGGGCTTTGTCCATGCGTTACTCCTCCTGTTGCCGGTCAATCTCCCGTTGCAATGCGGCCATGTCCGGCAACCCGGTCACTTCCTCCGCGTCCAGCGCTTCCAGGATTCCCGGAATATCGTCTTGACTGATATATGGGTTTAGTTTCAGCGCGGTTTGTCTGTCAATGTCGCTTCGCATGATGTAGATATCCTGCACGGTTTCTGACTTGTTTACGATCTGCTGACGCTGAAACGTGATTTCTTCCGTGTCAATCCCGAGCAAGGAAAGAATTTGCTGCACAAACTCGAAGCACTGCCATTCGTAGTGGTCGCACTTTAGATTTAGATTTGTCATGGCCGTCTGTATGGCTACGTTTGTCAGGCTCCCGCCCGTTAGTTCGGCCATACTAAGCGCCATAAAGTCGCAGTACAGCGCCTTTTCCAGCAGTTCCAGCGCCGTTTGCCTGGCAAGGTAGGGAACCTCGATGGTTTGCGGCTCGGCGCTGGAACTGCTGGTGCCGTCCGAAACAGACATAGCTACCTTAAGCTCGTTGATTTCCTGCACTACTTGCAGCGCCTGATCCACGCTTCCGCCGAAATTGTTTAACACCCAATACACATCATTGGCCCGATCAAGGTTATCCACAAAGTCGCTTGTAATGCGGTCGTATGCGTCAATTTTGGCCTTGATAGATGCGGTCAATTCGCTTCGGTGTTCGTCGTTTGCGTAAAGCGGGATAACAGGCAGCGCGCCATAGCTTTCTCCACCGACCACAGATTCTCCCAGCGCATCCCGGCGAATCATCTGCTTATAGGCCCGCTTCGGCTGCTCCACGGTGTATTTCGCATCGAAATAGCTATACACAGTCACACCGTCCGGTTCGAATATGCGCATATAAAGGGGCCGCTTTTCCGAAAGCTGCCAAAACTGGATAGCAACGGAAACCCCGCTGGTTAATTCGTCCAACAGGCCCACGCATCCGGAAAGGGGATCACGGGCCGCGCTGATGCATTCCAAACGGTCGAGATTCCAGTATCCGTAGGATACCCCGTGCAATAGCGCCTCCTCGCCGATCTGCTGCATTTTAACGTCAAACCCATGCCCCAGCCGGTCTTTCTGCGCGGAGTCTTTAAGCGTCACGCCATTGCCCAACAAAAACTGATTCTGTTGGCACACGAAACGCCGCAGAAACGAAGACGGAACGCGGTTCCCCGGAACTTTCGCCTTTTCCGCGTATCGAATCGTTTCACCGTCCGTTTCCTTTTTTTCTCGCGTCCTGATTTGCAATTGGTATTTTTCGTCAAGCGTTGGATTTTCCCCGATGAAATATCGGTTTGCTTCTAACGCATGTAAAAAAAACGCGGAGGCTTTATAGCCGCCCACGATTTTTCGCGCGTTTTCCGGGCCGCCGCCCATTTGCAGCCAGTCCTGATAAGTATACTCCGTGTACAACGTTTATCACACTCCAAGTAGGCTCCGCCGTTGCTTTTCTAGGGCCCGGCACACTACCGCCGCGCTGTCTGGCGCGTCGTCATGCTCCGTATCTTCGGTGTAGTTCATAATCTGGTCAACGTATTCCCGGTCGGTTCCATCCAAAAACACGATATTCTTCCACCATTTCCGCAGATAGGTGGAAATCTTAATGTATTTATTCTGGTGTTCGGCGTATATGGTGGCATCATATCCCCTATTTCGAATTTCTTTTCCCAGATATCCCTTATCGCCGTTATTTTCGCAGAATATCGGGCCGCACATTAAGCGCTTGCATTCCGCTATGGCCGCATCCAGAACCGTATCCACATGCGCCCGCCATATGCGGCCATACAAATACAGGGTGTCGCCCCGTTTACTGCCGCATGTCAGTGCGGTGTAGTCCTCGCCGCCATATGCTGCATCAATGTGGGCGATACCGTCGCGCAGCATGGCAGCGTTGTCCGTTCGCCCCGCCTGGGTGTCAAACAGAGCGTTTTCGGCGGCGATGTGCCGGAGCTCGTAATTGGCGGCAAACAGAGAAGGAGACATGCTGGCCTTTAGGGCTTTCAATTTCTCCGGGGCAATCAGGCCGGTGGTGTAGCAGTCGTGCCGCTCCGGCTCAGCCACAAGTGTAAAAGCGTCCTCCTTGTGCCACGGGGTGCCGATGAAAACGATGCGCCCATCGCGAGTAACGATGTTACGAAGTTCTTGCACAACGCCTTTTGTCCGTTCGCGTTCTGCTCGGCTGATACGATCCTGCAAGTTTACAACGTCGTCGCAAACAATCAGGTTGGCGTGCTTGCCGGTCATGCTTCCGCCGCAGCCGCATCCCAGAAGCTGCTCGGCCCCTCGCGGGCTGTCGTACACATTCACGGTCAGGCTATTGGCGGTAGACTTCATCAGCTCCACGTTCGTCCGCAAAAGCAGGGCCGCCATATGACGGAAGCACTCATTGTCAAACACCTTCTTGGCCTGTGCGATGCTCTCCACGGTGTCCGCGTCGGTCTTGCGCATGAACAGAGCGTTCTCGCCGTGGTGCAGCACGCACCACATGGCCAGCGCCACGGACAGGCAGGAGGATTTATAGCTCAAACGGTGGGCTTGCAAGGTATAATCGCCGGTGCCGTAGAGGATGTGCTGCATCCATTTCCCATGCAGTTCGTCCGTCAGGTCGCGGAAGCCCACCATGCGCCCCACCGCCGCCGGGTGGTATCGCCAGATGTTCCAAGCCTCTTCCCGTGTCACCGTATATCACCCTTTGTTTCCTCCAGCAGCTTATCGAGTTCGGCTTTCGCCTCGTCGGAGAGGGTCGTGGTCTTCACGTCGATCTTCTCCGGCGGAAGCTCGCCGATCATGCGCAGACCCAGCTTGTACCATTCTGGAGATTTATCCATGTTTAGCACGAGTTTTGCCGCAAGCGCTTTCCGTCGGGTGTTCCCGTTGGCATCCTCGGCATCTAGCAGAGTGAGCATTTCATCGGCGATTCCACGGCGTTCAATTTGCGCCTGCATCCCCTTTTTCTGCGCTTCATTCGTCCGTGAATCGTCCGTATGCCCGAAACGGTGCCCTTTTTTCAGATTTGCAAGGCTGTTCGGGTGCTGCCCTCTCGGCATGCCGCCCACCTCCTTTCACGCCACGAAAAAGGAGCGGCCGCATCGGTCGCCCCCTTTTTCGTCATACGTCTGTTCTGTTGTTCTCGGCCTCCCAGTCCACGGAAAACGTCAGTGTTCCGTTTTTCGGGTCGACCTCCTTCTTCAGGATACGGCTTTTCCCATCCTCCCGGATGAACCCCGCCTCCCGTGCCTCCCGGCTGCCCACCGTGGCGAAATACGCCGTGATGTGCCCGCACTCTCTTTTGCGTGGTGTCAATCTCATTTTGTGCGCTTATACAAGCGATAGAGCATGACGACCAGTGCGGCGGACAGAATGACCTGAATGACAGACAATACAGTCTCCATACTTGCATTCCCATGTGCGGATGTGCTATAATGCATAGGGTCGGGGGCTTTCGCCCCCTTCCCCGGTGGCCTGTTACCGTTCGATCAGCTGCCCTACCAGCTTCACAAGTGCGGCGATCAGGTTCACCAGCGCCGTGACGAGCGCCACCTTGATGGCGTATCCGTCACGGCGTTTTTGCATCCGCTTCATGGTTTTCCCTCCCTTCCATTTGATGGCTCTATTATATCATGGAGTTACGCCATTGTCAAGCCTTTTTCAAAAAGAAAAGAGAAAAAATGGAGCGCGTGGGTCGGAATTGAACCGCCACATTGCGGCAGGCATGCCGCATATGCTATCGTTACATCACACGCGCATATTGTGGGGGACTATTGCCCCACATGCCGTTCGGCCATCGTGATTTTTTCGCCCTTGTACATTCCCGCCCCGATCTCATCGATTTTGGAAAATGGAATTTCCGGCACGGTGAGCCGTTTGCGGTATTCTGGGTCGATAAAATAAACATATCGCAATTGATAGCCGGGGAGAATGTGACCATTTGCGGCGGCAACGTATTTTTTGAAATCGAATTTGCCGCCCGTCACGTCATAATAGCAACGCCCCCCCCAATTCCCGGCGTTTGTTTGTCGGATTGGATTCCAACGTCATTTTGTGCACCTTCGTTCCGTCCGGCAATTCGCATAAATTGAAATTTTCCTTGATTCCCGTCAAAACGAAATTGGACGCGCGGTAAATCGTGCCATCGCCGCAGGAACAACCGTCGGCAAATGATACGACCCATTTAATTTGCGGCGCGTTTTTGCGAATGAGCCTCATAGCACGGCCAATGGCGCAGGATTCGCTATTGCGCGGCAAATAATCATCAAATGCCATGCGGTTCAATTCTAAAAACTCATTCCACCCGGTTCCCTCCACGAGGCGCATTACCTTGCTCTTGTCCAACGACGGCCCGAAGGACATTACGCCATGCAAATTGCCATCCAAAAACACGCCGAAATGCAATTTGCTATTTTGAACGACCTTGCCGGAATAGTGGTGCGCCCGAATAAACGGGTTCGCAATGGTGGACGGTATCACCCTTACAACGATTTCCTTTGCCCTGCCCATTGCCTCACCACCTCATATAATGCATTCCCGTTTTTGTTGGTGTTGCCGAACGTTTCATTGATTTCGTCCGCCGCAATCCCCATCGCGTATTCAATCAATTCTTTTTGTTTTTCGTGCAGGGTAAACGTCATTTGCACAATTTCATTTTTCTCGCCGTCGGGTAAAGAAAACGCGTCGCCGAAATCATCCGGGGAAATATTTGCATCAAACCCGAATTGGCTCATATCAAAATCAGACAGTTCTGCCAATTCTTCCTCCAGCGCGGAAAAATCCCACCCGGCTAACTCGCCCGTTTTGTTATCCGCCAGCCGGTATGCCCTGACCTGCTCCTCCGTTAGGTTTTCGGCTACCACCACGGGCACCTCTTTTAATCCCAGTTTCTTCGCAGCCTTGTACCGCGTATGCCCTGCAATGATCACGCCGTCCCTGTCTACCACGATCGGCTGCTGCCAGCCAAACTCTTTAATGGACGCAGCCACAGCATCCACCGCGCTGTCGTTGTTGCGCGGGTTGTGCTCATAAGGCCTGATGTCCTTGATGCTCCTGATCTCGATCTGCATGCTTCTCCCTCCAATCCCTTTCTGCGTCCCCACCAACGCAAAAATAAAGCCGTTGTACACCGGCAAAAATCCCGCCGCAGGAGGTAACGGCACTACCGATATAATCCCCCTATATGACCAATTAGCCATACAAAAAAGCGCCCTCCCGTTCGGCGCTTTTTTACGGTACAATTATAGCACGGTTTATAGTCCGTTTTCGTCCGGATTTTTTTGCAAATATCGATTGACCGCCAAAAGCGCGCGCCCGTGGATGGTAAACACCTGCGTTTTTTCGTAGGCCATTTTGTCCTGTATGGCAGTCCAGTCCAGCCCGTCGATATACCGCAGATGCAGCACGGTCTTTTGCCGATCGTCCGTCGGCACATCCGCCAGCTTTAGCGCAAAGGCCAAGGCCGCGTTTAATTCCGCGATGGCGCGGGCTAGCTGCTGCTTTGCGTCCGCCGCCCGGCAAATATCCTCCGCCATGCGGTCATAGGCCGCGCCGCCGCCGCTGGCCCGGTACGGGTTTAGCCGCACGGTGCAGCTGTACGCCCGGCTATAGTGATCCTCAATTTCCTGGGCCAGCGCGTCCCGCCTGATTAGCTGCCACCTGTACCGCTGCAGGATCGCCTTCGCCGGGTTTTCCGGGGTGATAAGATTCCGCGTTTTTTGCATGCTTTTCTCCTTTCTTTTTCAAAAAATTTTCAAAAAGGTATTTACAAGTTATATAACTTGTGCTATAATAATAATGCAAGGGGACAAAGGGCAGCGGGCGGGAAAAGACGCCGGGCCAGGAGGAATACAATGAGCGAACAAATTAAAATTTCCAATGTTGACGGCGATAGAATCGCGATCTTTACCCCGTACAATCCGCAATTCGTTTCCAGGGTCAAGGCGGCAGGCGCACGCTGGGACGCCGACAAAAAGGCCTGGATGATGCCCGCCGCGAACGTCGATATCGCGCGAGAGATTATGCGCACCGTGTACGGCCGCGATGATATGCCCCGAGCTGGAGAAAATCTTGTGCGTGTTAAAGTTACCGCGCTAGAAGATGTACGTGTTACCCGTGGGCCTATCGTTCTTCTGGGGCACGTCATCGCATCGGCATATGGCCGCGATTCTGGCGCTCGCATCGGCGATGGCGTCGCATTCGTTCACGGCGCGCCCCAAAGCGGCGGAAGCGTGAAAAATTGGAAAACCGAAATCAGCCAAGGCAGTGTTTTTATCCTCTCCGATGTCCCCAGTACGATGCTCGGCGCCCTGGAGTCAGCCGAACAGTGCGGCGAAAAGCTCTATCAGTACGAGGTGCTTGCCGACGATCGCGTGGAGCAGCTGCGCAAGCTGCAATCCCGCCGGAAGGAGCTGGCCGACGCGCTTGCCGACATCGACGCGCAGATTGCCGCTTTTGGCTAAGCGCCGCCGGGGAAACGCAATCCGCCTGCATTACCCGCCTGCTGCAATCCGCGCTGGAGCAATAATCTTCCCGCGCGTTTCGCCAGGGCCCGAAGGCCCTGGCGCTTTTTGTTATTCCTTTTCCGCATTTTCCGGGGGTTGCTTTGTTCATTTCTCATTCCTCCCCGCCGCCAGAATCGCCGCTGCAAAAAAGCCGATAGCGCCGCCAATCAGGATGCACAAAAAGTAAATCATTGCGTTTCCTTCCCCTTCCATTTTTCGCATCCTTCCCGCTTGCACGGGTCACTTTCCTTGGTTCCCAGGCACTTTCCCGCCGAGAAATACGCGCACTTTTCCGGGTCGTGCGCGCGCGTATCCTTTCCGCTTCCGCTTTTTTCGCGCACCAGCGTTTCTTTTTCACAGTTCCAGCAATAGCCCAGCTTTCCCGCTTCGCAGCAGCCGTGACCGTTGATAAACTTATCAAACTCAACGCCAAGGCGCGTAGTATGTTCACGGCTAGTAATAATGCGCCCATGCATCCCAACGATTTCTTCTTTGCCGTCCGTCTTGGCCTTGCACACCACCCGATCCCCCACCCGGAGGGGCCGCTTGCTCTCGCTGTCTTTTCCTTTGGTTTTTTTGGCAAACAGCCGCGTAAACGCCAGCTCCGCCCCCGTTTTAAAATTAAACTTGTCGGCGGGGTTCCGCTTTGCCGTGGCGGTCTTTACGGTCTCGCCGTCAACGATCATTTCTGCAGTAGTCAAATCACCATCAGCGGAAATCTTGATTTCATAATGGGGGCGCTTTTCTGCATCATACAAAAATTCGTCAACGTCCACAACCGGGACATACCTGTGTTTAAAATAGTCTTTTCCCTGAAAAGTCAATCCGCCTTTTCCACAGGAATTATAAGTAAAACACGTGTTCTTATCGAAACAGTCGAAAGGGACATAATCAGTTGCATTTCGTCCAGAGTGCCATTTAATCCCTTGTTTTTCGCACATTTCGAGGAACTTCATGCACTTTTCGCCCGTCCCCGTCCGCACCGCAATTTTCTTTTCGATAAAATCCTGCATCGTGTACATTTTCTTTTCCCCCTTCTTTTTGTCCGGAACGTCGATGCACCAATTATCACTAATCACGAAACGGCCGCACTGGCCATCAATTACGGGCTTCCCGTCGCATTTGTCAACCCAGCCCGAGCACAACGACGCTTCCTTCAAATATTCCAAAGACGGCTGCGCCAGATACTTTTCCTTGCTGAAAATCATTTCGCGTCAACCTCCTTTACATCCATCTGGATTTTCACCAATTCAACCGCCGCGCGGTATGCCTTGGCGTGTTTGCTATCGCCGTGCGTGGCCGTAACCTTTTCCGCGAATTCGGCCAGCGTGCCGAGAAAGCATCCACAAACAACGGAAATTCCGCCGGATTTGTCGCGGAAAAATGTCGTAGTTGCGTCGCGGCTGCCGATGGGGCCGACTGTTAAAATGTCGGTAGGCTTGATTATCAGCGCATTGTCGTACACCCGCGCATCGCCGTACACCCGCGCATTGCCGGACACCCGCGCATCGCCGTACACCTGCGCATCGCCGTACACCCGCGCATTGCCGTACACCCGCGCATCGCCGTACACCCACGCATCGCCGTACACCCGCGCATCGCCGTACACCCACGCATTGCCGTACACCCGCGCATTGCCGGACACCCGCGCATCGCCGTACACCTGCGCATCGCCGTACACCCGCGCATCGCCGTACACCCACGCATCGCCGTACACCCGCGCATCGCCGTACACCCACGCATTGCCGTACACCCGCGCATTGCCGGACACCCGCGCATCGCCGTACACCTGCGCATCGCCGTACACCCACGCATTGCCGTACACCCGCGCATCGCCGTACACCCACGCATTGCCGGCCTGCGCAAGATTTTTCTCTTCCGCGATCCATCCGCCCGTTTCTCCCTTTATGGCGATAACGTTGTTTCCCTGCTTGACTTCTCTAAGCGCGCGGATGCGCCGGAAGGTAACGCCGAATTCCTTCATCGTTTCCCCGGTAAATTCGTACTTTTTCATCGCGGTTACTTCCTTTCAATGCTTTCGGCTTCCCGGTACATGCTCCGCACGTCCACGCCCACCTCGTCCCGCAGTACTGGCGCTCCCATCCTCCAGGCTGACCAGTTCATCCACGCTCCGCAGCGTTCACATCGGTACATGTGCTGCCTCCCCACTGCTCCGCCATGGCTTTAGCAATGCCAGGGAATGTTTTTGCACGATTTTTTGCACGGTCTGTTGTAAACATGCCCAAATACTGCTTCACATGCTCCTTTTTGTAAGAAGAGCTTGGGCACCACGTGGCAATTGGATCGACTAAGTTTGTTGAGACCAACGCCGGCAACCCTTTTAGCCATAAGCACGTTCGTTTTGTATAGGGATGCCCAAACTGATACGGCTGGATCACCTGCGTGTATGCAGGGAGACAAAAAATCGAAGATGGTACAGGATTTTCAACGCAAATTTTTGGGATATTGGCCCAATAAAATTGCATAAACAAATCTCTGCCGCGAATACCTGCTTTTACGCGATCGGGATTAAGCTGATGCCCCTTCCACAGATGTCGTGCTCCCGCGTTTGCCAAGTATGTGCACGGCGGATGGGCTATCAGCATGTCCCAGTCACCGACTGTATGCACCACACCATCCATCGTAGTGACCGTCCCTCCGTCCAGTACTTCCAGCGCGTCCCCCAAGATATGCCACTCCGGATGGCCGCCGCTGGGCTCTTGGATGTCGCAGCTGTACGCCTCATGCCCCAGCGCCCGGAACGCCTTGCACACCTCCTGGCTCTCTTCACATGCGATCAGAATGCGCATCTTCGCTCTCCCACATTTTCCGCACGTCCACGCCCACCTCGTCCCGCAGCGCCTCCCGGATCTGCTCAAAGCAATCCGCCTCAAATACCAGCTTGTCCATCTCCCTAAGAGCCCGAAGCACGCGCTTTTGCCCAAAGCCAAAAGCCCTGTGCAGCGTCAGGCCGCACGCCGCCACCGTTGTATACACGTTATTCCGCGCCACGCCCTCCACGGCCTTGCGCAGCATGGAGTTTACCTCGCTCTCCGTGTATTTCTTCTTCGCGCATTTTTGCCGCCGTTGCTGGTTACGCCTGCTCATGCCGCATCACCTCGCATTTTTTGCATACCTGCCGCCCCTCGGGGATCGCCGCCCCGCAGCATACGCAGGTTTCCGCGCCGTTCCACAGCGCCGTTGCCTTCCGCTCCGCTTCCAGGATTTCCTCCTGCATGCTCTTGCCCGGCGCGGCCTCCGCCCGGGCCGTCACCTTGTGCCCGCAGTCGTAGCAATGGATAATGCACACCATGTCCGTCAGGTAGTTCCCTATCCGCCCGATGTGCAGGCTGCCGCAGGCCGGGCACGCCTTGTTTGCGATTATCATTCCGCTTCCACCAGCTTTCCGTCTTTTGCCATGTACCAGGTATCCTCCTTGATCTCCTCGCCGTCGATGCGCTTGGCCACCACGGTGGGAAAGCCGTCCGTCCATTCCGTTAGCACAATCCACGATCCGATTTTTCCGCGCGCCTTTCCGTTGTTTCCGGCGGACATCATTACGCAGTTTTTCCCCGTCGTCTCCTGGCGGCTCTCGCTCCCGCTGGCGGCCTGGCGGCTCCCGTCCCCGCTGGCGGCCTGGAGGCTCATGCTCCCGCTAGCTGCCTGTCGGCTGCCGCGCCCGCTGGCGGCCTGGCGGCTCTCGCTCCCGCTGGCGGCCTGGCGGCTCCCGTCCCCGCTGGCGGCCTGGCTGCTCATGCTCCCGCCGGCGGCCTGGATGCTCCCGTGCCCGCTGGCGGCCTGGCGGCTCCCGTCCCCGCTGGCAGACTGGCGGCTCCAGTTCCCGCTGGCGGACTGGAAGCTCCAGCCCCCGCTGGCGGCCTGGGTGCTGTTGTTCCCGCTGGCGGACTGTCGGCCGATGTCCCCGCTGGCGGCCTGGCGGCTATATTCCCCGCTGGCGGCATCCGCATTTTCCGCGTCCCTGCAGGCTGCAAACGTAAGGTTAACGCTGGCTTTAACCATCTCAGCGATCCCGATCCGCGCGCCGATTCTGATTTTTTTGCAGACGATCTTTGTGTCGTCCCCGCGCTCGTCGCTTACGCCATCAATCTCCACCTCATGATAGACGCTGGTGCAGGGGTCATAGTACCGCAGGCAATCCACGGGATCCAGGCAAGCGTGGAAGCCGCTTCTGCACAGTTTCACGTCGCCCTCGTGCTCATAGGTCTCGCCCTCCGCGAATTGGTAGCCCCTGCACCGCATGTTTTTGTCAAACCCTTTGTAAGCCTTCATTTCCTCTTCCCCCTTGATTTTTGTTTATCCCTCCAGAGCCACCCAAACGCCTGGCTCTTCCGCGTATTTTTTACGGACGGATGTATACACCACTTGCTTATCGTCCGGATAAGCCAGACCATTTAGCGCGTCCAGAATAATTTTTAGAACGTTGTCAACGTCCGGTTTTTTCGTGGGCAGGATTTCTCCGGCCAGCATGGCCGCGCGCTCCGTCTTTGTCGCGCTTTTGGCGATTGGATACAGCGCGACGATCTCCACGGATACCGGCGCATTTGCCGCAAACGCTCCCGCGCATTGCCCTTTGTAGCAATGACTCACAAGCCACTCATAATCCACCGTGCGGTCTGGCGTGTAAGCATGCGCATGCCCGCCATGCACGGCAACCCGGGGCCGCCCCTTTCCCACGGGGGGGCCGGGAACGAAGAAATGCATAGTCATTCGTTGTCGCCCCCCATTTCCTGCATTTTTCGCGCTTCCTCGAACAGATTATCGGAAAAAGCAAGCATTTCTGCCTCTGTGTATTCACGTTGCTTGTATCGCTGCGCGCTTACCGTTTTCCCGCGGTCAGGCGGGTGACCGCTATAGCCGTAATCCTCGCGGCCCTCCCAGGTTCTCACGGCGGCTTGCCAGTCCTTCATGGGCTGTCCTCCGACCCGCCATCCCTTAGCGGCATAAAAATCTACAAAGCGCTGCGGGTTTACGCCGTTCCCCCGTTCCCGGCAATAAGCCGCCACCTCCTCCGGGGTGGGAGGGATAAAGCGCGCACGCGCTTTCGGGGGGGTAGGGGGGGCTTCGCCCCCCTCTTTCTCTTTGTCTTCTTCTTTTTCTTTTTCTTTTTCTTTTTCTTGGCTTTTTTGGGTTTTTCCAAAAAGGCCTGGGTTTTTTGGGTTTTTATCAAAACCGGTGGGTTTTTTAGGGCGGCCGCCTTTTTTCCCGTTTTCCCGTTGCTTATCCGCAAACGCGGCATAACTCGCGGAGTCTCGATCTATCTGCGATTTTAGCATGGCGAATACCAACTTTTCCTGTCCGAGCAGCTCATCTTCCTGATCGTTAATGTAATGCATTAACGATTTAAGCAGCCTCCCCGCCTCGGCATCGGAAAGCAAGTCAACCGTTGCGCTCAAATCCCCGAATAGCTTAACATAGGGCAACATAGGCGCGCTCCTTTAAAATGGCAATTCTTCGTCGTCCACTTGGACGAATCCGCTTTTATCGCTAATCATGCTGGGCTGTTGATAGGCGGGCTGCCCGCCGTGACCCACATCCCACGATGTGGCAGGCGCGGGGGAGGGCGGAACCGCCGTTTCCTGCCGGGGCGAAAGAAATTCCACCTCCTCGGCCCACAATTCCAGCGTTCCCACGGCCTTTCCCTGGCTGTTGGTATACGCCCCGGCGCGGATGCTGCCGGTGACCGCGCATTTGCGGCCCTTGGACAGATACTTGACGCAAATTTCCCCCAGCTGGTTCCAGGCGCTGACCCGGAAGAAATCCGCCTCCGGCTGTCCCGCCTGGGCGCTCTGGCGGCGGTTTACCGCCACCGTAAAGTTTGTCACCTGCTTCCCCGTCGCCGTCGTGGCGGTCTTGGGGTCTGCCGTAAGATTCCCGATGACGTACACATGATTCATTGGTTTCTCCTCCGTTCTCAGCTCTGCCTATCTGGGCTATTCCGTTGCTAAGCATTGCCGTGCATTTCTCTGCTGCTCCAAGCCATTTCTTTGCCCTGCTCTCCTCGCGCCGCTTATCCCTTCCTTTTCTGTTCCTGGCCTTCTGTGCTGTTCCTTTGCGTTTCTTGTCCTGTCTTTTCCTTTGCACTTCCTGGCCCCGCCTCTCCTTTCCACTGCTAGGCAATCGTTGCAATGCCTTCGCTTTGCTTTTCTCTCCGTCGCCGTTTCATTGCTTCTCGTTGCGTTTCCGTTCAAAGCATTTCCATTGCCCTTCCAGGCTTTGCCGTTCGCAGCCTAGCATCGCCTTAGCGCTTCCTTTCCTGGCCTTTCTGCTCTTCGCATTTCCATCGCCCTTCCAGGCCTTTCCCCTCGAAGCAGCGCCGCGCCTTAGCTCTTCTTTGCATGCGCTCTCTGCGCCACTCCGTCGCCAAGCAACGCATTGCCAAGCCTTTGCTTATTCCTCGGTAACTACATAGCTAAACCGTCCCTTTCCGCTGTTGCGCCATTGGCCCAGGCCGCGAACCGCGCCGTAATCCAGCCATTCCATCAGCGCATCCCGATGGGAGGATGGGCTATACAGCACAAAAGTAACGTCCATCGTGGTTCCGGCTGGCACGGTTTCGGAGGATGTAAGCGCCACACGTTCGCCCTGGGGGGTCTGCGCCCGCAGGGGCCGCTGGCATACGCCCATTTTCCCGCCGTGCATATCCAGGCGGATCATTCGCGGCTCGACGAAAATCAAGCCGTCAATCTCTTTTTTGTACGCCTTGATTTTGCTGCTTGCGCTTCCCCCAACCTTGCGCAGCATTTGGCAAGCGTCCTTCATCATGCCTTTCCATTGGTAATCCCACATGATGGGGCGCCCTTCTGCATCCCGGGGGAACACCGTCATTTGCTTTTGCTCCACCGCCTCCGCGCCGATAGCGGCCACCTCTTCCTCCATGCTTGGCGCGTCCGGCGCTTTGCTGGCGATAAATTCGCTATGGATTTCAGGGTTCGCTGAGGCGGTGCCCAGCATTTCCTCCAGCAGCGTAATGCGCACCTTGATTTTTTTGATCCCCATATCCTTGGTTTCCATGTCTCTTTTCCTCCTTATTTTAGGCCGTTGGCCTTTGCTATCCTTTCGTCGATGGCCACCGTGGCCAGGTGATACTTTTCCAGCAGCGCTTTGTCCCCGTGCTGGTGGGCCTCCTGATGGTGCTCCCGGCACAGGGGCAGCGCCTGCATGCCGATGTGGCAGATTTCCCGGCGGTCTCGGCCCATGCCCACGCGGTCCACGTGGTGCAATTCCGCTTTTCGCCCGCATACCGCGCATTTTTTGTGGATCATGCAGGCGTACACATACCGCTCGATGTCGTCCGCGTACTCCGCCAGGGGCCGAGAACTGGGCCGTCGTTTTCCAGCATAAAATCGATCAGGTAGGTGATAAACAGGCGCGCCGTTGTCAAATCGCAATCCGACAGGCTGAACAGCCGCTTTTCCATGCTTTCCAGCGCCTTTAGCCTAAAATCCATCTTTAGCGCGGCCTTGACGTTTTCCGGAGTGTCCCCGCTCCAAGCTGCGATCTCGCCCATGAGCGCGTATGCCTTCCTCCGCTGCTCCGGGCTGATGCGCCGCATATCATGCCAGATTACTTCCACCTCGTCCCCCAGGTTGGGCACATCCGGGCGGGTGGTGACGATCATCACGCCGCCCGGGTATTCGTGTGCCCTGCCCGTGGTGGTAATCATACGGCCTTATTCTGCGGCCGGCAGGAAGTTACGCGCGATAGCATCCAGCAGCGTAGCGCACTGGGCCTTGGTCAGCTGCTCGGAGGGAATATCATCCACCAGATCCCCGGCGATTGCGGCCCTGCGGTAGACCCCAAAATCTTTTACACTAACCCTATGGTTGTTACACCACTGATTGATGGCCTTTTGTGCTGTCCATTCCTGCGCGGGCTGCGCAGGCGCTTGCTCGGGCTGCTGGATGTTCTGGGCTTTCGCGGGCTTGCGCGTGCTTTCCGGGGGCGTTTCCGCGTCCGGGTCGGCCATTTCCTCGGTGGGGATGGAAAAAATTTGGAACATGGCGTATTTGTAGGCAACGCTCATGGCCTTGTTGCTTCCCTTGTCTGCGCTGTCCATGCCCTCGCCGATCACCACCGCGCTCACGCTGCTCCCGTCCTCGGCGTACAGTGTATAGCGCATTTTCAGGATGCTGTAAATTAAGTTTCCGCCGTTCCGGGTCTGCCGCTCCTCCCGGTGCTGCTCCAGCACCTCCGGCACGCAAAACATGCGGTTGTCGGTAAGCACGGGGTTCAGCGCGTTCATTACCGCGTCAATTCCGCGGTACATAAAGCCTTGCTGCATGTTTTTGCTGGTTTTCCCGATAGCGCACAGCTGGCGCATGCAATCGGCGATCTTCCCATAAATCATGGGCCTTGCCATTTCACTCATTTCCCGTTTCCTCCTTCGTCTCCACCCGGAATACCTCCGGGCGCTGAACCGCCTTAACGCCGGGCACGATTTCTCCATCCTCCGTGGCCACCGTTTCCCCATCCGGGGCGATGATAAGCCGCTTTCTCAGCGTGGCCCAATCGGGCGTTTCCGTTACCTTGACCAGTTCCGGCGCGTTTTGCTTAAGCCAGGGCAGCAGTGCCGCCTCGTCCCGCAGATACTCCGGGGCCTGCTGCTTACGCACCAGCTTCCCGCCGGGCAGCTGGTAGCTCTCCTGCGTCTTGGTGCGCTTGTGGGGCACCATGTCAAAGTAATCCGCCAGCAGCGCCTCGAAATAGCCGATCGTGCCGTCCGCCTCCTGGTCAATCTTGCGCTGCTGCTCGGCGTAGTAATCCCGCCAGCGCTGCTTTTCGGCCTGGGCCTCCCGGATTTTGCGGATGCACCATTCCGCTTTTTTATCGTCCGTCACGCGGAAGGGCTCAGATGCGGTCAAGCTCATAGCTGTAATACCCCCTTCCGTTCAGGCTTCCGCCCTCGTCGATGATGTTCGGCCCGTCCTTGTGCGGGTCGCGGTACAGGTCGCGGAAAATCTCCTCCTCCTCGGGGTCGTAGCTGTACATGCCTCCGCGCCCGAAGCGTGACCAATACCGGTTTTGGTCTGCTTCCTGCCGATCCAGCATGATCTCGTCCGTCATTTGACTTTTCCTCCCGCCTGTGCTATACTTTAAACGTCTCTTTTCCTCTGTCCCTGCGCCGGGTGCTGTCAACGCCCGGCGCTTTTTTTGTCCACCGCGCGGCCCTGCGCTTTCCGGGGCGGTTGATGTAATCCCCGCTTTTCTGGCCCGTCCGGCCTGCCGGGAATATCTCCCGCAGCGCTTGCCATCCCTCCCGGCGCTTGCGCCATGTCTGGATTATCGTCATTGGCGCCGCACCCGGTTCTTTTGCCGCAGCTTTTTCGCGTAGCATTCTTCCTTTCGCGCGCTTTGGTAGGTTCCCGCCCGCTGGGCCTCCATTTCCGCCTGCTTCTTCCGCTTGCGTTCCTCGTGCTCCGCCCATTTGGGGCATTCCGCCCGGCAGCCCACATGCCGCTCCGGCGCAACACAATCCTTGCAGCATTCGTCGTTCAGCATTTCCGCGCCCCCCCTTAGAAATACCGCGCCTTTACGTAGCGCCATTCCCGGGCCGCCCGCCGCTTTGCTCCCATCGCCCGCGCGCCCTCGATCACCGCGCAGGGCAGCAGCGCCAGCGCCCCGAACAGGATAAAAATCAACATGCCATTTGCCTCCTGATATATCCCCACGCCCGATGGGACAGCCGCCGGAATTCCCGGCTTTCCACCGCCGCAGCCCCCTCGCCCTCCCGGGCGATCGTCACCCAGATCATGCCGTCCTCCCTTACGATCAGCAACCGCATGTGCCGCCTCCCTCGATTCGCAGGGCCAGCAGGTCTTCCCGCTCCCAGCCGCAGCGCACCAGCAGATCGATCAGGTTCAGCCGGAGATTCCGCCCGGAGAACCGGAAATGCACGCCGCCCATGCGGTCCTGCCCGCTGCGCTCCAGATACGCGGCCTTCACGTTGAGCTTGTAGGGATCGCATTTCAGCAGTCCGCTGGCCTGCACCGGGCTGCACTCGCTCCGGCCCCGCAGGAACCAGCCCAGCGCCGTTTTGAACGTGAACGGCTGATGCCATTCCGCATCCATTCGGGCCTCGCTTTCGCTGATGGCGTACAGCTTTTCCTTGGTGGTCATCGTGCTCCCTCCTTAATGCGCCGCTTTGCCTCCTGTGCGGCGGCGATCATCTCATCCAGCTCTTTCAGGTACTTGTCCCGGTTGCGCTCATCGTCGATATGGCCGTCCAGCGCGTCCCGCTCCAGGCTGCTTTGCAGGTCCATCACGTCCTGCATCTGGTATCGCACGTTCAGGATGCTGGTGGGCAGCTCCAGGTTGATGTTCGCCGGGTAATTTTCCCGGTAGCTTTCGTATGTTTCCCGCATCCACCGGTGCCACAGGCCGGGAGCCTTATACAGCCGTTCCAGCCGCCACACGTCGTCCGGCTCCGGGGCGCTTTCGCCCTTCTCCCAGCGGGCCAGGGTGTATTCGCTGATGCCCAGGCCCATTGCCGCGGCCCATTGGGTCATTTGCCGCATTTCCCGGCAGGTTTTCAGGTCGCTTTTCACGTCTTCTGCCATGTCGCTTCGCCTCGGTTCGTGTTATCATATCCATGAGAGGAGGTTAATGGGCGGGCTTGTCCTGGTAAAACGCCGTCCAGTCAAACCCAAGGACAGCAGCAATGCGTTGGGCTTTAGCAGGGGAGGGGTTGATATTTCCCCGCTCGTAATTCCAGTATGTCGGAGGCTTTACGCCAACCGCATCGCTTACAGCCTTTTGCGTCATATGCTTTTTTTTGCGGGCTTCGATCAGCCATTCACGCGGCATTTAGTCACCTCCTAATCTCTTAATCCTCTCCTATTATACATTAGTTTTTTCCTAATGTCAATAGCTATTAGCTATTTTTTTTCTCTTGTCTTCGCAATTTATTAGCTGTATAATAATTTTGTAAAAGGAGGATTCGCATGAACAAGCTAAGAGAATATAGGCTTGCAGCAGGGCTTACCCAGCAATTTGTCGCACTTTCTTTAGGTGTTAAAGCACCGTCTGTAAACAACTGGGAAAGCGGTAAATCGAAGCCAAAAACCGAAAGGCTAAAAGCGCTTGCTGAACTCTATGGAGTAACGGTTGATGAGCTTCTTAACGAACCGCCAAAATCCAAGCAAAACGAAAGTGACGATCATCCATCAGACTTGGATAAATCTGACGCTGACGAATGTTCCAAAGTTCAGAATGAAATCATGGAAGCATTGAAGAATATCCCCGAAAAGGAAATTTCTTCTCTGTTGCAATATGTGAAATTTTTAAGCAGTAAATCAGATAAATAATAGCGAAAGAAGGGCTGCATTATGAGTCGCTGCAAAAAGTGTGGAAGAAAGGGGCTTTTTTTATCGTTATCGCTGTCTAGCCGTGGCTTATGCAACGAATGCGAAGCCACGCAGAAACGTGCCGACGAAGCGGCCCGCGTTTCTTCATTAATCGAACAATACAAAAAAATGCAAATCGAATATAATAAAATTTCATCCAAGGTTTCCGGTGAAGAAAAAAAGTTTGAATCTGCCAAAAACAAAGTGAGGCCACTTTACGAGTGGCTTGAAAGTGCCAAATATGCAAAGGAAGACTTTTTAGGCGGAGGGACGATCCCGCCGATTTCGCTTTATGCGGAAGCATCGGATTATTTGGAAAAAGAGCCGCCGCTAAAATGTCTTACAATGAAAGACTTAAAGGCCAAATACCGGAAGAACGAGAAAGCCATTGAAGCACTCACCATGCAGTATCAGGCCCAATACACAACGAAAGCCAACGCGGCGATTTATAAGCTCATGGTGATGGCCCTGCAATCCGAAGTCGCCCGCATCATGGAGGGCCTTTCCTTTGGCAAACTGGATGACGCGATCGGAGCGGTGAAGGCCGTCACGGCACAGTATTTCTCCATTGCCGCCGAGGGGAACCAGACCATCATCTCCACCCTGAACCGCTTTATCGGCCAGATCGAATACTACTATATCGAAGCCGTAAAAATCGAATATGAGTACTACGTTCAGCGGGAGCGGGCAAAGGAAGAGCAGCGGGCCATCAGAGAGCGCATGCGGCAGGAAGCGGCTGAGCGCCGGGAGCTCGAGGTTCAGCGGAAGCAGGTGGAGAACGAAGAAAAAAAGTATGCGCAGGAAATGGATCGGGTGAACGGGCAGCTTAAGAGCACGGAGGACACCGCAGAGACCGAAAAGCTGAAAGCCCGCCTGGCGGAGCTGGAGCAGATGCTTGCATCCGTGAGCGAGCGAAAAGAAGAAATCATCGCGCTGCAAAACGGCAAGGCCGGAACGGTGTACATCATCAGCAATGTGGGTTCTTTTGGAAAAGACGTTTTCAAAATCGGCATGACGCGTCGCTTGGAGCCGCAGGATCGCGTGAACGAGCTTGGGGACGCGTCCGTGCCTTTCCCGTTCGACGTGCATTCCTTCATTTTCTCGGAGGACGCGGTTTCGCTGGAAACGACGCTCCACAAAGAGTTGAATGCCAAGCGCGTCAACAAGGTGAACCTCCGAAAAGAATTTTTTCGTGTCTCCCTGGACGAGCTGGAAAGGCTGGTGGAGCGCATCGACCCCACCGCGCCGTTCCAACGCACCATGCTGGCCGAGCAGTACAATCAGAGCCTGTCGATCGATGTCCCGGTTGAAAGCGACACAGAAGAGGACGACGAAGCGGAAGAAGCATAAAAAAGCGCCGAAAGGCGCTTTCAAAAGTGGAATGGTCGTAAGTCAAAGAATGTCAGCCTCTACGGAGATGTTTTTCAGATACGAAAGAAATTCCTCCTTTTGCGTAAGGCTCATTTTGTCAACGTACTCCATGATTTCCGCGATGTACTGTTCCTTGGTCTTCTTCATGACGGCTTCTCCTTTCGTTTCTTCGCGCCTTTATTATAGTAGATACGTTGCTGACATGCACTGACAGGATTTTCGCGTTTTTCGATTTTGATTATCAAAAACCGTTACGATTTCCACGATCTTCCTGTGCTTCCGCTGGCCGGATACGCTTGCCCTTAACGTAAATCGTCGGCAGGGGGCGGCGTTCGTGGTCGGGGCGCTTTCGCGGGGGGTTATTCCTGGGCATGGTATTCGCTTCCTTTCTTTTTTCTTGTTGCCGTTATCGTCTCACATATACATATGCATATCAACCCACAAATATGCAAGACGGGCCTTTTTGGTGCAAAATACCATGCATATCTGCAAAAAATCCTTGCAAATATGCAAGTGGACAAAAAAAGGGGGAAAAAGAGTGACCGCGACCGAAATATCCGTATACCTACAGCACCTGCAAAACAGCCGGGGCCTGACCCAGCAGGCATGGGCGGATGCGTCCGGCATTCCGGCATACACCATATCCCGGTATCTGTCCGCATCGGTGGACGCGCCGCCTTTTTCCGCCATCACAGCGTTAGTAAAAGCCGCCGGCGACTCCCTGGATGAAATGGCGGGCATTGCAGCGCCGGAGAAGGAAACGCCCCAGCACGCGCAAGACATGATTGCCCAAAAAGAAAGATCGATCGTCTATTTAAAAGAACAGGTTGCGAAACTCGAAGAATCGGTATCCAGGGAGCACGCTATCGCCGAAAAAATACGAAAAGCGTCTTCCCGGAAAACAGTGGCAATTAGCGTTATGCTTTTTATCCTTGGCGCGCTTTTGATGTGGGATTTGATGGATCCCCGGTACGGATTTATTTACCGGGTGTTCGGCATGCAGGAAAGCCAAAGCATGCTTAACATCATCAAGGGGTGATCTTATGCCGCCGTGTAAAAAATGCAAAAATGTCATCCCAGATGGGGCTGTGTTCTGCCCGTGGTGCGGGATGCGTCAGGAAAGGCTTAAAGGCGTAAAAAAACGCGGAAACGGCGGAGGCTATGCATTTAAACGCGGCGACACTTGGACGGTTCGAATCCGCCGGTATGTCGCCATCCCAGCCGAAAATGATATAGACAATGATATAGACGTTAAATGCCAAGAAACTACGAAAGGCGGATTTGCCACAAAAAAAGACGCGCTGGCTTACGGACAAGTAATGCTGGGAAAATCTCCCCGTCCAACAAAAACGCTTGCAGACTACTGGCAGCTATATTCCCATGACAAGCTGCTGAAACTTTCCGACGGAAAGCAGGCAAACTATCAAAAAGCGTACGAGCGCATGCGGGGGATCGCCCTTCGCGATATATCCACGCTGACGATTTCCGATTTGCAATCCGTAGTAAGTCAGACGACCAGCACATTTTATCCGGCACGCGATATTAAAACGCTTTTTTCCGCGTTGTTTCGCATGGCGGCGGCTGATGGAGTTGCAAACAAAGATTTGCCATCTTTCATCGAATTACCGAAGCTTAACGAAAAAAAGCGGGAAGCGTTCACTCCGCAGGAGATTCAGCGTATCCACGCGCAATGGGAAAGCGGAGATATGATCGCCGGATATATCCTTGTGATGATTGGGACAGGCATGATGCCGGGGGAGTTGCTGCGTCTTGAAAAATCCATGATTCACTTGGATTTGGCGCGAATCATCGGAGCCGGATTAAAAACGGATCAGCGAAAAAAGCAGTCTATCGTGCTTCCACCTCCGATTGTAAAAATCCTTCGCTCACTGATGGAAAAAACGCCGGGGGAAAAACTTTTTGACGGATATTATTACGAAAAGTTTTCTGCCCAGTATTATGCCACGCTCGAAGCAGCCGGATGCCGAAAGCTCCCGCCCTACTCCTGCCGCCATTCGACGGCCACCTACATGGCGCAAAACCCGGAAATTCCTCCGGCGGTCATTTCACGGGTTATGCGGCATTCCGCGCGAATGACAGAAAGATATACGCACATAGACGATACTCCGGCACTGGAAGCTGCTGAAAAAATGGGCGATTTTTTCGCCACGGGGTACAAACGGGGTACGAGTGATCCAAAAAGGCTTGAAAAATAAGCGATTTTGATCACTTTGTTGAGGGTTCGAGTCCTTCTTCCCCTGCCAGAAGCGGTTTCCATGGGAAGCCGCTTTTTTCATACCGACGCAGACCATGACGGGAGGGGTTCGCATGTCGCAGACGCTGTTGCATTACATCCTGTTTTTCTTCGTCGCCGCCGTGCTGGGCTGGCTGATGGAGGTGACGTGCAAGCTGATTCAGTATCACCGTTTCATCAACCGGGGCTTTCTCATCGGCCCCTATTGCCCCATTTACGGCTTCGGGGCGGTGCTGGTGACGGCGCTGCTTTCGCCCTATGCGGATTCGCCGGTGGTGGTGTTTCTGCTGGCGGTGCTGCTTTGCGGCAGCCTGGAATACCTGACCAGCTATCTGATGGAAAAATTGTTTCACGCCCGGTGGTGGGATTACAGCCATAAACGGTTTCAGCTGAACGGCCGCGTCTGCGCCGACACGCTGATTCCCTTCGGCCTGCTGGGCCTGGCCATGGTATACGGGGCCAAGCCGCTGCTTTTCCGGCTGCTGGATTCCCTGCCGCTCGGGGTGGAGGAGGGGCTGTGCATCGGCCTGACCGTGCTGATTCTGACGGATACCGTGATTTCCGCCACCGTGCTGAGCAAGCTGCGCAAAACGGCGGAGGCCTCCGGCGGCGACGATACCGAGGCCATCACCCGGGCGGTGCGCCAGGCCCTGACGGGGCAGAACGCGCTGCTGCGCCGCCTGCTGCGCGCCTTCCCCGACGCGCGGCTGTATAATAAAAAGCTGCTGGAAAAGGCCCGCCAGGCGCAGGCCCGGGTGCGGCGGGAACTGAAAGAAACGAAGCGCCGCTTCCAGGCGGAAATGCGCCAGCGAGAAATCCAATGGAAGCAGACGCGCGCCGGAAAGAAAAACGAGAAATAATTGCGCGGTTCATCGCGCAAGCGCCGGAGCGGCTATGGGCCTCCCGGCGCTTTTTTCGTGGATGCAAAAGAGAAAAACGGCGGATTGACAAGCCGGGAAAAACGCGATATACTACGGGCGGTTAAAATAGACTAACCAAAACCATAAAACGGCGCGTTTTTAAACCGCCGGAAGGGAAGCGGCGCGCAATGATAGAAACGATTGTGAAGGTTGACGGCATGATGTGCGGCATGTGCGAGGCGCATGTGAACGACGCGGTTCGCAAGGCGTTCTCGGTGAAGAAGGTTTCCTCCTCCCATAGTAAGGGCGAAACCGTGATCCTTAGCCAGGAGCCCTTGGACGCGAAAAAGCTGCAGGCGGCCATTGCCGCCACCGGCTACACCGTGGGCGAAATCAGCGCCCACCCCTATGAAAAGAAGGGGCTGCTTGGGCTGTTTAAAAAGCATTAAGCCGCGGGGAAATGTAGGGAAAACCGTCCTTTGATTTTTTGCCTCATTTCACCCATTGATTTTCCTGAAAAAGCGCAAGCGGGGGTTCTTTGTTCCGGCAAAGAGCCCCCGCTTTGTATTATTTTTCCCCGCGCTCCCGCCAATACTTCAGCTGGGGCAGGCGCTGGGATAAATAGGCCCGTACCTGCTCCGGGGGCCAGCTTTCGTTGGCCATATGCTCCGCGCAGAAGGAAATCAGCGCGTCCAGGCTGGTATAGGTAAATTTCCCCTCGGCATAGCACCACTGGCAGTATTCCTCGTTCAGGGTGCCGTCCGGCTCCCGGCTCATGCAGCCGTCCTCCAGCGGCATGCCGCAGCACTGGCAAACCAGCTGGCGGGGCGCGCCCAGCAACGTGTTCACCGATACGTCGAACAGCCGCGAAAGCGCCTTGAGCGTTTCCGGGTTAGGCGCGGTTTCCCCCGTCTCCCAGCGGGATACCGCTTGCCGCGTCACAAACAGCTTTTCCGCCAACGCCGCCTGAGACATGCCCCTTTCCGCTCGCAGCTTGAGAATTACATCCTTTGTTTCCATTGCGCTCTCCCTCCTGGCGCGCTCGCCCGCGCCGCGTTTGCGCCCGCCGCCGGGCGAAGAATTTCCAATCGTCTTTTCTATTATAATCGCTTTTCCCGCCCCGCACAAGCAACCACCTGTTGCCCCCTTCCGCAGGCGCTTTGACAAAGGAGGAAAAACGTGATAAAGTCTATCTATAGAGTAGAGTTTTTGAAGGAAAAGGAGGAATTTCGTTTATGGAGGACGGACTGCTTTCCATCGGCAAAATGGCGGCCATGAACCGCCTGACCGTGGCGACCCTGCGGCTTTACGACGAGCTGGGCCTGCTTTCGCCCCGTCGCCGGGATCCGGAAACGGGCTACCGCTATTACGATATCGCCCAGAACGCCCGGCTGGATATGATCGCCTATATGAAGGAGCTGGGCATGAGCCTGACCGAGATCGGCGACGTGCTGCGCCAGGAGGATATCACGCTGATCGAAACGATTCTCGCCCGGAAAAACGAGCAGCTGCATCAGCAGATTCGCGCGCTGCATTCCTGTCACAACGCGGTGGAGCGCGCCATCGCAGCCATCGAACGCTATCGAAAATCCCCCGCCAAGGGCACCATCGCCCTGGAATATATCGACCGCCGCTACATCTGGGGCCAGCCATGCCAGCGGGATTTTTATCAACAGGGCATCCGCGCCTATGAACGCGAGCTGCTCTCCCTGCGCCAGGCGCTGCTGGCGCGCGGGTTCACGCAAATTCATTCCTACAGCGCCGCCACCTCCATCGCCCAGGAGGATTTCGCCCGGGGAAGCTTTGTGCCAAAGGAAGCCTTTGTGTTCGTGGATCACCAGGACCGGGCCCAGTTCCCCGACGTGGCGGTGATGGACAGCGGCATGTTCGCCTGCATCTATCTGGATAATTTCGACGATGAAATCGCCTTCGCCCGGCGGCTGCTGGATTATTGCCAGGCGCAGGGGTGGACGGTGTGCGGCGATTATGTGTGCGAGGTGCTGACGGAATTCAATGTGTTCGACGAAGATAAGCGCGGCATGTTTCTGCGGCTGCAAGTCCCCGTGAAATTCTAAGATGCGGCGCGTTCCTCCCGCTGGTAAATATTGCTTGACTCTCATGCTGCAATAGGGTTTACAATATTTACAGGGCAAGAAAAACAGCCGTCGCTCCCCAGCGTGGCTGATAACAAGGAGGAATTACACATGGATAAAATCAAAGTGGTTCAGTATGGCTGCGGCAAAATGAGCAAATATATCCTGCGCTATCTGCATGAGCACGGCGCGCAGATTGTGGGCGCGATCGACGTAAACCCCGCCGTGGTGGGCCAGGATGTGGGCGATTTCGCGGGCCTGGGCCTGAAAACCGGCGTGATTATCTCCAATGACGCGGACAAGGTGCTGGATGAATGCGACGCGGACGTGGCCATCGTCACGCTGTTCAGCTTCATCGGCGATATTTACGAGCATGTGGAAAAGTGCGTTTCCCGCGGCATCAACGTGATCACCACCTGCGAGGAAGCCATCTATCCCTGGACCACCTCCGCCGCCCAGATCAACCGTCTGGACGCGCTGGCCAAGGAAACCGGCTGCACCATCACGGGCAGCGGCATGCAGGATATTTTCTGGATCAACATGGTGGCGCTGGTTGCGGGCGGCTGCAACAAGATCACCAAGATCAAGGGCGCTTACAGCTACAACGTGGATGAATACGGCCTGGCCCTGGCCAACGCCCACGGCTGCGATCTGACCCCCGAGGAATTTGAGCAAAAAATCGCCCATCCCCAGGCCTTCGAGCCTTCCTATGCCTGGAACGCCAGCGAAGCCATTTGCAACAAGCTGGGCCTCACCATCAAATCCATCACCCAGAAGCATGTTCCCTGCGTGATCGATCAGGATATTTATTCCGCCACGCTGGGCAAAACCATTAAGGCGGGGCGCTGCATCGGCATGTCCGCCGTGGTAACCATTGAAACCATGCAGGGCGTCACCGTGGAAGAGGAAACCATCGGCAAGGTGTACGGCCCCCAGGACGGCGATATGTGCGATTGGAAGATCTGCGGCGAGCCGGATACCGAATTCCACGTCGTCAAGCCCGCCACCGTGGAGCATACCTGCGCCACCGTCGTCAACCGCCTGCCCAGCCTGCTGGCCGCCCCCGCCGGGTATGTGACCGCCGATCAGCTGGAGCCCAACCAATACCTCACTTACCCCATGGAATACTATTGCTGAGAAGGAATAAATATATTGTGGGGGAACCGCTCTTTGGCCTCCCAAAGAGCGGTTCCCCCGCCCCCCGAGAAAACCGATTGGGTAAATGCGGAAAATAAAAAAACTGCTTATTTCTCCGCCAGCGAAAATGATTATGCCAGGGCCCCTTCTCCGGTGCTCAAGGACGGTTTCCTCCCGTCTCTCCGAAAATGCCGATCGAGAAGGCGGGAAAATTAAAAAATCAGCTTGCCTCTCCGCAAAATGAAGCTTCTTTTGTTTGCGGAGAAGCAAGCTGATTTCCTTTTGCCCCTTTCTTCACAATCGCCTTCTCGGAAGGGGCGTGGGGGAACCGCTCTTTGGCAACAAAGAACGGTTCCCCCACATTCTTTCATTTAAATCAATAAGTCTCTTGCAGTTCGATGTTCTTGTAGCGCTTCAGGCCGGTACCGGCGGGAATGAGCTTGCCGATGATAACGTTTTCCTTCACGCCCAGAAGCGGATCCACCTTGCCCTTAATGGCGGCCTCGGTGAGCACGCGGGTAGTTTCCTGGAAGGAGGCGGCGGAAAGGAAGGATTCGGTGGCCAGAGAGGCCTTGGTGATGCCCAGCAGCACGCGCTTGGCGATAGCGGGGCGGCCGCCCTCGGCGATGGTTTTTTCATTGGCCTGTTCAAATTCGAAGATGTCCACCAGCCCGCCGGGCAGCAGATCGGTATCGCCCGCATCCTCCACGCGCACCTTGCGCAGCATCTGACGCACGATCACCTCGATATGCTTATCGGAAATTTTCACGCCCTGGCTGTAATAGACGGACAGAACCTCTTTCAGCAGGTATTCCTGCACGGCCTTCACGCCCAGGATGCGCAGCAGATCATGGGGATTGATGGAGCCTTCGATCAATTCGTCGCCCGCGGCCACGATCTGGCCGTCCTGCACGCGCAGGCGCGCGCCGTAATGGATCTGATAGGCCTTCTTTTCGTTGGGGTCTTCCTCACTGGTGACGATAATTTCGCGCTTTTTCTTGGTTTCCACGATGGAAACCTTGCCCGCGATTTCCGCCAGGGTGGCGTCGCTCTTGGGCTTACGGGCTTCGAACAACTCCTCCACGCGGGGAAGACCCTGCGTGATATCGGAGGCGGAAGCCACGCCGCCGGAGTGGAAGTTACGCATGGTCAGCTGCGTGCCGGGCTCGCCGATGGCCTGCGCCGCGATGATACCCACCGCCTCGCCGATATCCACATTGCCGCCGTGGGCCAGATTCATGCCGTAGCAGCGGGCGCACACGCCGTTCTTGCTGTGGCAGGTCAGCACGCTGCGGACGCTCATCTTCGTCACGCCGGCCTTTTTCACCATGGCGGCCTTTTCGTAATCGATCATTTCATTGACGTGCACCAACAGCTCGCCCGTGATGGGATGATACACATCCTCGGCGGCGTAGCGGCCGCGGATACGATCGTCGATCTGCTCGATTTCGCCGATAGGCTGCACCGTAATGCCGCGCACCTTTTCGCCCCGGCTCTCGAAGCAATCCGTCTCCCGGACGATCACCTGCTGGGCCACGTCCACCAGGCGGCGGGTCAGATAGCCCGAGTCGGCGGTACGCAGAGCGGTATCGGCCAGGGATTTACGGCTGCCGTGGGAGGACATGAAGAACTCCAGCACGTTCAGGCCCTCGCGGAAGTTGGCGCGGATAGGAAGCTCGATGGCACGGCCGGAGGGCGAAGCCATCAGGCCGCGCATACCCGCCAGCTGGGCCACCTGGCCCGCGCTGCCGCGGGCGCCCGAGCCCGTCATCATGTTGATGGGGTTGAAGGGAGGCAGCACTTCCATAACCCGGTTCTTCAGCCGGTTGGTGGTGCTGTTCCAGGCCTCAACCACCATGCGGTAGCGCTCGTTCTCGCTCATTTCGCCGCGATGGTATTTCCGGTTAATCCTGGCCACCAGCTCGTCGGTTTCCTTGAGCCAGATTTCCTTTTCCTTGGGCACGATAATATCGCTGACGGACACCGTGATAGCGCCCCGGGTGGAATACTTATAGCCCAGGTTCTTGATGGCGTCCAGCACGTTGGCGGTCATATTCTCGCCATGCACATGGAAGCAGCGCTCCACGATATTGCCCAGGTCCTTCTTGATGACCTTTTTATCGATTTCCAGCACGAACATTTCGTCCAGGCAGGTGCGGGGCTTAAAGCCCAGATCCTGGGGCACGACGTCGTTGAAAATCAGCAGGCCCAGGGTGGTATCGATCACGCGGCGTTCGGTCACGCCCTCAAAGGAGCGCTCGATGCGCACCTTGATGGGGGCCTGCAGGCTGATCTGATGGCACTGGTAGGCCATCATGGCCTCGTCGGGCGTGGCAAAGACGCGGCCCGCGCCCAGCGCGTCCTCCCGGGTGACGGTGAGGTAGTGGCAGCCGATAACCATGTCCTGGGTAGGGCTGATAACGGGCATGCCGTCCTGGGGCTTCATGATGTTATTGGCGCACAGCATCAGGAAGCGGGCCTCGGCCTGGGCCTCCATGGAAAGGGGAACGTGCACGGCCATCTGGTCGCCGTCAAAGTCGGCGTTATAGGCGGTGCAGGCCAGGGGGTGCAGCTTGATGGCCTTGCCCTCCACCAGCACGGGCTCAAAGGCCTGAATGCCCAGGCGGTGCAGCGTGGGGGCGCGGTTGAGCAGCACAGGGTGCTCCTTGATGACGCCCTCCAGGATATCCCACACCTCGGGCTTCACCTTTTCCACCATGCGCTTGGCGGATTTCACATTGTGGGCCAGCCGCTGGGAAACCAGCTTTTCCATCACGAAGGGCTTGAACAGCTCCAGCGCCATATCCTTGGGCAGGCCGCACTGATACAGCTTCAATTCGGGGCCGACCACGATAACCGAACGGCCGGAATAGTCCACGCGCTTGCCCAGCAGATTTTGCCGGAAGCGGCCCTGCTTGCCCCGCAGCAGATCGGAAAGGCTCTTGAGGGGGCGGTTGCCCGGGCCGGTGACGGGGCGGCCACGGCGGCCGTTATCAATCAGCGCGTCCACGGCCTCCTGCAGCATGCGCTTTTCATTGCGCACGATGATATCCGGCGTGCCCAACTCCAGCATACGCTTTAAGCGGTTGTTGCGGTTGATGACGCGGCGGTAAAGATCGTTCAGGTCGGAGGTGGCGAAGCGGCCGCCGTCCAGCTGAATCAGGGGGCGCAGATCGGGGGGAATGACGGGCACCACGTCCATAATCATCCATTCGGGACGATTCTTGGAAATGCGGAAGGCCTCCACCACCTCCAGCCGCTTGATGGCATGGGTGCGCTTCTGGCCCTCGCCCTCGCGGTCGCGTTCCTTTTCGATGAGATCGGCGATTTCCTTTTTCAGGGAAACGCTGAGGGCCTCCAGATCCAGCGCCAGCAGCATTTCCTTCACGGCCTCCGCGCCGATGCCCGCCCGGAAGGCGCCCCGCTCCTCAGCCGGCATGGCCATGATGGAGCGATATTTCGCATCGGTAATCAACTCGTTGCGGCTGACCTTGGTGGCCGCCTCGTTGCCCGCGTCCAGCACGATGTAGGAGGCGAAATACAGCACCTTTTCCAGCGCCCGGGGGCTCACATCCAGCAGCATGCCCATCCGGGAGGGAATGCCCTTAAAATACCAGATATGGCTGACGGGGGCGGCCAATTGGATATGGCCCATCCGCTCCCGGCGCACCTTGGAGCGGGTGATCTGCACGCCGCACTTATCGCAGATTTTTTCTTTATCCTTGAATTTAATGCGCTTATATTTGCCGCAGGAGCACTCCCAATCCTTCTGGGGCCCAAAGATGCGCTCGCAGTAGAGGCCGTCCCGTTCGGGCTTGAGGGTGCGGTAGTTAATGGTCTCGGGCTTGCTCACCTCGCCGTAGGACCAGGCGAGAATCTGCTCGGACGAGGCCATGCCGATTTGGATGGAATCTAAATTCGTCAGTTCAAACATGGATCGTAACTCCCTCCGCTTTGGCCAGTGCCTCCGGCCCGGCGGGGAGCAGCCTCCCCGCCCGCCGGATGGCGGCAGTGCCGGAATTATTCAATGTCGTCGTCGTCATCCAGCTTCATATCATCCAGCACGTCGTCCACTTCGAAATCTGCAAAATCGTCGTCCAGGGCGAGATCGCTGTCCAAATCGATATCCTCGTTTTCCTCTGCGGCGGGCGCGTCGGAGGAAGCGAGTTCCTCGGGCTCCGCCGGCTCCTCGCCTGCGGGCAGCGCGTCGTCCATATCCTCGTCCTCGTCGTCCAGTTCGCGAATCTCGATTTCCTGCTTATTTTCATCCAGCACGCGAATATCCAGCGCCAGGGCCTGCAATTCCTTAATGAGCACCTTGAAGGATTCGGGCACGCCGGGGGTGGGGATATTCTGGCCCTTCACGATGGCCTCGTAGGTTTTCACGCGGCCCACCACGTCGTCCGATTTCACGGTGAGGATTTCCTGCAGGGTGTGCGCCGCGCCGTAGGCCTCCAGGGCCCAGACCTCCATTTCGCCGAAACGCTGGCCGCCGAACTGGGCCTTGCCGCCCAGGGGCTGCTGCGTGACGAGGGAGTAGGGGCCGGTGGAGCGGGCGTGCATCTTATCGTCCACCAGATGGTGCAGCTTCAGGAAGTACATATAGCCCACGGTGACGGGGTTCTCGAAAGGATCCCCCGTGCGGCCGTCGTAGAGGACGGTCTTGCCGTCGGTGCGCAGGCCGGCCTTTTCCAGGCACTCCTCGATATCCTCCTCCGAGGCGCCGTCAAAGACGGGGGTGGCCACATGCCAGCCCAGATGCTTGGCGGCCAGGCCCAGATGCACCTCCAGCACCTGACCGATATTCATACGGGAAGGCACGCCCAGGGGGTTCAGCACGATGTCCAGCGGGGTGCCGTCGGGCAGGAAGGGCATATCCTCCTGCCGCAGAATGCGGGATACAACGCCCTTGTTGCCGTGGCGGCCGGACATTTTGTCGCCCACGGAGATCTTGCGCTTCTGGGCGATATAAACGCGCACCATCATGTTTACGCCGGGAGACAGTTCATCCTTGTTTTCCCGGGTAAAGATCTTCACATCCACGATGATGCCGCCCTCGCCGTGGGGCACCTTCAGGGAGGTGTCGCGCACCTCGCGGGCCTTTTCGCCGAAGATGGCCCGCAGCAGCCGCTCCTCGGCGGTAAGCTCGGTTTCGCCCTTGGGCGTAACCTTGCCCACCAGGATATCGCCGCTGCGCACCTCCGCGCCGATGCGGATGATGCCCTCCTCGTCCAGATCCTTCACCGCGTCCTCGCCCACGTTGGGAATATCCCGGGTGATTTCCTCGGGGCCCAGCTTGGTTTCCCGAGCCTCGCACTCGTATTCCTCGATGTGGATGGAGGTGTAAAGATCCTCCTTCACCAGCCGTTCGCTGATGAGGACGGCGTCCTCGTAGTTATAGCCCTCCCAGGTCATAAAGCCGATGAGCATATTGCGGCCCAGGGCGATTTCGCCGTTCTCGGTGGAGGGGCCGTCCGCCAGCAGATCGCCCACCTCGATCCGCTCCCCCTGGGAAACCCGGGGGCGCTGGTTGATGCAGGTGCCCTGGTTGGAACGGACGAACTTGGAAAGGTGATAGCTGTGCTTTTCGCCGTTATCATCCTGAATGACGATTTCATCCGCAGCCACGGAGGAAACGACGCCCGCGTGCTTGGAAAGCAGCACCACGCCGGAATCGTGGGCGGCCTTATATTCCATGCCCGTGCCCACGAAGGGCGCTTCGGGCACCAGCAGCGGCA
This sequence comes from uncultured Clostridia bacterium, assembly GCA_934667105.1. GTDB lineage: Bacteria > Bacillota > Clostridia > Christensenellales > Aristaeellaceae > RUG563. The sequence goes on from CAKULG010000006.1 coordinate 44,640, forward strand.
CGGCCTGGCGCTGCATGTTGCAGCCCATCAGGGCGCGGTTGGCGTCGTCGTTTTCCAGGAAGGGAATCATGGCCGTGGAAACGGAAACAACCTGCTTGGGGGATACGTCGATGTAATCCACCTGATCGGCGGGCACTTCAATGGTCTCGTCGCGCCAGCGCACAACCACCCGGCGATTGACGAAACGGCCCTGCTCGTCCAGGGGCTCCTTGGCCTGACCCACCTTATAGTTGTCTTCCTCGTCGGCGGTCATATAGACGATCTTGTTGGTGACCACGCCGGTTTCCTTATCCACATAGCGATAGGGGGCTTCCACGAAGCCGTATTCGTTAATGCGGGCGTAGGTGGCCAGCGAACCGATCAGGCCGATGTTGGGGCCTTCAGGCGTCTCGATGGGACAGATACGGGCGTAGTGGGAATAATGCACATCGCGCACTTCCATGCCCGCGCGGTCGCGGTTGAGGCCGCCGGGGCCCAGGGCGGAAAGGCGGCGCTTATGGGTCAGTTCGGCCAGGGGGTTGGGCTGATCCATGAACTGGGACAGCTGGGAGGAGCCGAAAAACTCCTTGATGGCGGCGGACACGGGACGGATGTTAATCAGTTCGCCGGGCTTGACGTCGTTGGCGTCCTGAATGGCCATGCGCTCGCGCACCACGCGCTCCAGCCGGGAAAGGCCGATGCGCACCTGGTTTTGCAGCAGTTCGCCCACGGAACGCAGGCGGCGGTTGCCCAGATGGTCGATATCGTCGGTAACGCCCACGCCGTAGGGCAGGCCCAGCAGATAGCTGACGGAGGCCACGATATCGTCGATAATGATATGCTTGGGCACCAGTTCATGCGCGTTTTCGCTGATGACGCGCTTGAGATCCTCGGGCTCCACGCCCTCCATCACCCGCAGCAGGGTGGGCAGGTGCACCATTTCCAGAATGCCCGCTTCCTTGGGGTCAAAGGGCAGGAAGCCGGAAGCGTCCACAAAATTATTGCCGATCACCTTGTGCTGCGTCTGTTCGCACTGGAGCAGCACCACGTTCACGCCGGCGTTCTGAATTTCCAGGGCCTTTTCCCGGGAGATCATATCGCCCTTGCTCACCATCACTTCGCCGCTGATGGGGCTGACGATATCCTCCGCGGCCACCTGGTTGGCGATGCGGGCGGCCACGCCCAGCTTTTTATTGAATTTATAGCGGCCCACGCGCATCAGGTCGTAGCGCTTGGGATCAAAGAACAGGCTGCGCAGCAAAGCGCGGGCGCCGTCCTCGGTGGGGGGCTCGCCGGGCTTCTGGCGCTTATAGATTTCCAGCAGACCCTGGGTCTGGGTCTTGGTGGAGTCGGAGCGGGAGATGGTGGCCATCAGGCGCTCGTCCTCGCCGAACAGATCGGTAATTTCCTGATCGGTGCCATAGCCCAGCGCGCGCAGCAGCACCGTGATGGGCAGCTTGCGGGCGCGGTCGATGCGCACCCAGAGCACGTCGTTGGAATCGGTTTCATATTCCAGCCAGGCGCCGCGGTTGGGGATGATCTGCGCGGAATAAAGGCGCTTGCCCGCCTTGTCGATCTGCACGTCAAAATACGCGCCGGGAGAGCGCACCAGCTGGCTGACGATAACGCGCTCGGCGCCGTTGATGATAAAGGTGCCATGCTCGGTCATAAGCGGGAAATCGCCCATGAACACGTCGGATTCCTTGATTTCGCCGGTTTCCCGGTTCTTGAGGCGGACAAAGACCTTCAGCGGGGCCGCGTAGGTCAAATCGCGCTCTTTGCACCGCTCCACGGAATTTTTGGGCGTGCTGTCCAGCGAGTAATCGACGAACTCCAACACCAGATTTTCGCTATAATCGGTGATTGGGGACACGTCCGCCAGCACCTCTTTAAAATCCTCGGTCAGAAAACGCTTATACGAATTTTTCTGAACCTCGATCAGGTTGGGCATGTCCAGAACCTCGTCGATGCGCGAGAAGCTCATGCGCTTGCGCAGCTTCCCCATTTGGACCTCGTGCACCATAAAAGCTATCACCCCTTTATTCCTGCCCAGCAACGGAAAAACGGCAAATGACCCCTTCCCCAACCAAGGCGTTTCCGCCGCTTTTTCAGCCGTTGGGTATGGCCATAGAAACGCATCCTACCGATACTGATGCAATCATAGAGTATAGCATACTCTATATGCAATGTCAACGGTCCGGCGGGTGAATTTTTCAAAAAAGCGCAATTTATTTTTAAAAATATGCAATTTATTCGAAAACCCACGCCTTTTCCGCGGCCCCGCGCCCCAAAACGGCGTTTTTCCCTTTCTCAGGGTCAGGCCAGGGGATACGCCGCGGCTGCGGGGCATCATTTTCCCGCTGCCTCTCCCCCAGCCTTTACAGACCGGAAAATCCATGCTATAATTTATAAGAATAAATCCATGCAGGAAACAAAAAGGAGAAGGATTCACATGGAAAATACCGAAAAGCGGAAGGTTGTTTTTTCGGGCATCCAGCCCTCCGGCAATATTACCCTGGGCAATTATATCGGCGCGCTGCGCAATTTCACCCGCTTTGAGGACGCGGACTGCCTCTACTGCATGGCCGATCTGCACACCCTCACCGTCCGGCAGGAGCCCGCCGCCCTGCGCAAGCGCACCGCCTCCCTGGCGGCCATTTACGTGGCCTGCGGCCTGGACCCGGAAAAAAATATCATCTATTGCCAGAGCCATGTGCCCGCCCATGCCGAACTGGCCTGGATTCTGAGCTGCTACACCTATATGGGTGAGCTTTCCCGCATGACCCAGTTTAAGGATAAATCCCAAAAGCACGCGGATAATATCAACGCGGGCCTGTTCACCTACCCTGTGCTGATGGCCTCAGATATTCTGCTGTATCAGACCGATCTGGTGCCCGTGGGCGTGGATCAGAAGCAGCATGTGGAAATCTGCCGCGATATCGCCCAGCGCTTCAACAGCATCTACGGCGATGTGTTCACCCTGCCCGAGCCCTTTATCCCCAAGGCCACCGCCAAGATCATGAGCCTTTCCGAGCCCACGAAGAAAATGAGCAAATCCGATCCCGAGGACAGCTTTATCGCCCTGCTGGATAAGCCCGAGGATATTCGCCGCAAGCTCAAGCGCGCCGTCACCGACAGCGACGGCGAGATCCGCTATGATCCCGAAAGCAAGCCCGGCGTATCCAATCTGCTCACCATTCTGGGCGTGCTGAAAAATCAGAGCCCCGAGGAAGCGGCGGCGGGGCTGCAGGGCCTGGGCTACGGCGCGCTGAAGGAGGCCGTGGCGGAGGCCGTGGTGGCCGAATTCGCCCCCATCCAGGCGCGCTATAATGAAATCATCGCGGATAAAGAGGGCCTGAACGCCATGCTGAAGGCCAACGCGGAGCGCGCCCAGGCCCTTGCCCAGCGCACGCTGCGCAAGGTGTATAAAAAGGTGGGGCTGTATCAATTGTAATTTCAGGGCGTCGATACGGTCTTCGCCATCCTTCATTCATCCCGCAAGCTTGACCGCCGCTTTTTCGACAGGTTGTAATTTTTCTTTCGTGAAGGAAGGCGCTGCGTATGGACGCGCGCATCTGGAAGCCCCTTTGGCGGCCCCGGGCCGTCGTGCAGCTGATGCACGGCATGGCGGAGCATATCGATCGCTACGCCCCGTTGGCCAGAACCCTCAACGCCGCGGGCTATCTGGTGGCCGGGCTGAATCACCGGGGCCACGGGGCGCGGACGGAGCGCCTGGGCTATTTCGCCCCCGAAAAGGGCTGGGATTGCCTGGTGGAGGACGCGCACAATTTTTCCCAGCAGCTCACATCGGAATATCCCGGCCTGCCGCTGATTTTGCTGGGCCATTCCATGGGCAGCTTCGCGGCCCGGGAATACGCCCTGCGCTACGGGGATGAGCTTTCCGCCCTGGTGCTTTCGGGCACGGGGCATTACGGCCCCGCCCTGTGCCGGGCGGGCAGGCTGCTGGCCTGGTGCTCTCCCCGGAAGCGGCCCGCCGTGCTGGTGGACAAAATCGCCTTTTCCGCCAATAACAAGCCCTTCGCCCCCGCCCGCACGCCCTTTGACTGGCTCAGCCGGGATGAAGCGGCGGTGGACGCATATATCGCCGATCCCCTGTGCGGCTTTGTTTTCACGGGCAGCGCCTTTGCGGATTTTTTCGGCGGCCTGCTGCGGCTGACGGATGAAAAACGGCTGAACGCCCTGCCCGCCGGTCTGCCCGTCTATTTCTTCTCCGGCGATCAGGACCCCGTGGGCCAGATGGGCGAGGGCGTGAAGAAAACGGCGGATTCCTTCCGCCGGGCGGGAGTGCGCTCGGCGACGGTGCGGCTGTATCCCGGCGGCCGTCATGAAATGCTGAATGAAACCAACCGGGAAGAAGTGATTTCCGATCTGCTTTCCTGGCTTCAGGATCAGGGCTTTTGACGAAGAGCCGCCCTTCATTACATCCCCCAGGCTTGTCTGCCGCTTTTTCGGCAGTCTGTTCCGATTACGTTAAAGAGGTGCTTTTTATGCTGGATAAAACCTATCCCGGCGATATTACCAAAGTGCACGGCATCCGCGCGGGCCACGCCTCCAGCCTGTCGGGCCGCACAGGGGTGACGGTGGTGCTGTGCCGCAAGGAGGGGGCCGTGGGCGGCGTATCCGTGCGCGGGGCGGCCCCCGGCACCCGGGAAACCGATCTGCTGCGCCCCGGCAACCTGGTGGAGCGGGTGAACGCGGTGGTGCTGGCCGGAGGCAGCGCCTTCGGCCTGGACGCGGCGGGGGGCGTGATGCGCTATCTGGAGCAGATGGGCTGCGGCATGGATATGGGCGCGGCGCGGGTGCCCATTGTGCCCGCCGCGGTATTATACGATCTGGGCGTGGGCGATCCGCAGATTCGCCCCGACGCCGCCATGGGCCGCACGGCCTGCATGAACGCGGGCAAGGGCCTGGCCCAGGGCCGTGTGGGCGCGGGCACGGGGGCCACGGTGGGCAAGCTGGTGCCCGGGGCAACGCCCCAGGACAGCGGCCTGGGCTCCGCCTCCATCACGCTGCCCGAGGGCGTAACCGTGGGCGCGGTGGTGGCGGTGAACGCCGTGGGCGATGTGTATCATCCCCTCACCGGCCGGGTGCTGGGCTGCGCCCATATGCCGGACGGCTCCCCCGTCCTGGCCGAGGGGCTGCTTTACGGCCAGGCCCCCGTGCCCAAGCAGATTCGCATTCCCGCCCCGGGCAGCAACACCACCATCGGCGTGGTGGCGGTGGATTGCAAGCTCACCAAGGAGCAGGCCAACCGCCTGGCCGACGTTTCCCACGACGGCCTGGCCCGCGCCATCCGTCCCGTGCATACGCAAATGGACGGGGACACCCTCTTCGCCCTGGGCACGGGCCGGGTGGATATGGAAGTGAACTTTGTGAAGCTGTGCGCCGCCGCCGCCGAGGTTACCGCCCGGGCAGTGGCCAATGCGCTGCTCTTTTCCCGGCCATGATCGTGGGCGTGGGGCTGGATGTGTGCGATATTGCGCGCATGGAAGCGCTGCTGAAGGACGGGCGCTTTCTGGGCCGCTTTTTTGCGCCGGAGGAGCAGGAATACATCGAAAACAAGGGCCGGGGCGCGGCGGCCTCCATGGCGGGCATTTTCGCCGCCAAGGAGGCCCTGGTCAAGGCCCTGGGCACGGGCTTCACCCTGGGCGAAATTGCGGATATCTGCGTGCTGCATGATAAATGCGGCGCGCCCTATTATGAATTGCGGGGGGCCTGCGCCGTGCATGCCGCCCAGCGGAACATCACCGCCCTGCACCTTTCCATCTCTCACGATGGGGGCGTGGCGGCGGCGGTGGCCATTGCGGAAAGGGAATTCAAATGAACACGCTGCTTGCGGGCGCGCCGCCCGCCGTTCCTCTCGTTCCCGGCGGTTCGCGCCCCCTGGAGGCGCTGCCCCTGCTCACCCCCGGCGATATGCGCCGCACCGAGGCCCAGGCCTTCGCCCGGGGCGTGCCCTCGCTGCTGCTGATGGAGCACGCCGCCCAGGCGGTGACGGACGCGCTGGAAAAGGCGCTGGGCGGCTGCCGGGGCAACCGCGTTTTATTTTTATGCGGCCCTGGCAACAACGGCGGCGACGGCTTGGCGGCGGCGCGGCTGTTCCGGCAACGGGGCGGCCTGGCCGAGATCTGGCTGTCCGGCGCGCCCAAAACCCCCGAGGCCCGGGCGCAGCTGCAATGGGCGGAGGCGCTTTCGCTGCCCATCGCGCATATTTACGCCCTTTCTCCCCAGGCCCGGCCCTTCACGCCGGAGGGCGCGCCCCGGGGGGAATACGCCTTCGACGGCTATGTGGACGCGCTGCTGGGCACGGGGCTGCGGGGCGCGCCCGACGCGCTTACCGCCCTGCTCATCGGCGTGCCCGCCCATGATCTGCGCCCCGGGCGCAGGCCCGTGGTAGCGGTGGATATTCCCAGCGGCATGGACGGCCGTACCGGCGCGTGCCCCGGAGGGGCCTGCCTGCGGGCGGATGTTACCGTTACTTTCCACGCCCCCAAGCCCGGCCTGTACCTTACCCCCCGCCGGGAGGATGCGGGGGAAATCGTGATTGCGGACATCGGGCTGTGGGATATGGATGAGGACGTGCTGGCCCTGGACGCGCCCGAGCTTTCCTGTCAGGCGCTTTTGCCCGGCCTGATCGGACGGCTGAAGCCCCGGCCCCTGGCCGCCCACAAGGGGGATTGCGGCCGGGTGCTGATTTATGCGGGCAGTCTGGGCATGGCGGGGGCGGCGGCCATGTGCGCCCAGGCGGCCGTTGCCGCGGGGGCGGGGCTGACCACGGTGGCCTGTCCCCGAGAGATCATGCCCGTTTTACAGATCCTTGCGCCCAACGCTATGTGCGTGGAGATCGGCGCGGCGGTGCGGCGCCCCCCCGCCCACGACGTGCTGGCCCTGGGCCCGGGGCTGGGCCAGAGCGAAGAAATCTGGCAAAATATCCTGGCGCTGTATAATCCTGAAACGCCCTCCGTCTGGGATGCGGACGCGCTGAACCTGCTTTCGCTGCATCCCGATTTCCGCCTGGGCGAAAACGCCGTAATCACCCCCCATCCCGGGGAGGCGGCCCGGCTGCTTGGCTGGGAAATGGGCCGGGTGCTGGCCGACCGCTTCGGCACGGCTCAGGCGCTGGCGGAAAAGCTGGGCTGCACGGCCCTGCTCAAGGGGGATGTGACGCTGCTTGCCCGGCAGGATGCATCGGGCCCGCGCTTCGCCCTCAGCGCCAACGGCGCGCCCGCTCTGGCCAAGGGCGGCAGCGGCGACGTGCTGTGCGGCATGCTGGCCGCCCTGCGCCCCGGCCGCACCCCCTGGGAGGCTACCGCCTTGGCCTGCGTATGGCACGGCCTGGCGGGGCGGGCGGGCGAGGCCCGCTACGGCCAGCTGGAGCTCACCTCCGCCCAGCTTATCGCCTGTCTTCACGCGGCGAGAACAGGGGAACGAAAATAAAAAAAATGATGCGGGGGAGGTATTCTTTGGGGGCGTTTCGTCCTTGACAAGGGCGCTTTTTTATTCTATCCTAAAATCAGCAGATTACAGAGAAAAGCCATTCAAAAAGCCCTTCATCACCTTACGGGAGGAATTTTGCGAAATGAGCGGCGCTGATTTTTCGGCATTTCATTTAACGCCCTATCATGATTTGACGGATTTTCCCGCCCGATACGCCATTCAGGTCAACAACTGCGGCGTGAAGCAAAATTATCCCAGTCCCCTGGACATTTACCGGCCCAGGGGGCGGCGGGATTATTCCATTCTCTATGTCTCCAGCGGGTGGATTCGCGTCAATCACGGGGATGAGATCGTGCGGCTGAATCCCAATCAGGGCATTCTTTACATGCCGAAGGCGGAGCAGGTGAATTTCTTCTCCCCCGAGGGGCAGCCCACCGTACACTACGTATATTTCACCGGCACGGCCATTTCCGAAACGGTGGATCAGCTGGACGCGCAGGATTCCATGCTTTTTCAATTGGAAAACGGCGCCACCCTGCGGGCGCTCTTTCATCAAATGGCGCAGCGGTTCCGCCCGCTGAAGGCCCTCAACGGCAGAAAGCCCATTAACCAGCCGGGCATCAACGGCCTGCTGCTGCAAATTCTGGATGTACTGCTGCAAAGCAAGGAAACCAAGAACGGCGGCGGGAGCTATCTGCTGCTTCCGGCCATGAATTTCATCACCGAAAATTTTCGCCAGCCCATCACCCTGGAGCAATGCGCCGCCACGCTGAATTTAAGCGTGGGGCGGTTCGCCCATCTTTTCACCGAGCATTACGGCATTTCACCCTATCGCTTCATCCTGTCCATGCGCATGGACGAGGCCAAGGAACTGCTGCTGGATTCCACGCTGAGCATCAGCAAGGTGGCGGAGCAGTCGGGCTTTGCCGATCCCTGTTATTTCAGCCGGCTTTTCCGAAAATACACCGGCCGCACGCCCAATGAATACCGAAGCCGCCGAATCGCCCCGCCAAGCGGGGAGACATAATTTATATAAGTTCATAATATACATATTTATATGCGGGGGAACCGTTCTTTGTAAGAACAGTTCCCCCGCGCCGCCTCCAAGAAAGCCGTATGGGTAAGAGGGGGCATAAAAAATCCACTTCTTTCCCCGCAAACAAAAAACAAAGCGGAGCGGATTTTCTGCGCCTTCAAAAGCCGCACAGAGTATAGGGGATACATGAAGAAATCCGTTTCCTTCTCTGCAAGCAAAAGGGCGCGCCTCGGGGACGGTTCTTTCGCAGCGTAACGAATGCAGCAGTTTTATCCAATTATTCATCTGTTTCATCTCTGTACAAAAGCGGAATACCCGTCTATAATTTAATTATTCAGGTCGCTGATCGTCCGTCAGCCACCAAAATTTGCGTTATTTCTGTGTCTTTTTCAAGAACGGCTTCATTCTCGTTTTTCCTAAAATAGCAGTTTTCGCAGATTGGCGCGGCCTTTCGATAGCATTTTCTCAGGCGATGGGCCGGCAGGCGAAGAGAAGGAGGACATTTATGGCAAAAAGAGCGGTGCTTCGAACCAAGCTATCCTGGAAGAAGGAATTTCAGCGGTACTGGGCGGCGTATCTGATGTTTTTGCTGCCGCTGACTATTCTGATTGTGTTCAAATACATTCCCATGTACGGCGCGCAGATCGCCTTCCGGGATTACAAGCCCAGCCTGGGCGTCACGGGCAGCGCTTGGGTGGGCCTGAAATATTTCAAGAAATATGTGGATTTGGGCAATCCCTATTTCGTGCAGACGCTGCGGAACACGCTGGTGATTAACGGCTATTATCTCATCACCTTTCCCCTGGCGCTGATTTTCGCGCTGTTTCTGAAATACTGTCCCCTTCGCCGCTTCGGCAAGGCGGTTCAGATGGTTTCCTACGCGCCGCATTTCATGTCCATCGTGGTAGTCACCAGCCTGTGCACCCAGTTTCTCAATCCCCGTTTCGGCGCCATTAACGCGCTGATCGAGGCCCTGGGCGGCACGCCGAAAAACTATATGGGCGATCCCGCCGCTTACCCGCACATCTATGTGTGGCTGGGCATTTGGCAGGATCTGGGCTTCAGCTCCATCATCTATATCGCCGCGCTCACCAGCGTATCCAGCGATCTGCACGAGGCCGCCGTTATCGACGGGGCGAACCTGGCCCGGCGCATCTGGCATGTGGATCTGCCCGGCATCATGCCCACCTTCTGCATCCTGCTGATTTTGAAGGTTGGCGCCATGCTGACGCTGGGCCATGAAAAAACGCTGCTGCTGCAAAACGATTTAAACCGCCCGGCCTCCGAAATCATCGCCACCTATTCCTACCGCATTTCGCTGGCCGCCGCCTCCAGGCCGCAGTATTCCTACGCCTCCGCCATCGGCCTGTTCACCTCGATCGTCAATATGATTCTGCTGTTCATCGTCAACGGCGTCACCAAGAAAATCAACGGCAATTCGCTTTGGTGAGGAGGGAGAGAAAATGGATTTATCCGCAAAAGCCGCAAAAATCCGGAAAGGCCCCAAAAGAAAATCCAAGCTGCACAATTATTACACCACGGGCGATCGCTTCCTGCTGGCCTTCTTCACGCTGGTGCTGGTTTTCGCCTTTATCGCCGTGCTGTATCCGCTGATTTACGCCCTGATTTCCAGCTTTAACAAGGGCATGCTGCCCCTGTCGCTGATTCCCAACCGCATCACGCTGGCGGGGTACGAGGTGTGCCTGCAATACGGTTATTTGTGGAAGGGCTTTCTCAATTCGGTAATTTACATGATCGTGGGCACGGCGCTGGCGCTGCTGGTCACCATCTGCTGCGCCTATCCCATGAGCCTGCCCCTGCGCCTGGGCGGCGTAATGGCGGTGATCTGCATGTTCACCATGTATTTTGACGGCGGCCTGGTGCCCACCTATCTGTGGATGAAGCAGCTGGGCCTGTACAACACCATGTGGGCGCTGGTGCTGCCCGCGTCGCTGTCGGTATACAACATGCTGGTGATGCGCAGCTATTTCACCACCGCCATTCCCGGCGATCTGCGGGAAGCGGCGGAACTGGACGGCGCGGGCGAGATGACCTATCTAATGCGCATCGTGCTGCCGCTTTCCCTGTCCGTCATCGCGGTGGTGGCCCTCTATTACGCCTCCGCCCTGTGGAGCAGCTATTTTCAGGCCTCCATTTATATCAAGGATCGAGAAAAGCTGCCCCTGGCCAACGTGCTGCGCACCATCCTGGTGGGGGCGGAAAGCTACGGCTCCGAGGGCGGCGTGGATTCCATGACCGCCGAAAAAATGGAGGAGCGCCGCGACGTGATGAAATACTGCGTCATGGTGCTGGCCACCGTGCCCATGATGCTTATTTACCCCTTCATTCAGAAATACTTCGTCAGCGGCGTCATGATCGGCGCCGTCAAGGGCTGAGCCCCTTTCACCGCTTTGGTTTTTAACGGCAGCGGCAGCCCTCGTCCCCCGGGCGCGGCTTCGTCGGGGAAGCGCGCCCCGGCCCCGGCAGGGCCTACGCAGGCCGTTAAACAATAAAAAAAGGAGGAGAACGTTCATGAAGAAAATCATCGCCCTGTTCCTCGCGCTTGCTCTGATGATCCCCGCCTTTGGCCTGGCCGCCGAGCAATCCACCGTGGAGGCCGCGCTTCCCCTGCTGAGCGAGGCGAAGCGGCTTTGCGAGCCCGGCAGCGTCACCCTCAAGGTCATGGCCGTGGTCAATTCCGCCGTGGACAGCTGGAAGGACAACACCGTCATGAAGGCCTATGAGCAGATCACCGGCGTGCATATCGACTGGGTGGAGATCGACGGCACGGACATCAACCAGAACATCCGCCTCACCGTCACGAGCATGAAGGACGATCCCAACGCCCCCGACATCATCCTCTTCGGCATGCCGGGCACCGATATGCTGATGGATTACGGCGAGGACGGCACCCTGCTGCCCCTCAACGACCTGATTAAGGAAAACGCCCCCAACGCCCAGGCCATGCTGGATAACATCGACGGCCTGGCGCAGCTGGTCTCCGCCCCCGACGGCAACATCTATTCCTTCTGGAAGGTGTGGGATAACCCCAACGAAACCATTCCCAACAAGCAGTTCGTGTTCCTGCCCTGGCTGGAAAAATACACCGCCGCCACCGGCAAGGGCATGCCCGAAACGCTGGATGAATATGTGGAAATGCTGCGCTATTTCCGCGATAACGACATGAACGGCAACGGCCAGAAGGACGAAATTCCCCTGCTGGGCAACAACGGCACCAACAAGGAGGGCGGCTCCGCCTCTTCCTTCATCATTTCCGCCTTCCAGCCCTGGAACTGCAACAACTACTATCATTACACCGACGGCGGCGAGCTGATCTTTGAGGCGGCCACCGAGCAGTATCGCGACGCGCTGAAATTCATGCGCAAGCTCAACGCCGAGGGCATCTATCCCGAGGACGACTTCTCTCTCTCCCTGGGCGATTACCGCAACACCACCAACAAGACCACCCGGGACGAGATCACCGTGGGCGTGGCCGCCGCGCCTTACTACATGCGCTTTATCACCCAGTCCATCTTCGCCGAGGCCTATGATACCTTCGAGGCCCTTCCGCCGCTGAAGAACTACTACGATCAGAGCGTGCGCGAATGCTTGCAGATGCGCTCCAACATGATCAGCCTGATGTGCTGCATCAACGCCGACTGCAAGAACCCCGATGTGGCCGTGGCCTGGCTGGATTACTGGTTCAGCGAGCAGGGCACGCACCTGACCACCCTCTACGGCCTGCAGGGCCGCGACTGGGATTGGGATAACGAAACCCTCAATCTGGCCGGAACCACCCCCTCCGTCGCCGTGATGAACACCCTGGAAAACAGCGGCAATATGGATTGCCCCGGCCACACCAGCGTGCCCAATTACATGTCCAAGGAAATGTTCCTGCAAACCGCGGCCCTCAAATCCGGCCGCACCTATCCCGATTATCTGGCGCACATGGCCTACGAGCCCTACGCCAAATCCGCCAATCTGCCCCAGGTCGTTTGGTGCGCCGATTATGAAATCGGCACCGAGTACGCCGAGCTGAACACCGCCATCGGCGATTGCGTCCGCACCAGCCTGGCCTCCTTCGTGCTGGGCAAGCCGGGCTTCGATCCCGAAAACGACGCGGATTGGAACAGCTATCTGGCGCAGCTCAACGCCCTGGGCCTGCAGCGGTATCTGGAAATCGTCCCCGAATACCTGGGCCTGAAGAAGTAACCCCGCTCTTTCGGGGGAGAATCGCGGGGTCCGCATTCTCCCCCTTTCTTCTGTTCAATATTACTAGGCGGCGCAGCCGGAAAGGATACGAGCCCATGCGGGAAACGATTTTGCTTGACGAGGGCTGGAAATACCATGCGGATCAGCCCGAATTATATCCCGAACCCAACGACATTGTAAGATACCTGGAAGCCAAAACCGAATGCCGTAAATGGGGGCCCGCCGCCCGGGATTACCGGGAGGGCCTCGCCTGGGAGGATGTGACCCTCCCCCACGATTACATCATCGGCCAGGCTCCCCAGCAGGGAAACAGCTGGGCCAACGGCCATTTTCATTATCATAACGCCTGGTATCGGAAGCATTTCTTCCTGGATTCTTCCGAGGAGGGCCGCAGAATCGCGCTGTATTTTGAGGGCGTAGCCACCCATGCCCAGGTGTATGTAAACGGCTGCCTGGCCGGGCGGAATTTCTGCGGCTATACCCCCTTTGAGCTTGACATTTCTTCCTTTGTCCTTTTCGGCGAGGACAATGTGATCGCTGTATATACGGATTCCTCCTCCAGCATCGAGGGCTGGTGGTATCAGGGCGGCGGCATTTACCGCGACGTATGGCTGCAAAAGGGCGAACAGCTCCACATCCTCCGGGACGGCGTCTTCATCCATCCCGAGCTGACGACGGACGAAGATTGGCGCGTGCCCATCGAGGTGGAAATCCGCAACGACGATGTGGAGGATCGCGCTGTGCGCGTGACCTGCGAGGGCTTTACCCCCGCAGGGGAAAGCATGTTTCTCCTCGCGGGAGAAAGCGCCGTTCCCGCCTGGAGCACGGGGCTTTTGAAGCTGGAAGCCGACGTTTCCCGGCCTCAACGCTGGGATGTGGAGCAGCCCGCGCTTTACACCGTGCGCACCTGCCTTTGGGCGGGGGATACGCTGCTGGATGCCCAGACCGACCGCTACGGCTACCGCACCTTCGCCTTTACCCCCCAGGGCTTCTTCCTCAACGGGCGGCGGCTTTTGCTGCGGGGGCAGAACGGCCACCAGGATTACGGCCTGACCGGCAAGGTGATGCCCCGGCGCGCCGCCTATCTGCGGGCGAAAATGTATAAAGAAATGGGCGTTAACGCAGTGCGCTGCTCCCATTATCCCCATACGCATTTCCTCATGGATGCCTACGACGAAACGGGCTTTGTGGTGATGGCGGAAAACCGCTGGTATTCCGACGAGCCCGAAGCCATGCGCCAGCTGGAAACGCTGATCCGCCTGGAGCGCAACCGGCCCAGCGTGGTGCTTTGGTCCTGCGGGAACGAGGAGCCCACCCATGCCGAGGCCCGAGGCGCGCGCATCGCCCGGCGGATGTTCGCCCGGGTGCGCCAGTTGGATCCCACCCGCCCGGTAACCACCGTGATCTGCCACGATCCGCTGAACGCCCCGGCGGAAAAATACTGCGACGTGATCTGCATCAATTACCACCTGGACGTTTACGACCAGCTTCACGCCAAATACCCCGAAAAGGCGTTCCTGGCGGGGGAAACCTGCGCCACCGCCAGCGTGCGCGGCTGGTATGGGGATAACATTCCCGAGCAGGGCCGCTATTCCGCCTACGATCACGATTCGGACGATTATTTCCTGGGCCGGGAAAAAACCTGGCAATACCTGCTGGATCGCCCCTGGGTGGCCGGCGCGTTCCAATGGGACGGCGTGGAGCACCGGGGCGAGGGCCGCTGGCCCCGGCTTTGCTCCGTCTCGGGAGCCATCGACCTGTACATGCAAAAGAAGGACGCCTTCTATCAAAACCAATCCCATTGGGCGGAAAAGCCCATGATTCATCTGCTGCCCCATTGGAACCATCCCGGCGCGGAGGGCCGCCGCATCGACGTGTGGGCGTATTCCAACTGTGAGGAAGCGGAGCTTTTCCTCAACGGCGAAAGCCTGGGCCGCATGGAATTGACCCCCTGCGGCAAAACCGCCCGGCGCTGGGAGCGCACGGGCGCCATGCCCCGCCTGCACGCTCAGTGGCAGGTTCCCTACGCAGCGGGCACGCTGACGGCGGCGGGCTATATCGGCGGCCGGGAGGCGGCCCGGGATACCCTGGAAACCACCGGCCCCGCCGTAGCGCTTCACTTCATCATTGACAGCGCCGCGGAATATGCCGACGGCCGGGACGTGGTGATGGCCACCTGCGTGTGCCTGGATGAAAAGGGCCGGGAGGTTCCCGACGCGGCCCCCGAAATCGCTTTCGAGGCGAACCATCTGGGTACGCTGCTGGGCACCGGCTCAGATATGTGCGACGCGGTTCCCGTGCCCAGCCCCGTGCGGAAAATGCGCGCCGGACGCTGCGCCGTGTGCGTGCGCGTGGGCCGGGAAAGCGGCGTGCTGACCCTCACCGCCCGGGCCGACGGCCTGGCCGCCGCCTATGCGGATATTCCGCTGAAAGCGCCGCAGTAAAGAGGGAGATGACCATGCGTTCAAATTGCTTATGGGTCGGCGGCGGTCGGGTGGTGTTTCCCGACCGGGTGGAGGAAAACGGTTCCGTCCTGGTGCGGGATGGCAAAATCGCGGCGGTGAACGTTCCCTGCCCCGGGGATGCGGAGCGCGTTTTGTTGGGCGACGGCGTGCTGCTGCCCGGATTTGTGGATCTGCATGTGCATGGCGGCGGCGGCGCGGATTTTACCGACGCGGAGGAGGGCTGCGTGCGCGTTGCGGCGCAGACGCATCTGCGCCACGGCACCACCGCCATGACCCCCACCACCATGACCTGCCCGGATGCGCTGCTGGAAAAATCCATCCTGCACTATCTGAAGGAAACGGCGGCGGGCTTCGAGGGGCCGGAGCTGCTGGGCCTGCATCTGGAGGGCCCCTTCTTCGCCACGGCGGGAAAATCCAAGGGCGCGCAGCCCGTTTCGGAGCCGCGCGTGCCCACCCGGGAGGCGCTGGAGAAATTCATCCGCCTAGCGGATGGAAAAATCGTGCGCTGGGATGAAGCGCCCGAACTGCCCAACACTGATATTTTCGCAGCCGTCATGCGCGAAAACGGCGTTCTTCCCGCCATCGCCCATACGGACGCCATGGCCCCGGAGGCCTATCGCGCCTTTGAAATGGGCTTCACCCATGTGACGCACTTTCTTTCCGCCACCAATTGGTCCCGCAAGCAAAACGCCCGCACTTACGGCGGCCTGAACGAGGCCGTGCTCCTGCGGGACGATATTACGGTGGAGCTCATCGCCGACGGTGCGCACATTCCCAAGGAACTGTTCCAGCTCATCTACAAAATCAAGGGCCCGGGCCGCATCGCCCTGATTACCGACGCCATGCGCGCCGCCGGAACGGATGCGACGGAATCCATTCTGGGCTCCAAGCAAGGGGGCGTGCCGGTGGTTATCAAATACGGCGTGGCCCAGCTTCCCGATCTTTCCTTCTTCGCCGGAAGTATCGGCACCATGGATCGCGCCCTGCGCTTCGCCCATCTGACCTGCGGCGTGCCCCTGAACGAGGCCAGCATG
The DNA here is from genome assembly GCA_934667105.1 of uncultured Clostridia bacterium. Lineage (GTDB taxonomy): Bacteria > Bacillota > Clostridia > Christensenellales > Aristaeellaceae > RUG563. The sequence goes on from CAKULG010000006.1 coordinate 60,824, forward strand.
ATGCTTTCCGCCACCCCGGCGCGCATCGCGGGCTGCTTCCACCGGAAGGGCACGCTTACCCCCGGCAAGGATGCGGACCTGACGATCATGGATTCCGGGCTGCATGTACAAGCGGTTTTCGTCCGGGGCAAACGCTTTTCCGGCTTGTAAGGCCGGCCGCGTTCATTGGCTTTTTTCATCATTCGTTCGTTTTTCCATCATTCGTCAATAAAAAAAGGAGGGCCTCGTCATGAACATTCCCGCGTATTACAAAATCAAGCCCGAGGAACTGGGCAAGAACGGCCGCATCCCCCTTCAGATTCTGGAGGACAGCAAGGAGCTGATGTGCGAATACGCCCTGCAAACGCTTTTTGAAATCGAAAAGAACAACGCCGCAGGCAAACGCACCGTGCTGATCGTCCCCTGCGGCCCCATCGCGCAGCACACCATCTTCGCCCGCTATGTCAATCAGCGCCGGTGCAGCCTGAAAAACACCTGGATTATCAACATGGACGAGCTGATCGACGAAAACGGCGAATGCTTCCGCAGCGACAACAAGCAATCCTTCCATTATCTGATGCAGAAGGCGCTCTACGACCGGCTGGATCCCCAGCTGGCCCCGCCGGAGGATCACCGGGTGTTCCCCGATCCCCGCGATCCCGGGGCCATCGCCCGGCTGATTGAAAGGCTGGGGGGCGTGGATCTGTGCATGGGCGGCATCGCTCTCAACGGCCACATAGCCTTTAACGAGCCCAGCGACGCGCTGACCCCGGAAGAATTTGCCGCCCTGCCCACCCGGGTGGTGGAGTTGACCGAGGCCACCATCATCAAGAACGCCATTCTGGATCTGGGCGGCGCAACGGACGCATTCCCCCGCCGGGCCATTACCGTGGGCATGAAGGAAATGCTGGGGGCCCGGCGCATGCTGGTTTCCATGACGCTGGATATGCAGCGCTCCACCATCCGCCACGCCCTCTACGGCGAGGTCAGCGCCTCCTTCCCCATCACGCTGCTGCAAAACCACAAAAACGCCCTGATTATGATTACCAAGAATGTAACCGCGTTGCCCTTTGATTTTGATTAAGCCCCTTCACCGCAAAAGCGGCTGCGTTTTCCCGGGCGGGCCGCAGCCGCTTGCTTCCGTTTTTTTCCGGGAAGGCCTCCGCCCTCGCCTCCCACGGCGCTTCGCCCAAAAAAAACAGCAGGTTTGTCCATAGCCGCATCGGTTTTCTTTATAGCCATTTCTCGGGGCGAATGCTATAATAAGCAAGGAAATTGAATGCGTTTCACTTACAAATTTATGGCATAAATGCAAATCAGTCGCAAGGGAAGGCCTCCGTTCACTCAGCGAAAAGGAGATGAATCCTATGTCCGGTTCAGCAATTATATCCATTAAAGCCCGGCAAGTATACACCAATCGCGGCCTGCCCGGCGTGGAAGCGGTTGTAACTACCGAAAACGGCGCCGTGGGGCGCGGCATGTGTACCTCGGGCGTTTCCGTGGGCACCCACGAAATCAGCTTTTCCTTTGACGGCGGCCCTCGCTTTAACGGCAAGGGCGTGATGCACGCCGTTCGGAATGTGAATGAAATCATCGCGCCCGCCCTGCGGGGCCTGGACGCGGGGGATCAAAAAGAGGTGGACCGGGCGATGCTGGCCATCTGCCCCGACGCGAAGCTGCGCCTGGGGGGCAACGCCACCGCCGCCGTTTCCGCCGCCGTGCTCAAGGCGGGGGCCGCCGCATTGAAAATTCCGCTGTATCGCCATATCGGCGGCGCCAGCGCCATGTATCTGCCCGTGCCCGGCGTGGCCATGGCGGCGGGGGACGCGCGCTATGGCGGCGGCGTCACCACCCCGGGGGGAAAGCCCACCATGTCCGTGATGTGCTTCGGCTTCGATCGCTTTGCCGACGCATCCTACGCTTGCTGGGATATTCACACCCGCTGGGCGGAGAAAATGAAAAAACGCTTTGGCGGCACGCCCAATATCCGCGATTTTATCCCCATCCCCGCGGGCGTGTTCAGCTGCGACCGGGAAATCTGGGATGAGATGCGCAAAACCATCATTGAAGCGGGCTACGAGGGCAAGGCCGGCTTCCAGATGGATGTGGCCACCGATACCTATCACAATAAGCAGGACGGGAAATATTACGGTCTGTTCGACAGCCGGCCCAAGACTAAGGACGAATTATACCGCTTCTATCTGGACGTGATCGAGGAGTATCCCTTCGTCATCATCGAGGATCCCTTCAACGAGGACGATTACGAAACCACCGCCGCCCTGACCCGGGAAAGCGGCATCCAGATCGTGGGCGACGATCTGTTCACCACCGATCCCAAGCGCGTAGCCTACGGTATCGCCCAGGGCGCGGCCAACACCGTGCTGCTGAAGGTGAACCAGATCGGCACTATCTCCGAGGCGCTGCAAATGATTCAGTACGCCTATAAATTCGGCTACGCGGTCATGCCCTCCGACAGCCGGGGCGAGGGCGAATCCATCGGGGATTACGCCGTGGGCATCAACGCGGGCTCCATCCGCGAAAGCGCCATCGGTCCCCGGGGCAACCGCCTGATCGAAATCGAGGAGGAGCTGGGCGCCAACGCCCGCTTTATCGGGGCCCGGGGCCTGAAGGGCTTCCGCAATCAGGCCCGGGCGGACGCATACGAAAAATCCAAGCAAAAATAACGCTTCATAAATACGATACGGCGTGCGAACGCGCCCCGGGCAGCGGGCGCGTCGCGGAAAGGCGAAAAGGATGGTTAAGCAGTATATCAACGGCAAAATGGTGGAGGGACAGGGCAAGCCCATGCCCGTTTACAACCCCGCCACCGGCGAAATCATCGACACCGTGGGCTGCGCCACGGCGGAGCAGGCGAAGGAAGCCCTGCTGGCCGCCCAGGCGGCCCAGAAAAAATGGGCGAACACCGCTCTGGACGAGCGCGTCGCCTGGCTGAACAAGCTGCGGGAGGCCTGCCTGGCGGAGCGGGAAAAGATCGTGGATCTCATTTCCGCCGAATCGGGCCGCCCCTACCCCGCCGCCTGCGGCGATTTTGATTGGTGCATGACCTCCCTCCATTATTACGGCGAGGAGGCCCTGCGCGTCTACGGCACCACCTTCAACCACCATGCCGCCCCCAACGGCGCGGTGTATCATATTACGGAGCGGCGGCCCATCGGCGTGGTGGTGGCGCATCTGGCGTGGAATTATCCCCTAGGCAACGCGGGGCTGAAAATCGCCCCCTCGGTAGCCTCGGGCTGCGCCTGCGTTATCAAGCCCTCCAGCCAGACCCCGCTGGCCACCCTGTATCTGGGCGAAATCTGCCAGCGCATCGGCTTCCCCGCCGGGGTGATCAACATCCTGTCCGGCCCTGCGGGGGAAGTGGCGAAAACGCTGAATGAAAGCGTCATCCCCCGGATGATCGCGCTGATCGGCTCCAGCGAAACGGGGCTGAAAATCCTGCGGGAAAGCGCCACCTCCATGAAAAAATACGCCTTTGAATGCGGCGGCAACGCGCCGGTGGTGGTGATGGACGATGTGGATATTCCCGAGGCGGCCGCCTCCATCGTGGCCAAAAAGGTGGGCTTCGCGGGGCAGACCTGCGTGAACTATAACCGCATCTACATCCATCAAAGCATCTATGAAGAAATGATCGCCGCCATCGCCCGGGAGTTGGACAAGGTGATCCTGGGCAAGGGACGCGATCCCGGCTATGTGATGGGCCCGATGATCGACCGCAAGGCCCGGGACCGCATGCTTTCCCTGATCGAGGATGCGGTGCGCCGGGGCGCGAAGCTGGTCAAGGGCGGAACCGTGCCCCCCGCCTTCCAGGCGGGCAGCTATATCACCCCCGCCCTGCTAAGGGATGTGACGGACGACATGCGCGTTTCCACCGAGGAAATTTTCGGCCCCATCATTCCCGTGCAGCCCTTTACCGCCCTGGAGGAGGCCATCGAAAAGGCCAACAACACCGTCTACGGCCTTTCCGCTTATTTCTACGGCCATCGCGCCCCCGAAATCGCCCGGGCCTTCGAGGGCTTTGAGGCGGGCGAAATTTTCGTCAACGGCGCGCCCGGCACCGAGCAGACGCCCCACGCCGGGGTGAAGCAATCGGGCATGGGCGTGGATAAATCCCCCTGGTCGCTGGATGAATTCTACGATTTTAAATACCTGGGCCTCAAGCCCTGAAGGGAGCGCTTGCCATGCCTGAAAAGCAATGGGATATGATCGGTTTTGGCGATCCGTTCCAGGATCTGATCGTGGAATTGGATCAGCTTCCGCCCACCAATGTGAACATCCGCATGCGGAACTATGTGTTCCAGGGCGGCGGCAACGTGCCCACCGCCACCGTGGCCGCCGGGCGGCTGGGGCTGCGGGCCGCCATTCTGGGCGTGGCGGGAAACGATCTGTTCGGCCGCGCCAACGCGGCGGATTTCGCCTATAACCATGTGGACGTTTCCCATCTGAAGCTCCGGGAAGAGCGGCGCACCAATTTCTGCGTCTGCGTCAGCGAGCGGAGCATCAACGGCAAGGAATTCATCAGCTGTCCCGGGGATTTCGAGCCCCTTGCGCCCCAGGAGCTGGACGCGGATTTCATTCGCTCCGCGAAAATTCTGCACATCGGCGATATGCTGACCCCCGCCAAGTTCGCCGCCGCCGAGCTGATTCACGGGGCGGGCGGCGTGGTGAGCATCGACGCGGCCTATTACCGCCCGGATATTTACGAAAATTATCGCTATCTGGATATTTTCATCGCCTCCGAAACCTATCTGAACGCCATGCGGGCGGATAAGGGCAATCTGAGCTGTGAGGAGGCCTGTCGGTATATCCGCGCCCAGGGCCCCGAAATCGTGATGTTCACCCTGGGCGAAAGGGGCTGCTGCGGGGTGCAGGGCGATCAGTATTTCGAATTGCCCGCCTTCACCGTGGACGCGGTGGATACCACCGCCGCGGGCGATGTGTTCCACGGCGCGTTTAATTACGCCTGGCTTCAGGGGGAAAGCGCCCGGGAATGCGCCCGGTTCTCCTCCGCCGTTTCCGCCATCAAATGCACCCGGCTGGGCGGCCGCGCCGGAATTCCCAGCGTGGAAACGGTGAAAAAATATCTGGAAACGGGCGAAATCGATTACAGCGAGATTGACAAACGGGTGGCCCATTACAAAAAGGGCATGTTCAACTTCTGATAAGCCGCTGAAAGGAGCGCTGGGTATGTTGGATTATCATGTGAAGATCGGTCTGGTTCCCCTGCGCAGGGATTGCTCTCCCCGTCCGGGCGCTTTCAACTGGGAAATCGCCGAGGAACGCGGGCGCGGGCTGGTGAAATATATTGAAGAGCACTACGGCACGGAGAATATCAGCTTCGCCGATCTCAAGGGCGTTATCGACGTGGAAACCTTCTATGCGGAGGAGGACGTGGAAAAGGTCGCCGCGCACATGAAGACCGAAAAGGTGGACGCGATGCTTTTTATCAACGCCAATTTCGGCTGCGAGGAGGCCGCCGCCGCCCTGGCCCAGGAAATGAACGTGCCCGTGCTGCTGTGGGCCCCGCTGGACGAGCGCTTCGATGCGGACGGCATGCGCTACACCGACAGCCAATGCGGCATTTTCGGCATCAGCCGCCAGTTTCAGCGCTATAACCTCCCCTTCTCCTTCCTGAACAGCTGCCGGGTGGACAGTAAAAAATTCGCCGAGGGCTTCGATTCCTTCGCCCGCACCGCCTGCATGGTGAAAAATTTCCGGGGCATGCGCATCGGCGAGGTGGGCATGCGGCCCAAAATCTTCTGCTCCGTCATCTTTAACGAAGGCGAGCTGATGCAGAAATTCGGCGTGCATGTGATTCCCATTAACATGGCCGTGGTTACGGACAAATTCAATAAAATCATGGCGGAACGCACGGAGGAACTGGCCGAAGGCGAGCGCCTGTTCCTGGAGCGCTACGACGTGGACGAGGCCACCCGGCCGCTGCTGCGCAGAATCTACGCCTTTGTGCTGCTGTTCCGGGATCTGTTCAAGGAATACAGGCTTGATTGCATTTCCTCCGAATGCTGGACCAGCATGGGCCTGGCCTGCGGCGCGCTGCCCTGCTCCGCCTACGGCTTCCTGCTGGATGAAAACCTCATCGTCAGCTGCGAAAGCGACCTGCATTGCGCCCTCACCATGGCGCTGCTCTCCTGCGCCGCCTTCGGCAAGCATCCGCCCTTCCTGGGGGAATTCACCGTGCGCCATCCTCAGGATGAAAACGTGGAACTGCTCTGGCACTGCGGCCCCTTCCCCTACAGCCTGCATAAGGAAGGAAAAAAGCCCGTGGAGTATATCCAGCGCCAGTGGTTCGAGGTGAAGCCGGGCAAATACACCGTGGCTCGCTTCGACCAGGACGACGGCAAATACATGCTTCTCAACGGCACCTGCGAAAGCGCCGAGGGTCCCTTCACCAACGGCACCTACCTGTGGGCCCGCTTTAACGATCTGGATAAATGGGAGCGTCGGCTGGTGGAAGGCCCCTACATTCATCACGTGGCCGAGGCAGAGGGGGATTACACCAAGGAAATCAAGGAATTCTGCCGTTATATTAAAAACGTCGTGCCCGACAGCATGGAATGACGGGAGGGAAAAACGATATGATGACGAACCTGAAGGATATTCTGGCGCTGGCCGAGGCAAAAAAAGCGGCCGTTCCCGCCTTTAACTGCTATAACGTGGAATCCGCCATGGCGGTGGTGCAGGCCGCCCGGGAAACCAACGCCCCCGTAATTTTCCAATTGTACACCCGCATGATGGATACCGAGGCGGGGCCCTTTGTGGCCGCCGCCGTCCGGGAGGGCATCCGCCAGCTGAAAACGCCCGCCGCCATGCATTTGGATCACGGCGCGGGCATTCCGCAGGTGGTTCGCGCGCTGCGGCTGGGCGCTTCCAGCGTAATGATCGACGCCTCCACCCTGCCCCTGGAGCAGAATATCGCCCTCACCCGCCAGGCCGTTTCCCTCTGCGCCGAGGCGGGGGTGTATGTGGAGGGCGAGCTGGGCCATGTGGGCGGCGCGGCCGATGAAAAAATGAGCGATTTCACCGATGTGGACGAGGCCGTCCGCTTCGCCCGGGAAACGGGCGTGGCGGCCATGGCCGTTATGGTGGGCACCGCCCACGGCGTGTATAAATCCGCCCCCGTGCTGGATATCGGCCGCATTCGGGCCATCCATGAAAAAACAGGCCTGCCCCTGGTGCTCCACGGCGGCAGCGGCGTGCCGGACGAGCAGGTGGTCATGGCGGTGAAGGCGGGCGTGCGCAAGATGAATTTCGCCACCGATCTGGTCTACGCCTTCATGAACGCCGTATACGCCAAGGCCCCCGAAATCAAGGCCATGGACGTGCTGATGCAAGCGCCTATCGCGGCCATGAAAGAATACGCCGTAGGGAAGATCCGCCTGCTGGGCGCGGACCGCATTCTGTAATTGCAAGGGAGGAAAAGCGCATGACAAAGCCTTCCCTGGGCGGCGTGATATTTCCCCTGGTCACGCCCTTTGATGAAAACGAAAACGTGAATTACGAGGGCCTGAAGCGGCTCATTGATTTCCTGATCGCCAACGGGGCGGACGGTGTGATTCCCTGCGGCAGCACGGGCGAACTGGTTTCCATGACGCTGGAGGAGCAGCAGGCCATTATCGAATTCACCATCCGCTACACGGCGGGCCGGGTCAAGGTTTTCGCCTGCACCGCCGCCTACCGCACCGCCGACACCGTGCGGCTTTCCCGGGCGGCGGAGGCGGCGGGGGCGGATGGAATTATGGTGGTCACCCCCTGGTATATCACCCCCAACGAGCCCGAACTCTACGTCCATTACAAGGCCGTGCGGGAGGCCGTTTCCTGCCCCATTCTGCTGTATCACAATCCCTACCTGACGGGCTGCCAGGTGCGGGCGGAATTCATCGCCCGGCTGTATAATGACGGCCTCATCGACGGCTGCAAGGATTCCGACCACGATATTTACCGGCACCAGACCATGCGCGCCCTGACGGACGCGGGCTTTTCCATCTTCTATGGCTATGACAATTGCCCGGCGGAGGCGCTCTCCTTCTATGCCGACGGCTGGATTACCGGCGTGGGCACGCTGTTCCCTGCGGAAACCGTAAAGCTATATCGCCTGGCAAAAGCGGGGGACGTCGCCGCCTGCAAAGAATTCACGCTGCATACCATGCGCAAATATATGCATTTCTTCAACGAGCCCACCCCCGAAGGGCTGCCCACGCCGTGGCTGGCCATCATCAAGGAGGGGCTGAACATGCGGGGCGTGCCCGTGGGCCTGCCCCGGAAGCCCATCGGCCCGCTGCCGCAAAGCGTGCGGGAGGCGCTGCGGGCGACGATGCAGGATATGGGCTATTATATCGGCGGCTAACGCCCCGGCGGCGCGTCGGAAAGGAGCCTTTCGCATGGCGGAATCACTGTATTACGCGGCGCCTGAAAAAATACGCCGCTTCACCATTGATCTATTTGTGCGCGGCGGTATGCGGGCGGAGGACGCGGCCTGCGTGGCTGATCATCTCATCGACGCGGATCTGCGCGGCGTGACCACCCACGGCCTCACCCGCATTCCCCTGTATTTTGAAAAAATCGATAAGGGCCTGTGCGATCCCCAGGCCCGGCCCGAGATCATCCGCGCTTACGGGGCCACCGCCCTCATCGACGCGCATAACTGCATGGGCCAGGTCAGCGGCACGATGGCCATGAAGCTGGCCATTGAAAAGGCCGGGCAATATGGGATCGGCTATGTGGGCGTGCGGAACGGCTGCCATTACGGTACCGCCGGGTATTACGCCATGATGGCGGAGCGGCAGGGCATGATCGGCCTTTCCACCACCAACTCGGGGGTTTTCGTGGCCCCCTACGGCGGCCTGGAAAAGCGCCTGGGCACCAACCCCGTGGCGGTGGCCATTCCCGCCGGGCGGCATCTGCCCATTCTGCTGGATATGGCCACCAGCCGCGTCTCTCGGGGAAAGCTGCTGGTGGCCATGAAGAAAAAGGCCCCCGTGCCCCCCGATTGGGCGCTGGACGCGGAGGGACGCGCCACCACAGACGCGGCCCGGGCCTTCGCTGGCATTCTGCTGCCCCTGAGCTATAAGGGCTACGGCATGGCGGTGGTGATCGACATGCTGGCGGGCGTTCTGAGCGGCAGCGGCTTTGGCGCCATGGTGGATACGCCGGAGGGCGCGCCCCTGGTGGGCAGCAATTTCGTGGCGCTGAAGATCGATGCGTTCTGCGATCCAGAGGAATTTCGCCGCAATGTGGACGCCCTGATCGACGAAATCCTCTCCGTCCGCCGAGAGGAAGAGACCCCGCGGGTGTATATGCCCGGAGAAATCGAATTCGAGCGGGAAGCGGAAAATATGGATCGGGGCGGCGTGCCGCTTCAGCCCTTCCAGCTGCGGGAATTAAAGGAGCTGGGCGCGCGCTACGGCCTTGCGCTGGAGGCGTATCTGCCCCTATCGCCAAAGGAGGAAAACGAAAAATGAAAAACAAGGTGTGCGTCGTTGTGGGCGGCAGCCGGGGCATCGGCCGGGCAATCGCCCTGCGCATGGCCCGGCTGGGCATGCAAATCGCTGTGCTGGCGCGAAACGAAGCGGAATTAGCCGCGCTGGGCCAGGAGGTGGAGGCCCTGGGCGCGCGCTATCTGCCCATCCAGGCGGATGCGGCGGATTTTGAGGCCCTGGGCCGCGCCTTCGCCCAGGTCTGGGCCGCGCTCGGCGGCTTCGACGTGCTGGTCAATTCCGCCGGGACGGGCGTGATGACCCCCTTTGAGGAGCTGTCGCAGGCGGATATCGACGCGACTGTGGACGTGAACCTGAAGGGCACCATTTATTCCGTGCGCCAGGCGGTTCCCTGGATGGCGAAAAACGGCGGCGGAAACATCCTCAACGTTTCCTCCATGTCCGCCATTCGCGGCATTCCCGATCCCGTGAACTGCAACGGCATTTACACCGCCACCAAGTTCGCCGTCAACGGCTTCACGGAGTGCATGCAGAAATACCTGCTGAAATACAACATCCGCGTAACCGCGCTATGCCCCGGCTCCACGGATACCAGCTGGTGGACGCGCTGGACCCACTCCTTCGGCACGGAGGCCATGCTGCCTGCGGATACGCTGGCGGACGTGGCAGAAATGATCGTCGCCGCGCCGGAAAAGGTGCTTTTCAAGCAATTGCAGGTGCTGCCCACCGTGGAAGCGGATAATTTCTAAGCCTGCGAGGTGGCGGCATGAGCTATTATGAATTTCACGTTGCCCGGCGCTATGTGCAGTTCGAGGGGGCGCTGCGGGAATTTGGCAATTACGCCTCCCTGGTGGGGCAAAAGCTTTTGATTCTCACCGCCTGCGATCCCGTGCGGGAAATGGTGGAAAGCCGCATCCGGGAGGGCCTGTCCCTCCCCGCCGCGGCCTGCATGAACCCCGCCCTGGCCCAGGCCTCGCCCCGTTACGCCCGCTATGTTCCCATGGCGGAGCAGTTCGATTGCAGGCGGCGGGATATGCGCTTCCAGTTCTATGATCTGGGCGAGCGGCCGGTTTCGGAGGAAAACGTGCGCCAGGTGGCCGAAATGGCGCGGGCGGGCGGCTTTGATACCATCGTGGGAGTGGGCGGCGGAAAAGGCCAGGATTTTGCCCGGGCCGTCACCCATTTCCTGCCGGTGAAGGTGATCCTCGTGCCCACGCTTTGCGCCACCAACGCCAGCATTTCCACCCTCAGCGTGCTCTACACCCCCGACGGCAAGCAGATTCAGCAATATTGGCGCATGGATAACGCGCCCGATTTGGTGCTGGTGGATACGGAGCTGCTTTTGCAAAATCCGCCATCCGTCCTCTCTGCGGGGATCGGCGATATAACGGCCACCTACTACGAGGCCCTGTGCAACCTGCGCATGGGCGGAAACGCCGAGCGTCTGCCCCTCTTTGCTCAGGAGGGCGTGGCGCTGGCCGCCCGCATCCTGCGGGAAAACGCCCCCGCCGCCCTGGCGGCCATGAGGGTGCATCGCGCCAATCGCGCCTTTGAAAGCGTGCTTTCCATGATTATGCACAATCCCGGCCCGCTGGGCATGATTTGCCTGACGGGGTACGCCCACATTGTGGATGAAATGTTTCTGGGCTTTGACCATGCCCATCGCATTCCCCACGGGCTGCGGGTGGGCTACGCCGTGTTCGCCATGCTGGCGGCGGAAGAGGCGGAAGAAAGCGCCTTTGCGGAATACCTGGCCTTCTGCCGGGGAGCGGGCATTCCCATCAGCCTGGAAGCGCTGGGCCTGCAGGGCCGCAGCCGGGCGGAATGGGAAAGCGCTTATGATAACACCGTGGGCCGCAGCGGCAGCATTCATTCCCTGCCCTTCGCGGCCGATAAAAACAGCCTGATTCAAAGCGTCCTGGACGCGGACGCAAAAATTCGCCGGATGCAATAAGGAGGAGGAGCTTTTTATGCGGTCTGTTTCGGTAAAGGAATTACAGCGGTTCTCCACAGCGGCCCTGATCAAGGCGGGGATGCGCGCCAAAAATGCGGAGGAGGCGGCCCAGGTGCTGGTTGAAACCGACGCCTTCGGCGTGCTTTCTCACGGCACGAAAAACCTGTATCAGTACATTCTGAAAATGCAGGCGGGCGGCCTGGACGCGCAGGCGGAACCCAGCGTGATAAAGGAAGGCCCCGCCTGGGCGCTGCTGGACGGCAACGCGGCGCTGGGCATGCTGACGGGGCGCAGGGCCATGGATCTGGCCATTAAAAAGGCCCGTGCTTGCGGCATTGCCTATGTTGGCGTAAAAAACAGCTGCCATTTTGGCGCGGCGGGGTATTATGCCAATCTGGCCGCCTCCGCAGGCATGATCGGCCTGAGCATGAGCAACGGCGACCCCGTGATGGCCGTTCCCAACGCCGCCGGAGTAACCATCGGCAACAATCCCTTCGCCTTCGCCGCCCCCATGAAGGGTGGAAAATCCGTTTTCCTGGATATCGCCCTGAGCAACGTGGCCGCGCTGAAGGTGGTTATGGCCAAGGAAAAGGGCGCGAGGGTGCCGCTCACCTGGCTGGTGGATGAAAACGGCAGGCCCACGGACGATCCCAGCGGCTTCCCGGGCCATTCCTCCCTCCAGCCCATGGGCGCGCACAAGGGCTACGGCTTCGCCATGATGGTGGAAATTCTGGCCGCCGTGCTCACCGGGGCGGGTATGCTCAGCGAAATTGTCAGCTGGAACCTAAAGCTGCCCGAAAAAAACAAAGTAGGCCATGCCTTTATCGCCGTGGACGTGGCCCAGATGATGGATATGGCCCTCTTTGAGGAGCGCATGGCGCGCATGGTGGAGGAATTGCATAACGCCCCCAAGGCCAAGGACGCGGAGCGGATTTTCGTGCCCGGCGAAATGGAATGGGAAAAGCGCGAAAAGGCGCTGGCCGCCGACCGCATCGAACTGACGGACGTGATGGCGGAAAACATGGAAAAGCTTTCCGCTCTGACGGGAGAGCCCATCCGCTGGTTAGCGGATTGACCGCATAAAAGCAGGCCTATCATCAGCAAACGCAAGCATAAAACAGGAGGAATAAAACCATGGAAAATAACGCGATGATGGATATTATCAAGGTAACAGGTATCTGCCCCATCCTGGCCTCCTCCCCCGTGGAGGACGCGCCCGCCGCCGCCCAGGCCCTGGTCAAGGGCGGTCTGCCGGTGCTGGAAGTGCTGATTAAAAACGAGGATTCCTGGAAAAACATTGAAAGCATTGCCAAGCAGGTGCCCGAAATCATCCTGGGCGCGGGCACGGTGCTCACCCTGGACAGCGCCAAGCGGGCCAAGGATCTGGGGGCCAAATTCCTGGTCATGCCCGGCATGAGCGAAAAAATCGTTGAGTTCGCGCTGAAAAACGGCATGATTCCCCTGCCTGGCTGCGTCACAGCCACCGAAATCATGATGGCGCTGGATTATGGCATCCACACCGTTAAATTCTTCCCCATTTACCAGATGGGCGGCACGGACACCCTGAACCAGTACACCTACGGCCCCTTCCCCACGGTGAATTACGTCGTCACCGGCGGCCTGGGTTCGGGCAATTTCCTGCCGCTGCTGGAAGGCTGCAAAAATACGCTGGCCTGCGGCGGCGATTGGATGTTCACCGATCACGACGCGCTGAAAAACCGCGATTTCGCCCAGATCGCCGCTAATATGCGCGATTCCGTCCTGGCCGTTCAGGATATGCGAAACGCCAAAAACGCCCGCTGACGGCAGAAAGGACGAAAACGCATGAACGCATTCAACGAAGGCTTTGTGCTCCGCAACGGCGTGCGCATGCCCTGCCTGGGCCTGGGCACCTGGCAGACGGACGGCGCCACCACCATCGCCGCCATTCAGGCCGCCCTTTCCGCAGGCTACCGGCTGATCGATACCGCCGCGGCCTATGGCAACGAGCGCAGCGTGGGCCAGGCTATCCGCCAATCCGGCCTGAAGCGGGAGGAAATTTTCGTCACCAGCAAGCTGCGCAACGCCTGTCACGGCTATGATAACACTATGGCCGCCTTTGAGCTGACGCTGGAAAAGCTGGGGCTGGAAAAGCTGGATCTGTATCTGATCCATTGGCCCAACCCCATCCAATACCGCAGCAGCTGGCAGGAAGCCACCATTGGAACCTGGAAAGCTTTCTGCGAGCTATACCAGGCCGGGCGCATCCGCGCCATCGGCGTGAGCAATTTCATGCCCCATCATATCGATCTGGTGGCCCAGGCCACCGGCGTGATGCCCATGGTGAACCAGCTGAAGCTGTGCCCCGGCATTGCTCAGCCCGAAATCGTGGATTATTGCAGGGCGCACGACATCCTGGTGGAGGCCTACAGCCCCTTTGGCACCGGCGGCATTTTCAAATCCCCCGAAATGCAGACGCTGGCGGAAAAATACGGCAAGAGTATCGGCCAGATCTGCCTGCGCTGGAGCCTGCAAATGGGCTTCCTGCCCCTGCCCAAGAGCGGCAGCCCCCAGCGCATTCGGGAAAATCTGCGCGTCTTTGATTTTGAAATTTCCGCTGCGGATATGGCCGCCATCACCCATTTGCAGGGCTATTGCGGCGAAACGCCCGTGCCGGATGAAATTCGCTTCTGACCCCATTTCACCCCAAACGGCATACATGCCTAGGAGCGTAACATGAGAATCCTGAACAAAGAAATGCTCACCGCCCATGGAAACCGGAAGGGCCGAAAAATCGTGGCCGAGCTGCTGGACGCGGGCATGGACGCGCTGGATCCCTATGTGCGGGTGAAAAAGCTGGTGCGCCTGGAAAACAACCGCATCATCCTGGACGACCGAGGCTTTGAAATGCGGGGCGATCCCCACGCGGGGCCCGCAGTGTACGATCTGAAGGATTACGACCGGGTGTTCGTCGTGGGCGCGGCCAAGGGCGTTCAGCGGGCGGCGCTGGCCATGGAGGAGGCGCTGGGCGACGCGCTGACCGGCGGCCACGTAATCGCCAAGCACGGGGAGGAAAAAATCTGCAAAAAAATCGGCGTGACCTTCGCGGGCCACCCCGTCCCCGACGCCTGCTGCGTGGAGGGCTGCCGGGAAATTGAAGAAATCGCCCGGGGAACGACCTCCCGCGATTTGGTGTTCACCATCACAGGCAGCGGCTGCGGCTCCCTGATGACCTACCCCGTGGAGGGCGTGAGCATTGAGGATATCGCCGCCTTCACCCACATGATGCAAATCGAAAAGGGCGTGCCCACCAGCGAATTAAACCAGATTCGCACCCATATCGATCGTTTCAAGGGCGGCCGCCTTTCCCGCCTTCTCCGCCCCGCTACGCTGGTGCATATGACCACCGCCGATCCCGCCAAGCTGGGGGTGCCCGTGCTGCGCGCCAGCTATTTCGAAATGCTGCGTAAAAACACCTTCTTCCCGCCCCTTGCCGCCGGCTCCACCTATCAGGATTGCCTGAACATCCTGCATAAATGGGACGCATGGGAGAAAACCCCCGCCTCCATCCGGGAACACCTGCTCCACGGCGGACCGGAAAATGAAAACATGAGCGTGGAGGAATACGAAACGCTGGGGGCCCGCTTCTTCGGCTTGATTTTCAAGGACAGCACCGTCTACCCCGCCGTGCGCGAAAAGGCCCGGGAATTGGGCTATCCCTGCCGCATGCTTTCCGAATATATGGAGGCGGAGGCCGCCGAGGCCGGGCGCGTCAACGCCCAGTTGGCCCTGTGCTGCGAACGGATGGGCGAGCCCTTTCAGGGTCCCGTCGTGCTGATGACCTCGGGGGAAAACGTGGTCACGGTGGGAAACGAGCGTGGAATCGGCGGGCGAAACCAGGAGTATTGCCTCTCCGCCGCCCTCCAGATTGCCGGAAGCCGGAAAATCGTGTTCGGCGCGGTGGATACCGACGGCACGGACGGCCCGGGCGGCTTGCAAATCCCCGGCGCGCCCGGCTGCCTGGCCGGAGCGATCATCGACGGCGAAACCGCCGCGGAGGCCCGGGCCGCAGGCCTGGAGTTGGCCGCCGCCCTGAAAACCCATGGCGCCTCCGCGCCGCTTTGGAAAATCGGCTGCGGCGTCAGCGCCACCGCCAACGTATCCGCTCTGGATTTGGGCGTTATCCTGATTATGGCGTAGAAAAGGGAAAAAATGCGGGGGCGTTATTCTTTGGGGGCATTTCGCCCCGCGTCCACGCAGAAGCGGGCGCGGCGCTCACCAGAACGGTTGTCCACAATTCGGCATTGTCGTACAGGGGCGCAGAAAACTGCGCCCCTATACTCTGTGCCTCATTGGGCCTTCATCTCCCTTCATCCGCCACTGGCGGCGGGAGATTTCGGCCCCTCTAAGAAAACCGATTGGGCAAGGTCAAAAAAATAACAGCTTGCTTCTCCGCCGACAAAAGAAAGCGGAACGAAGAAGCAAGCCGTTTTTTAGCGACCTTGTCGTTGACAAAAAGCAGGAAATATTTCCAATTATGTTTGTGGAGAAGCAAGTCGATTTCCTACCGCTCCCACCTTCCCAATCGGCTTTCTTGGAGGGGGCGCGGGGGAGGCATTCTTTAGCCCCCAAAGAATGCCTCCCCCGCATATATTTTATCTCTTTATTTCAATACCGCCACTGCGTCGGCGATGGTTTTTTCGTGGGCCTGCTGGCCGTACTTGTCCACCTCGGCCTTATTTTTCTCGCCGTGGGTAAGGCAGCCCGCGCCGCCGATGCAGCCGCCCAGGCAAGCCATGCCCTCGATAAAGTTCGCGTCCAGCACGCCGCGGCTTTTTTTCAGCAGCGCGGTGCGGCAGGCCTCGATCCCGTCGCAGGCGCAGGGCTTCAGATCGAAATCAATTTCCTGCTCCTTCAGCGCCTCGGCCACCGCGTCGGTCAGGCCGCCGCTGCGGGCGAAAATGCGCCCGAAATAGGAGGCGTTGTCCAGCACATCCTCGGGCAGGGCGGTGATATCCAGATCACGGCTGTCAAAGAGCGCCTGCAATTCCTCAAAGGTGAGCACGCTGTCGATATACGGCCGCACGCTATCCAGCCGCGCCTCCGCCTTTTTGGCGGTGCAGGGACCGATAAAGACGGTTTTCGCGTTGGGAGTAGTATTCTTGATATACCGGGCGATAGCGGCCATGGGCGAAAGATTGTGGGAAACATAGGGCAGCAGCTGGGGGAAGCTCTGCTTGATATAGGAAACGAAAGCGGGACAGCAGGAGGAGGTGAGGAAGCCCTTTTCGGAAAGCTCCCGGGCCTCCGCCTGGGCCACCATATCCGCCCCCAGGGCGGCCTCCACCACGGCGTGGAAGCCCAGGGCCTTCAGCCCGCTGACCACCTGGCCCAGCTTGGCATAGGTGAACTGGCTGGAAATGGAGGGAGCCACGATGGCGTAAAGGCGGTATTGCTTGCTTTCAAAATTCTTTTTCAGCAGATCGATCACATTAAGAATATAGGATTTATCCATGATCGCACCGAAGGGGCACTGATATACGCACGCGCCGCAGCCCACGCATTTTTCATTATCGATGGCGGCGGCCTTTTGCTCGTTCATAGAAATGGCCTTCACCTTGCAGGCGTTCTGGCAGGGGCGCTTGCGGCTGACGATGGCGGTGTAGGGGCACACCTTGGCGCAGGCCCCGCACTCCACGCACTTGCTTTTATCGATATAAGCCACATGATTGCGATCAAAGGAGATGGCCCCGCGCTTGCACGCATCCTCGCAGCGATGGGCCAGGCAGCCCCGGCAGGCGTTTGTCACCTCGTAGCCCCCCACGGGGCATTCGTCGCAGGCGATGTCGATCACCTCGATGATATTGGGGTTCTGCGGATTGCCGCCCATGGCCAGGCGCACGCGCTCGGCCAGAATGGCGCGCTCCTTATAAACGCAGCAGCGCATGGTGGGGGTTTTTCCGGGAACGATCATCTTGGGAATATCCAGCAGGTTTTGCAGCAGGGTGTCGTTCCAGGCCTGGCGCGCCACCTCCCGCAGCACCTTGTATTTTAAATCCTGCACCTTGGTATCAAATTTGCGCATAGCGGCGTCCCTTCTTTTTAAAAATAGCTCACCTTAATTCGCTTGCCCATTTTTTTCAGGCATTCGGATAATTCCTCCACCAGGTTCATCTTAATGGAAAAATTGATGGGCAGGTTGGGATTCTGGTGGGCGGGATTGATAGCGCGGCCCACGAAGAAATTTATATCCGTAGCTTCCTCGAAAAGCATGCGGGCGATCAGCGACGCGCCGTCGCGCTTGAAGGCCCACTGGGCGTAGGATTCGTTATCCTTCAGATAGTCCTTGGCGTAGGTAAGCACCTTGTTCACGGTGATTACCCCCTCCGTGACCAGATCCACCCCCTCCAATTCCGCGATGGGGGGAATTTCAGGATCCTCGAATTTCAGGGAGGGCACCAGGGGCTTATGCAGATAACGGGCCGCCACGGAGGAGGTGGTGCCGCCGCAGATGATGTGCTTGCCCGCCTTGGAGAAAAAGAGCGACATCATGCGGTTATCATCGTCCCGGCTGGCGGGAGAGCCGAAAAGCAGGTTCATGGGCTCCCGCCGGCGGATGCGCACCACGCAGGCGGTGGCGTCGTCCCCGGGCTTATGCTCGTAGAGCTTATCGCATTCATCCACCAGGATGGTGGAAAGGGTTTTGGCGGTGTAGCCCACGGGGGCCACGGCCTCCAGGAAGGAAATAATATCCTCCCGCTTCCAGCCAAAATTATAGGCCAGGCCGATGCCCGCATGGGGGCAGCCGTCGCTCATGGCCACGAAAACGTCGTTTTCCTGCAGCTTGATTACGGATTTATAGATTTTCTTGCCGCCGATGGTCATTTCGCTTTCAGGATAATCGTAATGCACGTCGTCCCGCAGCAGAATCACATGGGGGTTATCGTATTGAATAATCTCCACCCGCTCGTTATCGATCAGATGCAGGATGGTGAAGGTGGAATAGGCCACGCCGCGCACCGAGCAAACGGGCAGCGTGGCGGCGATGGTGCTCACGCAGTCCTCCAGGCTGAGGCCGTCGGCCATCATGGTGGAGATGATCTTGCTGGTGAGGGTGGAAAGGATGCTGGCCTTCACGCCGCTGCCCAGCCCGTCCGCCAGCACGATGACCTGGGAATTCTCCCCCTGCTCCACAATATCCACATGATCGCCGCAGAGCTGCTCGCCGTAATGATTGATGCTTTTATAGCCGATATCCGCGCACAAATCATTCATCTGAGATCGACTCCTTCAGCTTGGTCAGCGCGATTTTGGTTTCCGCGGCGGTTTCGCCCAGCAGGGAGGCGATATCCTGCACGATGCGCATCTGCTTATCCACCACCCGGTCGGCGATTTCCACCGTTTTGCGGCTCATTTCCTCCTTGCGCTCCCGGGCGTTTTCCTCGTCGGTAACATCCCGCAGGATGCAGATGAGCAGATGATAATCCCGATCCACCACCACGGTCATTTCCACATAGCGCTTATATTCCGCCAGATAAGAGCGCTGAGCGCGCACATCGCGGCCGGTGTTGAGGGCCTGCATGAAGGGGGTGGGATCCAGGATGCGCACCACCGAATCCCCCAGCACGTCGGAGGCGGCGCGGATGTTCATGATCCGGCGAGCGGCGGTGTTGATCTGCTGCACCTCCAATTGATCGTTGAGCACGATCACGCCGTTGGGGGTGTTGTTGATAATATTATCGGAGAAGGATTCCGCCTTATCCTTCAGGAAGGGCAGGCACATGGAAACCTCCGCCTTGCCCTGATAGATGGCGATGGCCTTTTCCCGGCAGGTGTTATAGCCGCAGGAGCCGCAATTCAGCTCGTCGGAGGGTTTGAGCTTGCCCATCTTATTGCGCATAATATCGCGGATTTCCGTTTCGGAGGGAATCTGCGCCGTGCGCTGGATAAAATCGAAATGCTTGCGCAGCTCGGCGGCCTCGGGCTGGGCCACGGGGAAATCCTTTTCCCCGGCGTAGCGGGCCACGGCCAGATAATCCTGGGCGGGCATATGATGCTTTTTCTCCATAATGGGGCCGCCGACGCAGCTGCCCACGCAGGCGGACATTTCGATAAAGCAGCGGTGCACCTTACCGCTTTCAATATCCTTCAGCGCCGCCTTGCAATTTTCCACCCCGTCCAGGGCCATATAGGTGTAGCCCGGCGCGTCCTGGGCCATGGTTTTCAGCACGCCCCCGGTGGTGGGGAAAAAGCGGGCGCGGCTTTCGGCGGCTTCATCCAGGGCGGGCCGAGGCTGCACGCCCTCCTTTTCCATCCAGGCGGTCAGTTCCTCAAAGGTAAGCACCGCGTCCACCAGCCCAGCGTACTGCTCCGCCTCGTCCTTTTTTGCCACGCAGGGGCCGATGAACACCGTTTTCGCCCCGGGATGGCGGCGCTTGATATCGGCGCAGTGGGCCTGCATGGGGGATTCCACATCCGCCAGATAGGGCAGCACGGCGGGATAATATTTCTGAATCAGCAGATTAATGGAATGGCAGCAGGAGGAAATCACCACATCCCGCTTTCCCTCCCGCAGCAGGCGCTCGTATTCCCGCTTCACCTGGGTGGCGCCCAGGGCGGTTTCCTCCGCGTCGGCAAAGCCCAGCTTTTGCAGCGCCTCCCGCATGCCCGCAATGCCCACGCCCGCGTAATTGGCCGCGAAGGAAGGGGCCAGGCTCACATACACCTTATCGCCCGACTGCAGCAGCACCTTCACCTTTTCCGTTTCATCCACGATTTCCTTGGCGTTCTGGGGGCAGACCACAAAGCATTGCCCGCACAGGATGCATTCGTTTTCAATGATATAGGCCTGATTGCCCGTGAACCGAATGGATTTCACCGGGCAATGGCGGATGCACTTATAGCAGTTTTTGCAGTTGGATTTTTTCAGCGTAAGACAGCTGGGCATGGCCGGTTCCTCCTTTAGCGGATATGCCGGCAGGGCTTTCCCCCGCCGGCACTCCGCGCTTGGCGTCGCTTATTTCAGCTTTTTGAGCACGTTTTCTTCAAAGAAGCGCTTCACCGTATCCGGGGAGACGGAGTGGAATTCGTTATCCAGGGTGACGCACACGCCCTGCTGGCATTTACCCATGCAGAAGGTGCCCGCCAGCTCCACCTGATCCTTCAGCCCGTTTTCGTTCACCAGGTATTGCAGCTGCTCCACCACCTGGCGCGAGCCCTTGATATGGCAGGAGGAGCCGATACAGACGGTAATCTTCATTCGTTTTATCTCCTTGTCGCCTTATTCGTAATCCACCACGGTGGCCCAGGAGAGCAGGAATTCCCGCTCGTGCTCGTTGCCCTTAACGGACTGGGAGGCGGCCACGATGGGCATCCACTTCTGCACATAGTGCTTATCGGTGTGGCTCTTTTCGCAGAAGAGCTCCAGGTATTTTTCCGCGCCCTCCAAATCGCCCTTCAGCCAGAAAAGCAGATAGGTGCGGGCCGCGTCGGCGGAGGCGTTGCCCTGGGTCACATGACTCCAATCCAGGATGTAGGCCTCGTTTTCCGGGGTGATGATGATATTGGAGGGGCGGAAATCCCCGTGGCACACCTTGCTGTGCTTGGGCATGCCCTCCAGACGGGTGAGCAGGTCGTAGCGGGTGTTGGCGTCCAGATCGGCCTGCTGAATCTTGCGGCTCATTTTATCCTTCAGCTTGGTCAGCAGGGGGCTGGTCTTGCTTTGCACTTCCAATTGCAGCTCCACAAACCGGCTCAGGTATTCGTCCTTTTTCTCAGGCTCCTCCTCCATCAGCTGGGAGAGGGTTTTGCCCTTGATGAATTCGGACACAATGGCCCATTTGCCTTCCAGCATGCCCACCTCCAGCACCTTGGGAATGTGCAGCCCCGTTTCCTCGATGCGGGCCTGGTTCAGCGCCTCGTTGAGCACGTCCGCCTTGGAATAATCCGAATTGAACACCTTCACGCAGCGTTCCCCATCCCGATAGACGGTTTTGTTATTCCGAACGGCAATCACACGATCCAGATTCATTTTTCATGCCTCCCTTTCCGCTTACAGGTTCTTATGCGCGCTGCGATAGGCCTGCTTGAAATCCTCCGTCTGCACATCCGAAAGGCGAACGCCCTCGGGCTGCTTGGCCTGCGCGCCGTGTACGCCGTAATAGGCGTTCAGATACATTTGCTTAATTTCGCTCATCAGCGGATAGCGGGGGTTCGCGCCGGTGCACTGATCGTCGAAGGCCTGCTCGGTCATTTCGTCCAGCCGGGCCAGGAAATCCGCCTCGTCGATGCCGTAATCCCGGATCGCCGACTTCACGCCTACCCGCGCCTTGAGGGCGTTGACAGCGGAAATGAGGTTTTCCAGCTTTTCTTTGTTGGTTTCGCCGCCCAGGCGCAGATAATCCGCCACCTGCGCATAGCGCTCCAGCGTATGGGGATGATCGTACTGGGGGAAGGTGCCCATCTTGGCGGGAACCTCGGCGGCGTTGAAGCGCAGCACCTCCTCGATCATCAGCGCGTTGGCGATACCGTGGGGCAGATGATGGAACGCGCCCAGCTTATGCGCCATGGAGTGGCACACGCCCAGGAAGGCGTTGGCGAAAGCCATGCCCGCCATGGTGGCGGCGTTGGCCATCTTTTCGCGGGCCAGGGGATCGTGGGGGCCGTCGTCATAGGCCCGGGGCAGATATTCGAAGATCACCTTCAGCGCCTGCAGCGCCAGGCCGTCGGTGTAATCGGTGGCCATCATGGAGGCGTAGGCTTCCAGGGCGTGGGTCACAGCGTCGATGCCGGAGGCGGCGGTGAGACCCCGGGGAGCGGTCATATGGAAATCCGCGTCGATAATCGCCATCTTGGGCAGCAGCTCGTAATCCGCCAGGGGGTATTTCACGCCCGTCTGCTCGTCGGTAATCACGGCGAAGGGGGTCACCTCGCTGCCCGTGCCGGCGGAGGTGGGGATGGCGATGAAATAGGCCTTTTCGCCCATCTTGGGGAAGGTGTACACGCGCTTGCGGATATCCATAAAGCGCATGGCCATATCCATGAAATCCACCTCGGGATGCTCGTAGAGCACCCACATGATCTTGGCCGCGTCCATGGCGCTGCCGCCGCCCAGGGCGATGATGCAGTCGGGCTGGAAATCCGCCATCTGCTTGGCGCCCGCCTTGGCGCAGGCCAGGGTGGGATCGGGGGCCACGTCGAAGAACGTGGTGTGGACGACGCCCATCTGATCCAGCTTATCGGTAATGGGCTTGGTGTAGTTATTGTGATAGAGGAAGGAATCCGTCACGATAAAGGCCTTTTTCTTGCCCATGACGGTTTTCAGCTCGTCCAGCGCCACCGGCAGGCAGCCCTTCTTCAGATACACCTTTTCCGGCGCGCGGAACCACAGCATATTCTCCCTCCGTTCTGCCACGGTTTTGATATTGAGCAGGTGCTTCACCCCAACGTTTTCCGAAACGCTGTTGCCGCCCCAGGAGCCGCAGCCCAGCGTCAGCGAGGGGGCCAGCTTGAAATTATACAGATCGCCGATGCCGCCCTGGGAGGACGGGGTGTTCACCAGAATGCGGCAGGTCTTCATCCGGGCGGCGAACTCGCCGATCTTCTCCCGGGCGGATACCGCGTCGGTATACAGGGAGGCGGTGTGGCCGTAGCCGCCGTCGGCGATCAGGCGCTCCGCCTTCTGGAAAGCGTCCTCCAGATCCCGGGCGCGATACATTGCCAGCACGGGAGAGAGCTTTTCATGGGCGAATTCCTCGGAAAGCTCCACGCTCTCCACTTCGCCGATGAGGATCTTGGTGCTTTCGGGCACCGTCACGCCGGAAAGCGCGGCGATCTTGGCCGCCTTCTGGCCCACGATCTTGGCGTTGAGCGCGCTGTTGATGATGATGGTCTTGCGCACCTTTTCGGTTTCCTCGGGATTCAGGATATAGCAGCCCCGATCCAGAAATTCCTGGCGCACGGCGTCGTATACGCCGTCCAGCACGATGACGGATTGCTCGGAGGCGCAGATCATGCCGTTATCAAAGGTTTTGGAATGAATGATGGAATTGACGGCCAGCACCACGTCCGCCGCGTCGTCGATAACGGCGGGTACGTTGCCCGCGCCCACGCCCAGGGCGGGCTTGCCGCTGGAATAGGCCGCCTTCACCATGCCGGGGCCGCCGGTGGCCAAAATAATATCCGCTTCCTTCATCACCAGGTTGGTCATTTCCAGGGAGGGCACGTCGATCCAGCGGATGATACCTTCGGGCGCACCCGCGGCCACCGCCGCCTCCAGCACCGTTTTCGCCGCCGCGATGGTGGAGCGCTTGGCCCGGGGATGGGGGCTGATGATAATGCCGTTGCGGGTTTTAAGGGCGATCAGGGTTTTAAAAATGGCGGTGGAAGTGGGGTTGGTGGTGGGAATTACGGCGGCGATCACGCCGATGGGCTCGGCGATTTTCTGAATGCCGTAGGCCTTGTCCTCTTCGATAACGCCGCAGGTTTTGGTATCTTTATAAGCGTTATAAATATACTCTGCGGCGTAGTGATTCTTAATCACCTTGTCCTCCACCACGCCCATGCCCGTTTCCTCCACGGCCAGCTTCGCCAGGGGGATCCGCTGCCGGTTGGCGGCCAGGGCGGCGGCCAGGAAAATTTTATCCACCTGCTCCTGGGTATACGCGGCGAACTTCCGCTGGGCCTCCCGCACCTCCGCGATGGCGGCCTCCAGCTTTTCCACCCCGTCCACGATTTCATAATTCTTTTCAGCCATACTCCTCGCTCCTCCTTATTCAATCAGGCCGTTCCGCTGGCCGTTCAGGCAGGCCAGGGACAGCGCCAGGTTTTCCCGCTGCACAATCACCCCTGCCGGGGCGCGCAGATTCACCGGCGCAAAATTCCACAGCGCCCGCACGCCGCTTTCCACCAGCCGGTCGCACACCTGCTGGGCCGCGGAAGCGGGAACCGTGATAATGCCGATGGCCGCGGGATGCGCCTGCAAAAACGCCTCCAGGCGCTCCATGGGATAAATGGGCTTGCCGCTTTGGGAAAGACCGGTCTTTTCAGGGCTTATATCAAAGGCGGCGACGATCTCCGTGCCGTATTCGGCAAAGCCCTCGTAATTGAGCAGCGCCCGGCCCAGCTCCCCCGCCCCGACGAGTATCGCGGCGGTTTTCCCGTGCACCCCCAGGCGCTCCTCCAGCGCGTTGATCAGATCGTCGACGCGGTAGCCCGTCTTGGGCTTACCCGCCCCGCTGACCGCGCCTAAATCCTTGCGCACCTGCACCTCTCCCAGGCCAAGCGCCCGGGCCACGGCCGTGGCGGATGTGTTTTTCTCTCCCGCCGCCCGCAAGCCCCGCACATATTCCAGGTATCCGGGCAGCCGCCCCAGCGTCGCCCGGGGCAGCGCGTTTCCGCACATTCCGCTTCCCTCCTTTTCCCATGGCCTTCTCTTGGCCAATGCTATTGTATCGCACCTGCGAAAAAAAGGGAAGGGGCAAGTTTTGTATATCGGTATTATCATTATCGATATATAATGGAACAATTGGAAAAATCTCGGACGGACAGCCGGGACGCAAATGGGCTTTACAAATTTTTCTGCTTTTCGTATAATAAGGAAGGAAAAGCGCCTTCCGTCCCGGGGGCGAAGGGCCGCCGAAAGCGGGGAAAGGAAAAAATTCATGATTAACGTGCTGCATTTGAAATACGCGCTGGAGGTGGCCAAGGCGGGCTCCATCAATAAAGCGGCGGAGGCCCTTTATATGAATCAGCCTAATCTGAGCCGCGCTATCAAGGAGCTGGAATCCTCCCTGGGCATCACCATTTTCGGCCGCAGCGCCAAGGGCATGTACGTCACCCCCGAGGGGGAGGAATTTCTGGCCCATGCCCGGAAAATTCTGCGCCAGATCGACGAGGTGGAGGCCATTTACAAAGGCGGCGTGCCCGCGCGGCAGGTTTTTTCCCTGGCGGCCCAGCGGACGGCCTACGCGGCCCAGGCCTTCGCGGAATTCACCCGGGGGCTGAGCCGCGAGCGGGCGGAAATTTATTATGCGGAAATGGGCGCGGCCCAGGCGCTTCAGGCGGTGCATAGCGGGGAATACAAGCTGGGCCTTTTGCGCTACGCCGTGGAATATGAAAAGCATTTTAAAGAAACGCTGGAGGAAAAGGGCCTCGCGGGCGAGTTGGTGGCGGAGCTGCCCGGCGTGCTGGTGATGAACCGGCAGCACCCCCTGGCCCAGAAGGCGGAAATCGTTCCGGAGGATCTGCGGGATTCCATCGAAATCGTGGGCCTGGATCCCTTCGTGCCCTCCCTGCCCGCAGAAACGGTGAAAAAGGAGCTGCTGCCCGAGGATACCCCCCGGCGGGCGCACGTTATCGAGCGTGCGGCGCAATTGGAGCTGCTGGCCTGCAACCCCGAAGCCTATCTGCGCAGCGTGCCCCTGCCCCAGGCGCTGCAAACGCGCTATGGCCTGGTGGAAAAGCGCTGCCCCGCCCGCCAGCCCATTTTTAAGGATATGCTGATTTACCGCAAGGGCTACCGCCTTTCCCAGCTGGACTGCGATTTTATCACCGCCCTGACCCGCGCCAAGCGCGCCCTGGGCGGGTGAGGAATATAAAAATAAAACGGGGGACGCTCAATCGGCACGACGATTCGCTGCCGCGCCAACCGCTTGTTTCGGTTGACACGCTCAAGAAAGCCAATTGGGAAATAGGAAGCCTGCTTGCTTCTCCGCAAGCAGAGATAAAATAAAAAAGCTTGCTTCTTGGCAAGCGAAAATAAGAAAGAAGCATTTCTGTTATTCGTCTTTCCATTGCCCGCGCCGGCGGGCATTTTTTTATTTTCCCCCGCATACCCTGTCCTCGGGGACGGAATGAAAAGGAGCCTAAAAGAAAAAACACGATTCTACTCATCGCCTGAAACTGCGGAAGGGCGCCGCTCCTTTGCCCGCGGGGAAACAAGCCGATTTCCTGCCTCCAAGCCTTTCCCAACCGGCTTTCTTAGAGAGGTTGCGGGGGAGGTCTTCTTTGGCCTCCAAAGAATTCCTCCCCCCGCACAACGCCCATCGCGTCCTAAATCACATATTTTCCAGTTGCTTTTTCATCTCCGCCAGGCAGCGCTTGCAAATCAGCTTGTCCTTATAGAGGATGACGTCGCGGGCGTCATTGCAGAAAATGCAGGCGGGATGATATTTTTTCAGAATAATCTTGTCGTCTTCGGTAAAAATCTCCAGCGTATCCCGCAAGCCGATATCCATCGTCCTGCGCAATTCGATGGGAATAACAATGCGGCCCAGATCGTCCAGCTTCCGTACCACGCCTGTGGATTTCATGGTTTTTTCCTCCTGCTTTTGTTAAGCGGATCGCCCTCCCGCAGCCGGGCGCGGTCCGCCGTCCAGACTTTCGTTGGGATGAAAGTCGCGTTAATTTTACAATTTACGCCGCGACTTGTCAAGCAATATTTTTGTATTTTTGCGGTGCGTTCAACATAAATTTACACTTCATCCACAATTAGGAGGAAAGGGCATGCTACAGATCATTTTCGGGGGAATGCTGGGGGGCGGCGTACTGTTTTCGCTTTTAACGGGGCAGGGCGCGGCGGTTTTTCCCGCGCTGCTGGGGGCGGCGCAGGAAGGGGTGGAAACGGCGATTTCGCTGGCGGGGGGCTTTGCGCTTTTCTGCGGGCTGATCGGCATTCTGCGCGCGGCGGGGGCGGTGGGCGCCCTATCCAGGCTGACCGCGCCGCTTTTGCGGCGGCTGATGGGAGAAATTCCCGCCGACGCGCTGGACTATGTGACCATGAACCTGGCGGCCAACATGCTGGGCCTGGGCAACGCGGCCACGCCCATGGGGGTGGAGGCGGCCCGGCGCATGGCGGCGGGGGAGCGGGCGGGCGACGCGCTGTGCTTTTTCCTGGTGCTCAACGCCTCCTCCGTGCAGCTGCTGCCCACCACGGTAATCGCGCTGCGGGCGGCGGCGGGCTCGCAGGCTCCGGGACAAATTGCGCTGCCCGCCCTGGTATCCACCCTGATTTCCACCCTGGCGGGGGCGCTGAGTTGCAAGCTGGCGGAGCGGCTGTCATGAGCCTGCTGCTGCCGGGCTTCGCGCTTTTGTGCATTCTGGCGGGGGCTCTCCGGCGGGTTCCGGTTTACGATGCGTTTCTTTCCGGGGCCCGGGAGGGGCTGCAAACCGCCCGGGATATTCTGCCGCCGCTGATCGCCATGCTCTGCGCGGTGCGGCTGTTTTCCGCCTGCGGGCTGACGGAGCGGCTGTGCGACGCCTGCGCGCCGCTGTTTTCGCTGCTGGGCATTCCCCGGGAAACGCTGCCGCTGTTTCTGCTGCGGCCGCTGTCGGGCTCGGCCTCCCTGGCCGTGCTGAAAACCATCCTGGCGGATTACGGGCCGGACAGCCCCATCGGCCTCACCGCCAGCGTGATGATGGGCTCCAGCGAAACGGTCTTCTACACCTGCGCGGTGTATCTGGGGGCGGCGGGGGTAAAAAAATCCCGCCACGCCATCCCCTGCGCCCTCATCGCCTGGCTGGCGGGGGGCGCGGCGGCGGCGCTGTGGTATCGCTGAAGCGGGGAAAACACAGAAAGAACAGCGCGGAAATTGACAAAGCCCCCCTTCCCTGCTATCCTTGTAGGCAAAAAAGGGGGCCTGAAGCATGAGCCGCGTTTTTATTCCGGCGGGGTATCAATCCGTTCTTTCCCTGTATGAAACCCAGGAGGCCATCGGCCTGATTAAGAAAATTTTTCAGGGCAATCTTTCCCACGCCCTGCATCTCAAGCGCGTATCCGCGCCGCTTTTCGTGGACGGAGCCTCGGGCCTGAACGACGATCTCAACGGCGTGGAGCGCCCCGTTTCCTTCGATATGCTGGAAACGGGCGAGGAGGCCCAGGTGGTGCATTCCCTGGCCAAGTGGAAGCGCTACGCTCTGCAGCGCTATCATTTTCCCGTGGGCGAGGGCCTGTATACCGATATGAACGCCATTCGCCGGGACGAAGCGCTGGACAACCTGCATTCCGTCTATGTGGATCAGTGGGATTGGGAAAAGGTGATCCGGGAAGAGGAGCGCAATCTTGATACCCTCAAGGACGCCATGCAGCGCATCGTCACCGCCATCTGCGTCACGCTGGATCTGCTGAAGTGGCAATATCCCCAGATCAAAACCACCCTGTGCCGGGATGTGACCTTCGTCACCACCCAGGAGCTGGAGGACATGTATCCCGGCAAAACGCCCAAGGAGCGGGAAAACCTTTTCCTGCGGGAGCACCGCACCGTGGGCCTGCTGCAAATCGGGGGCAAGCTGCGCTCGGGCAAGCCGCATGACGGCCGCGCCCCCGATTACGACGATTGGGCGCTCAACGGCGATATTCTTTTCTGGAACGATCTGCTGCAATGCGCCTTTGAGATTTCCTCCATGGGCGTGCGCGTTTCCCCCGAATCCCTGGATCGGCAATTGACCCTGGCCGGGGCGGACGCGCGCCGCGCCCTGCCCTTCCATCAGGCGCTGCTCCGGGGCGAAATGCCCTGCACCATGGGCGGCGGCATCGGCCAGAGCCGCCTGTGCATGCTGCTGCTGGGCAAGGCTCACATCGGCGAGGTGCAGTCCTCTTACTGGGACGCCGCCACCCGCGCCGCCTGCGAAAAAGCTGGCGTCGTGCTGCTGTAAAGGCGGGAAATATGCAGGCGGGGGGAACCATTCTTTGGAGGGTTTCGGGCGGCAATTATAAGAATTGCTCCCCCTCATCCGCCCCTAAAGGGAGCGGCGCTCACCATAATGGCTCCCCCGTTCCCCATTCCAAGAAAACCGATTGGATAAGACCAGGAAGCAGGAAATCGGCTTATTTCTCCGCGGGCACTAAAAGTGAACAGTGAATTGAAAGAAACGGTTATGGGCTCCATTTCTATTAAGAGGGGGCCTTTCCTATTTTCCCCTGCAAAAAAATTGTGCTCAGGCATTAAGTATGTTATAATGATTAGGAAAATTGCCTTAGCAATTTTCCGGATCGCCGGGCGGCGGTTCGTAAACCGCACGGCGACAATCATGCTATAATGATTAGGAAAATTGCCTTAGCAATTTTCCGGGTCGCCGGGCGGCGGTTCGTAAACCGCACGGCGACAATCATGCCATAATGATTAGGAAAACTGCCTTGCCCGCCGCAGCGGAAAAACGCCGTGTCGATGCTTTCAGCGGCGCAAACGCTGCTTTGGCGCAAAAACCCCTTGCGATTTTCCGCAGGGGTGCTATGCTATCTATCGTGGCAACCAAAAGGAGGAAAAAAACATGGCGCAGAAAAAAAAGACGGCTTCCCGGGCCTATGCGGCGGCGTTCATCGCCATGGGCGCGGCGCTGGTGCTCTATTCCCTGATTTTCAAGCTGTACCGCTGGCAGCATTATGTGATCGCGGCGGCGGTGGCGCTGCTGATTGGGCGCGTTGTGTTTATCATGGCCCAGGGGGTGGATACCTCCCAGAAGGCCCCGGCGCAGCGGCCCATTCCCAAGACGGGGGACGCGGCGGTGGATTCCCTAGTGCAGAAGGGGCAGGAAATGCTTCAGCAGATTCGCGAGGCGGACGACGCCATCCCCGATCCCGAGCTTTCCCAGAAAATTGTCCGACTGGAGGACGTGGCCAACCGCATTTTCCGCACCGTGGCCGATCAGCCCCAGAAAGCGCCCCAGATTCGCCGGTTCATGGAGTATTATCTGCCCACCGTGCTGAAGCTGCTGGCAGGGTATCAGAAAATGGACGAACGCCAGGTGACGGGCGAAAACGCCCGGGCCACCCGCAAGCAGATTCAGGACGCGATGGACGTCGTGCTCAAGGCCTTTGATAAGCAGCTGGACACCATGTATCAGGATGATATGCTGGATCTTTCCACCGATGTGGACGTGCTTGAGACCATGCTCCGCCAGGACGGGCTGATTGATTCCGGCCTGCACGGGGATGCGGATAAAAATCAGTAATCACGCTTGAAAGGGAGCATAAAAAAATGAGCGAACAGAACGCAGCCATGCAGCAGGCCCCGGAAACCCATTCCGCCCCGGTGCTTACCCTGACCCCCGAAGCGGGCGATAAGCAAATGCTGGAAAACGCGGTAGAAAAGCTGAACGATCTGAAGGTTCCCGCCGTGCCGGATGCGAAGGACGCTATCGAGAGCCTGGATTCCGCTCTCACCGAGGCGGAGCGCAAGCAGGTGGAGGAGTTCTCCAAGACCATCGATCTCACCAACCCCGACCATGTGATGCTCTACGGCGCGGACGCGCAGAAGAAAATCTCCTCCTTTGCCGACAGCGTGCTGGGCAATGTGAAAACCGACGATACCGGCGAAGTGGGCGATATGCTCACCAAGCTCATCGCCGAACTGAAGGGCTTCAACGCCGCGGGCGAAGCGCCCAAGGGCCTAAAGCGCCTGTTCTTTGGCGCGAAGCAGCAGCTGGCCTCCCTCCAGGCGAAATATGAGGATGTTTCCGCCAATGTAGAGGTGATCGCCGGCAACCTGGAGCAGCACCAGGTGCAATTGCTTAAGGACGTGGCCATGTTCAACCGCCTTTACGATATGAACCTGGCCTATTTCCACGAGCTGACGCTCTACATCGTGGCGGGGGAAAAGCGGCTGGCGGAGGTGCGCGCCACCGATCTGGCCGCCGCCCAGGAAAAGGCCAAGCAGAGCGGCGACGCCATGGACGCGCAAAAGGCCAACGACCTGGACGCCCAGTGCGACCGCTTCGAAAAAAAGCTGCATGATCTGAAATTGACCCGGCAGATTTCCATGCAGATGGCGCCCCAGATTCGCCTGCTGCAAAATAACAATTCCCTGCTGGTGGAGCGCATTCAATCCACCCTGGTGAACACCCTGCCCCTTTGGAAAAATCAGATGGTGCTGGCCCTGGGGCTGCATCATTCCCAGCAGGCCATGCAGGCCCAGCGCGCCGTGACGGATATGACCAACGAGCTGCTTAAAAAGAACGCGGAAGCCCTGAAAATGGGCACCATTGAAACCGCCAAGGAATCCGAGCGCGGCGTGATCGATCTGGAAACGCTGACGGCCACCAATCAATCGCTCATCGACACCATCAACGAAGTGACCCGCATTCAGCAGGAGGGCCGCCAGAAGCGCCTGGAGGCGGAAAAGACCCTGGCCGCCATGGAGCGGGATTTAAAGCAAAAGCTGCTGAGCATGTGAACAGGCTGCGGGGGGACGAAAGGCTCTCCGCCCCTTTTGAGGAGGAACGGAAATGAAATTGCGGTGGGGCGCGGCCCTGGCGCTGCTGATAGCGTTGGCCTGCGCGGCGGTGGGCGTGGGCGCTTACCGGGGCTGGAGCCAGGAACGGGCGGCGGTGGAGGAAACCTACGCCGGCCTAACGGAAATGCTGGAGGCCCGGGTGGAGGCGGCCTATGATCTGCTGATGGTGGCCCGCCGCCACCTGGATGCGGACGCGCCGGAAATTCAGGCCGTGGCCCGGGAGCGGGATACCCTGGAAAACGCCGCCGCGCTTTCTGAAAAAGCGGCCGCCAACGCCGCCCTCACCCGGGACGGCCAGGCCCTGCTGGATCGCCTTTCCGCGCTGGAGAGCGTGCGGCAGGACGAACGGGATAAAATGTATGTGGACAGCTTTCTGCCCCAGCTGCTGGCCCAAAGCGAGGAGCGGGCCGCAGGCGCGGTGTATAATACCGCCGCCCGGGCCTTTAATCAGGCCCTGCGGGGCAGCTTCAGCGGCAAAATCGCCTCCCTTTTGGGCGTAAAAGCCGCGGAAGAATTTATTGCCGAATAAAGAAGGAGGAAGCGGGATGCGCAAATTTTTTCGGCTGCTTTGCCTGGCGCTTTGCGGGCTGTGCCTGCTTCTTCCCAGCGCCCTTTCGGAAAACCTGCCCCCCTGCCAGGGGGTTGTGACCGACCTGGCGGGGGTGCTCAGCACGGATACCGCCGCCGGGCTGGAAACCTTGGCCCAGCGGATGGAGGCGGCAGGCTGCGGGCGGCTGTATGTGGTCACCCGGCATTTCCTGGGCGGCAAGGACGCCCGGGCCTACGCGGACAGGCTGTTTGCCGCCTGGGGCCTTCAGGATAAGGACGGGCTGCTGCTGCTGGCGGTGGGCGAGGAAACCTACGCCCTTTCCCTGGGCAGCGCCGCCCAGGCCGCCCTGCCCCAGGAAAGCCGCACCGCGCTGCTGGCGCAGAAGCTGCGGGCCGATTATCTGGCCCGGGATTACGACGCGGCGGCCGCCGCCTTCGCCCTGGGCTACGCCGGGCAGGTGAGCCGGGCGCTGGGGGCCCGGGTGGATACCGCCGGGGTGCTGGGTCAGGAAAGCCAGCCCCAGCAGCAGAACGCCTGGAGCCTTTCCGATTGGCGCGAGCTGGTCCAGCCCGAAGAGGCTTCCGCCCAGGATTGGGCCCAGGAGCAGCGGCAGACGGAAAAAAAGACCAATTGGCGGGCCATAATCATCTGGGCCCTGGTGATCTATTTCCTGTTTTTCCGCAAGAAAAGCAAGAAAATGAAGAAGAAAAACGCTTTTAACTTTGGCCACCGGCCCGGAAGGCGGTGGTAAGGGATGCGGCTGTGCATGATTTCCCTGGACGCCGTTTCCCGCCCGGATGCGGACAGGCTGACGCGCCTGCCCGCTCTTTCCGCGTTAAAGGCCCGGGGCGTTTTCTGCGATAACGTGCGCACGATTTATCCCACCCTCACCTACCCCATCCACACCTCCCTGATTACCGGCTGCTATCCCAGCAGCCATGGCATCGGCCATAATCAGCCCTTCCAGCCCGACACGCCCCCCGCGCTGCGGGCCTGGCACTGGGAAGCGGGCGAAATTCAGCAAAAAACGCTGCATCAGGCGGCCCGGGAGAAGGGCATGGACGTGGCCTCCATCCTCTGGCCCGTTTCGGGCAAATGCCCCGCCATTCGCCGCAATTTTCCCGAGGTGCTGCCCCTGCCGGGGGAAAACGCCGCGCTGAAGATGCTGCGCTACGCCTCCCCCCTGTGGCTTTTGCGAATGGAGGCGCGCTACGGCCGCCAGCGCAAAAGCATTCAGCAGCCCGATCTGGATGATTACGCCGCGCTGCTGTGCGAAAAGCTGTACGCCTCCCGCCGCCCGCCCCAGGTGCTGACCGTGCATCTGGTGGATTGCGACGCTATGCGCCACCGCTTCGGCGTGGAAAGCCCGGAGGCCCACGCGGCCATGGCCCGGCTGGACGCGCGGGTGGGCCGCATCGTGCAGGCGGTCCGGCGGGCGGGCCTGGAAGAGGAAACGATTTTCTGCATTGTCAGCGATCACGGCCAGCAGGACGCGCCCCACGGGGTGCTGCTGGACGCGGCGCTGCGAAAGGCCTGCGGCGCGCGGGCGCAAAGCCTGGGCATGGGCGCGTATATTTTCGGGCCCGATCTGGCGGCGGCCCGCCGGGCGCTGGAGGAAAACGCGGAAGCGTGGCGCGTGGCGCATATCTATTCCGCCCAGGAGCTGCGCGCCCTGGGCGCGCCCCGGGAGGTTTCGCTGGCCGTGGACGCGGCGGAGGGGGTCTGCTTCCTGGATGAATGGGAGCAAACCCACGGCGAACACGGCTTTTCCCTGAATTGCCCCCAGGCGCGGACGCTGCTGCTGCTGGCGGGCGGCCCCTTCCGGGCGGGGGCGGCGCTGCCCCAGGCCGATCTGGTGGATATCGCGCCCACCCTGGCGCGGGCGCTGGGCCTGTCCCTGCCCCATGCCCAGGGCCGCGCGCTGGATGCGGCCTTCCGTGAATAAAAAAACGATGGATGCGGGAAAGGAAGGATACCCCATGGCCGGAAAAGCTATCGTGACCTATTTCCATCATTCGGGCTTCGCCGTCTCGGTGGAGGATACGCTGCTGATTTTCGATTACTGGCGGGGGGAAAACGGCGCGCTGCCCAAGCGGGCGGAACTGACAAACCAGGAATTGGAGAAATATAAGCGCATTCTGGTGTTCGTTTCCCACGATCATGAGGATCATTTCGACGAGGCCATCTACGCCTGGGATTACGAGCATTTGCCCATCACCTATATCGTTTCCGACGATCTGCCCATCGGCAAGCGCGGCAAGCGCATGAAGCCCTACGATCATCTGACCGTGGGGGACGTGCAGATCGACACCTATGATTCCACCGATAAGGGCGTTTCCTTCTATGTGACGGCGGGCGGGCTGCATATCTTCCACGCCGGGGATCTGAACCTGTGGCATTGGCGCGAGGAAAGCACCCTGCGGGAAATCGCCCAGGCGGAGGAGGATTATTACGCCGCCGTGGCGCCCATCGCCCGCCTGCCCATCGATATCGCCTTCTTCCCAGTGGATCCCCGCATGGGCGGCATGTTCGACGCGGGGGCCAATCATTTCATCATGGCCGCCAAGCCCCGGCTGTTTATCCCCATGCACTGGCAGGGTCGCTCCGAGGTGGCCGTGAATTTCGCCCGTCAGGGGCGCACCAAGTATACCGAGGTGCTGGCCCTTACCAAGCCCCGGGAACGGGCCGAGCTGGAATTTGAGGCCCACGAGCTGCGTATCCATGTGTTCTCCCTGGCTGCGGACGCTTATCAGGAGCCCAAAAAAGACGACGTGGATTTTAACGCCTACGCCGCCGACGACCCCTTCTCCAACACCGATCTCCCCGTGAAGATGCAGTAGGAAAATGGAAAAAAACGGGGGAACCGCTCTGAGAAAGCCGCTTAGGAAAAATTGGGCAGCAAAAAACAGCTTGCTTCTTCGCATACGGAAAAGGGAAAACGCTCGTGTACACATTCTCCCTTTTGCCTGCGAGATACAGGCTGTTTTTTTCACGTCCGTTCCTTTTTTGTTTGCGAGGAAGCAAGAAGATTTCTTGACATCAGTTTATACCCAGCCGGCCTTCTGGAAAGGGGTCTGGGAGAACCCTCGTTCTGGTGAACGCCGACTCTTTAAATGGCGGCTGAGGGCGTGGCCTCCTTGTGTGTTTGCCGCCCGAAACACGCGCCCCGCTTCTGCGTGGACGCGGGGCATAATAAAAATGAAGGGCTGGCCGCCCTTCATTGCATCCCGCAAGCTTGTTCGACATTTTTTGACCGCCCGCAAAGAACGGTTTCCCCAGATTATTTTTCTACATACGCTTCCAGAAGAAGGAGGGTGTTTTGAACGCCCTTGACGTGGGTGCGCTCATAGCCATGGGAGGCGAACACGCCGGGGCCGATGAGGGCATAGCGCACGTCGTTGCCCGCGCGAAGGGCCGCGCCGGTATCGGAGCCATACGCGGGGTACACGTCGGCGGCGTAGGTCAGGCCCTTTTCCTGGGCCAGGGCGATCAATTCGCCGGTGAGGGCGTAATGATAGGGGCCGCCGGAATCCTTCACGCAGATGGACACCATGGTTTCATCGCATTTCAAATCGTCGCCCACGCAGCCCATATCCACGGCGATCATATCCTCAATATCCTCGGGCAGGCGAACGGCCGCGCCGTGGCCCACCTCCTCAAACACGGAAAACAGCAGCGTCACCTGCCGCCGCAGGGCGATTTTCCCCTCCGCCACCGCCTGGGCCAAGGCCAGCAGAATGCCCGCGCTGGCCTTATCATCCAAATGGCGGCTTTTGAGAAAGCCGGAGGGGGTGAGCACGGTGCGGGGATCCCAGGAGATATAGCAGCCGGTATCGACGCCCAGGGCCAGCACATCCTGCTGGGAATGCACCTCCTCATCCAACACGATTTCCAGCGTTTCCTCATTGCGCGGCTCCGCGCCCATGCCGGAAAAAACGTGCTGGCTGGCGTGGATGGATTGCACGGTTCCGCTGTAGACGCGGCCGTCCCGGGCGTGAACCAGGCAGTTTTCCGTTTCCACGGTAGCATCCTGCCAGCCGCCCACATGGGTGTAGCGGATGCGGCCGTTGGCCTTCACCGAACGCACCATGGCCCCCAGCGCGTCCACATGGGCGGAAAGCAGCAGCCCGCGTCCCTCCCCGCCCAGGCAGCACCACACGCCGCCCTTCCGGTCGCGCCGGGGCGAAAAGCCCAAGCCCCGCAGCGTATCCAGCAGATAATCGGTGGCCGCCTGGGTGAAGCCCGTGGGCGAGGGAATGGAAAGCAATTTCTGAATGTAGGCAAGCGCCTGCTCCTGCATAAAAATCATCCTTTCTTTATGAAGCGCGCGTTTCAGCGCGCGTTAAGGCCCTGCCGCGCGAAAATTTCTAACGCGGCGCGGGCCTAAATCACCTTTTTCTCCAGCCATTTATTGCCGCAGAAGCGGGCCACGAAGAATGCGCCCCGGGCGATCCAATCGGCGTGCATGGCCAGCCACACCCCCGGCAGCGACATCCCCAGCCCATACACCAGCAGATAGCTGGCCCCCAGCCGCAAAAGCAGCATGCTGCCCACGGAGACGATCATGGTGTAGCGCGCGTCCCCCGCGGCGCGAAGGATATTGGGCATGCCGAAGGAGGGCGCCCAAATGAAAATGGAAAACAGCGCGTATACCTGGCAAATCTGCACCGCCACGGGCACCCCCGCCGGGGAGAGCTGGAAAATGCCCACCACCGGCTCCGCCAGGAACAGCAGCGCCAGGTTCAGCGGCAGCACGCCCAGATACATCAGCCCCAGCAGCTTGCGGCCATAGCGCCGGGCCTCCTCCTTTTTCCCTGCGCCCACCAGCTGGCCGATCACCGCAATGGCCGCCAGGCCGATGGCCCCGCCGGGAATATTCACAATGCTGGAAATACTGCCGCAAATGCCGTTGGCCGCCCGCAGCGCCGTGGGAAAGGTGGTGATGATGCCCATAATCAGCACCTTGCCCAGCTGGAACAGGCTGTTTTCCAGGCCGTTGGGAATGCCCACCCGGAAAATGCGCCGGATCATGGAAAAATCCAGCCGGAAATATTCCCGGGGCTTGCGGATGGGCTCCAGATGGATGGGCATGTGCTGATTGAACATCAACCGCAGAATAATCGCCGCCGAAACGGCCCGGGAGGCCAGCGTGGCAATGCCCGCCCCCGCCACGCCCAGGCCGCAGGGGTGAATCAGCAGCGCGTTGCCCCCGATATTGATGATATTCATGGCGATGCTCGTCCACATGGAGGCCTTGGAATTGCCCATGGCCCGCATCAGGCCCACGCCGCCGTTATAAATGCCCAGAAAGGGAAAGGACAGCGCCGTAATCAGCAGGTAGGTGTAGGATTGCGCCGTGGTGGCGGGATCGCTGTTGTTATCCATCAGGCCGATGATCTGGCGATGGAAAATCAGCGTGAGCGCCGATACCAGCGTGGCCAGCAGCGCGGTGGAAAGAATCAGCTGCTTCGCCGCGCCGCAGGCGTTTTCCCGATCCTGCCGCCCCAGGTATTGCGCCGCCACCACCGCGCCCCCGGCGCTCATGGCGGTGAACAATTGAATGAACAGCGTGTTCAGCGCGTCCACCGTGGAGACGGCGGCCACCGCGCTTTCCCCCACGCCCGATACCATCACCGTGTCCGCCATGCCCACCAGCACGGCCAGAAATTGCTCCGCAATCAGCGGCAAAATCAGGGCCAGCAACGCCCGATTGGAAAAGGTTCCCTCTGTCTTTCCCTGCTTTCCGCCCACGCGCGCGCCCTCCTTCTCATGTTTCTTTCTTAATTATACGCCCTTTTTCCCCGTCCGGCAAGCGCCGGGCGAGAGGAAAGAATAATTAATGCGGGGGAACCGCTCTTTGGCTTCCAAAGAGCGGTTCCCCCGCATTATCCTATATTCTCCGTATCAGTTCATCCGATCCAGATAGGTTTTCACATCAGCGGCGGCGACCCAGCCTTCCAGGGCGGCGTTGTACGCATCGCTCTGCTTCTGGGAGAGGAGGCTGGCCTGGAGGGTATCGCGGACGGTATCCAAGGCGACGGTTCCCTCGGGGATTTCAGCGCTGTATTGCAGGATGTGATAGCCGTAGCTGGATTTCACCGGCTCGCTGATATCGCCCACCTTTTCCAGGGCCATAGCGGCCTGGGTGAAGGATTCCACGAAGTAGCTGTAGCCCTCGCACACGGCGTAGCCCACGGCGGGCATGCCGGTATCCTCGTTATACTGGGTCACAAGCGCGTCGAAATCCGCGTCCTCGGCGGTGGCCTTGGCATAGATTTCGTCGGTCTTTTCCTGGATATTGGCATAGGCGGCGTCGGTCACGCCGTTCAGCGCGGCCTGGGCGGAATCCACCTTTTCCTGGGCCGCGTCCACGGCGGCCTGCAGGGCGGTCTTATCCGCGTCCTCGGCGGCGTTATCCAAGGCGGTCTGGGCCTCGGTCAGGGCGGTGTTGGCCTCGGTGAGGGCGGTATTCTTTTCGGTGATGGCCTGGCTGTCCGCATCGGCGAATTTCACCAGGATCTGCTTGACAAAGCGATAACCCGCCGGCACGTAATACACGGTGGTGCCGTTATTGACGGCGCTGCCGTAGGCGGAGGGGTTGGAGGCGTAGGTGGTCTTGGCGCTATCCGCGTTCTCCTGCAGGGCGGCGGCGATTTCCTCCTCGGAAACGGCCACGTCCTTCACCGCGTCAGCCCGCAGCTTTTCCAGGGCCTTTTCCTGCTTGGCGGATTCCAGCGCGTCCTCCAGCGTGGCCAGGCCGTGCTCCTTCGCATATTCCTCGGCCTGGGTGTGCTTTTCTTCTTCTGAAAGCTCGCTGTTGGGGAAATAATATTCGCTCACCTGATCCAGGAAGCTATGGTAATTTTCCTCGGCGGTCTTCTGCACCGCTTCTTCTTCCTCCGCAGTGAGTTGATCGAAGCCCAGCTCCTTGGCCTTCTGCTGGCCCACCAGGGTGTTGATATAGCTATCCACCACCTGGCTCTGCACGGTGGCGCGATCGGTGGAATAGGTGCCGCTCAGGCCGAAGAGCTGGTAGTAGTAGTTCATTTGCTCGTTCTGGCTCAGCTGATAATCCACCGCGTTGTTCAGCACGCCTTTGGTGACCTTTTCGCCGTTCACATCCAGCACGACGCGGGCGTTATCCGCCTGCTCGTCCACCGTCACCAGCGCGCAGCCGCTCAGCAGCAGCGATACGGCCAGCAGCAGCGCCAAAAAACACTTTTTCCGCATATAGATTACATCTCCTATCTTTTTGCTGTGTATCGCATATCATTATACAGGAAATAAGGGCAAACGGCAAGGAGAAAATTTGTGAACAAAAATCGAAGAAAAGGAGGAAAAAACAATTGACAAAAAAACCCCCGGTTCGTATAATGATAAACGCTTAACTATCAGGCGATTAACAAAACGGGAGGAGGAACGCCATGCAATACGGTTCGCTGGTTCGCGCCATGCACCGGCTGGAGCTGCTGCGCAAGATTCGGGGCCGGGGCGTGTTCGCCCAGGCGGGGCTGCATCCCGGGCAGCCGCCGCTGCTGGAATACATTCGGGATCATCCGGGCTGCACGCAGAAGGAGGCGGCGGACGAGCTGGACGTAACGCCCGCTTCGGCGGCGGCCAGCCTGAAGCGGCTGGAAAAGGCGGGGCTGGTGGCCCGGCAGATGGACAGCCGGGACGCCCGGCGCAACCGCCTGACCCTCACGCCCGAGGGGCAGGAAAAGCTGGAGGCCAATCGCCGCGCCTTCGACGCCCTGGACAAACAGATGCTTTCCGGCCTGACGGAGGCGGAGATCGCCGCGTTTCAGAAAACCTGCGAAAAAATGTTCGACAACCTGGCGGATGAAAGCACCCGCAGCCTGACGATCTGCCGGCTGCACCGGGCGGCCTTCACCCCGCCGGAAAAGGAGGAATAAACGAATGCAATTCAAGCGGCTGCTTCGGTATGCGGGCAAATACCGAAAGTATCTCATTCTCTGCCCGCTGGTGATGATCGGCGAGGTGGTGATGGAAATGCTGCTGCCCACCATCACGGCCCAGCTCATCGACGAGGCGATTCCCGCCTGCGAGCAATCGGGCAATCTTTCCCAGGTGCTGGCGCTGGGGGGCATGATGCTGCTGATGGCGCTGCTTTCCATGGGGTTCGGCATGGCGGGCTCCCGGCTTTCGGCGCTGGGGGGCATGGGCTTTTCCCATAATCTGCGCCAGGCCATTTTTGAGCGGGTGCAGCGCTTTTCTTTTAAAAACATCGATAAATTTTCCACCGCCTCGCTGGTCACGCGGCTGACCACCGATGTGAACCAGGCGCAGAACCTGGTGATGATGCTGGTGCGCATGGCGGTGCGCAGCCCCTTCATGTTCATCATGGCGCTGTTTATGGCCCTGCGGATGAACGCCACCCTGGTGCCCATCCTGCTGGTATCCATCCCCCTGCTGGCGGCGGGCATGGCCCTGATTATGACCAAGGCCTTCCCCCGCTTCCAGGCGATGATGAAAAAATACGACGCGCTGAACGCCTCCGTTCAGGAAAACCTGATCGCCATCCGGGTGGTGAAGGCCTTTGTGCGGGCCACCCATGAAAAAGAGAAATTCAACGCCTCCGCCGACGAAGTGACCGCCACCCAGCGCGCCGCGGAAAAGATCGTG
Organism: uncultured Clostridia bacterium; assembly: GCA_934667105.1. Lineage (GTDB taxonomy): Bacteria > Bacillota > Clostridia > Christensenellales > Aristaeellaceae > RUG563. The sequence continues at coordinate 101,630 of CAKULG010000006.1, forward strand.
CTGTGGGGCAGCCCGCTGATGCAGCTGCTCATGTACGGCTCCATGGTGGCGGTGCTGTGGCTGGGCGGTCGCCAGGTCATCGGCGGAACGATGGAAATCGGCGCGCTTTCTTCTTTTATCACTTATATCATGCAGATTCTCATGAGCCTGATGATGCTCTCCTTCCTGTTCGTTTCCTTCGTGATGGCCAAGGCCTCCATCGCCCGCATCTGCGAGGTGCTGGATGAGGAGCCGGAAATCGAATCCCCCCGCCAGGCGGAAACCAAGGTGGCCGACGGCAGCGTCGTTTTCGACCATGTGGGCTTCTCCTATACCGGGGATAAGAGCAACCTGACGCTGACGGACATTAACTGCGCCATTCGCGCGGGGGAAACCATCGGCGTGATCGGCGGCACGGGCTCGGCCAAGAGCACGCTGGTTTCCCTCATTCCCCGGCTTTACGACGTGACCTGCGGCCGCGTGCTGGTGGGCGGCCGGGACGTGCGGGAATACGATATTCACGCCCTGCGGGATCAGGTGGCCATGGTGCTGCAAAAGAACGTGCTGTTCTCCGGCTCCATTAAAGAAAACCTGCGCTGGGGCGACGCCAACGCCACCGACGCGGAAATCACCGCCGCCTGCCAGGCCTCCGCGGCGGATGAATTTGTCCGCGCTCTGCCCGGGGGATATGATATGGATCTTGGCCAGGGCGGCGTGAACGTTTCCGGCGGCCAGAAGCAGCGGCTGTGCATCGCCCGGGCGCTGCTGAAAAAGCCCAAGATCATTATCTTTGACGACGCGACCTCCGCCGTGGATACCGCCACCGACGCGCACATCCGCGCCGCGCTGCGGGATACCATGCCCGAAACCACCAAAATTATCATCGCCCAGCGCATCACCTCCGTTATGGACGCGGATCGCATTATCGTGCTCAACGACGGCCAGATCGTCGATATGGGCGCTCATGACGAATTGATGGCCCGGTGCGAAATCTATCGGGAGGTTTACACCTCCCAGCAAAAGGGGGTGGCCTAAATGCCGCCAAGAGGACCGATGCGCGGGCCCGCTAAGCCCAAGAATGCCAAGGGCGCGCTTTCCCGCCTGATGCGGCTGCTGGGGCCCTATCGCTTCCGGCTGCTGCTGGTTTCCTTCTGCATTCTCGTCAGCACCGGGGTGAGCACCTACGGCGCGTATCTGCTGCGGGATGTGACCAACGATTATATCCTGCCCCTGCGGGCGGAATATGTGGCCAGCGGCACGATGCCCGCGCTGGACGGCCTTTTCCGCATGCTGGCGCTGATGCTGCTGATGTATCTGACGGGCGCGTTTTCCACGCTGCTGTATAACCGGCTGATGATGATGGTATCCACCAGCGTGCTCAACCGCGTGCGCAAGGAAATGTTCGATCACATGGAAGATCTGCCCATTTCCTATTTTGACCGCCACACCCACGGCGAAATCATGAGCCGCTACACCAACGATACCGACACCCTGCGGGAGTTCTTCTCCTCCACCTTCCCCCAGGCCGTTTCCTCCTTCCTGTCGGTGGCCTTTTCACTGTTCTTCATGCTGCGGCTGAACGTGTGGCTCACGCTGGCGCTGCTGGTGCTCATGCCCCTGATGATGACCGTCACCAAATCCATCGGCAAGCGCTCGGGCGCGAATTTCGTGGCCCAGCAAAAGGCCGTGGGCGATTTGAACGGCTATATCGAGGAAACCATCGAGGGCCAGCGGGTGGTGCAGGTGTTCTGCCATGAGGAGCAAGCGGAAAAGGATTTCGAGGCCCGCAACGAGGCCGTCCGCGTGGCCGGCACCCGGGCCAATACCTTCGCCGGCATCCTGGGCCCCATCATGAACAACCTGAGCCATTGCTATTATGTGATTATCACGCTGCTGGGCGCGGCGCTGATCGTGAACGGCCGCTCCGACGTGGGCAGCCTCATCGCCTTCCTGCCCATGATCCGCCAGCTGTCCCAGCCCATTTCCAACCTGGCCCAGCAATTCAACACCGTGATGCAGGCCCTGGCCGGGGCGGAGCGCGTGTTCGAGCTGATGGATGAAAAGCCCGAGGAAGACAAAGGCTATGTAACGCTGGTGAACGCCCAGCGGGACGCGGAGGGCAACATCGTCGAGGCCCCCCAGCGCACCGACATGTGGGCCTGGAAGCATCCCCACCAGGCGGACGGCACCGTCACCTATACCGAGCTGAAGGGCGACGTGGTTTTCGAAAATGTCACCTTCGGCTATGTGCCCGATAAAATCGTGCTCCACGACGTTTCCCTCTATGCCAAGCCGGGGCAGAAGATCGCCTTCGTAGGCTCCACCGGCGCGGGCAAAACCACCATTACCAATCTGATTAACCGCTTCTACGACATCCAGGGCGGCAAAATCCGCTACGACGGCATCAACATCGAAAAGATCAAAAAGGACGATCTGCGCCGCTCCCTGGCCATGGTGCTTCAGGATACCCACCTGTTCACCGGTACCGTGCGGGATAACATCCGCTACGGCAAGCTGGACGCCACCGAGGAGGAAATTCAGCGGGCCGCGCGCATCGCCAACGCGGATTTCTTCATCCGCCATCTGCCCCAGGGCTACGACACCATGCTCACCGGCGACGGCGCGAACCTTTCCCAGGGCCAGCGCCAGCTGCTGGCCATCGCCCGGGCCGCCGTGGCCGATCCCCCCGTGCTGATCCTGGACGAGGCCACCTCCTCCATCGATACCCGCACCGAGGCCCTGATCGAAAAGGGCATGGACGGCCTGATGCACGGCCGCACCGTGTTCGTAATCGCCCATCGCCTTTCCACCGTCCGCAATTCTCAGGCCATTATGGTGCTGGAAAACGGCCGCATTATCGAGCGCGGCGATCATGAATCCCTGGTGGCCCAGCACGGCAAGTATTACCAGCTCTACACCGGCATGTTCGAGCTGTCGTGACGGGACGGGGAACGAAATAAAATAATAAATATGCGGGAAGAGGTTCTTTGGAAGCCAAGGAACCCCCTCCCGCATCCTCCCAAGAAAGCCGATGGGGGAAAAGCAGAAAAAATAAAACAGCTTGTTTCTCCGTCGGCAAAAGAAAGCAGAGAAGCATGCCCGATCTCCGCTGACAGTAAGAAGCGGGCAAGGGGAAAGAAAGGAAGAAGCAGCATGGATTACGCGCTGAAAAATCTGGTGCGCGCCGCCAGGGAAATCGGCCTGGCGGAAGCGGCGCGCCGGGAGGAAGAGCGGAAAAACGGCGTTTCCGCCCAGGAAATCAACCGCCGCATGCTGGAAGCGCTTCAGGTGATGCGCCAGAGCGCGGAAAAGGGCTTCGACCCCGATCTGCATTCCGTCAGCGGCATGACGGGGGGCCAGGCCGCGCGGCTGCAAAGCGCCGTTTCCCGGGGGGACACCGTGGGCGGCAGTCTGCTGGGCCGCGCCGCCGCCCGCGCCCTGGCCATTGCGGAATGCAACGCGGCCATGGGCAAAATTGTGGCCGCCCCCACGGCGGGGGCCTGCGGCATTCTGCCCGCCGCCCTGCTCACCGCCCAAGAGGAATACGCCCTTTCGGATGCGCAGCTGGCCGACGCGCTTATCGTGGCCGCCGCCGTGGGCCAGGTCATCGCCTCCCGTGCCTGCGTTTCGGGGGCCCAGGGGGGCTGCCAGGCGGAATGCGGCAGCGCCGCCGCCATGGCCGCCGCCGCGCTGGTATTTCTTCGGGGCGGTTCGCCCCAGCAAAGCGCCGACGCCTGCGCCTTCGCCCTGATGAATGTGATGGGCCTGGTGTGCGACCCCGTGCGCGGGCTGGTGGAGGTGCCCTGCGTATATCGCAACGCTTCGGGCGTGGCGGGGGCCTTTGTAGCCGCCGATCTCGCCCTGGCGGGCGTGCCCTGCCCCCTGCCTCCCGACGAAGTGATCGACGCCATGAAGGCCGTGGGCGAGCAGCTGCCCCCCGCCCTGCGGGAAACCGGCGAAGGCGGCTGCGCCGCCTGCCCCAGCGCCCGCCACGGAAAAAAAGCAGCCTTTGAATATTAAAAATATAATGTGGGGGAGCCGTTCTTTGTAAGCCAAGGAACGGCTCCCCCGCACAATAGCGTCCTCTGTTCTATTTTTCGATTTCGTGAATCAGGGCCAGGACGGCCTGGGTGCCGTCGGCGGGCGGCGCAGCCTCCAAATGGGCCGTAAGCTCGCCGCCGTCGCGCATCAATTGCATCAGCGCGTCGAAGAGGGAATCGGCGGTCATGTTTTCCTGAAGCAGCACATGGCATAGCCCGCGCTGGCGATAGCTTTCGGCGTTCAGCAGCTGGTCGCCCCGGCTGGCCCCCTTGGGATAGGGCACCAGGAGCATGGGCTTTTTCAGCGCCTGGAATTCGCACAGGGCGTTGCTGCCCGCCCGGGAAAGCACGAAATCGGCGCAGGCCAGGGCGTCGGGCAGTTCGTCGGAGAGGAATTCCACCTGCTTATAGCCGGGCAGCGCGTTCAGGCTTTCATCCAGATTGCCCTTGCCCGCGATGTGGAGCACCTCGAATTTTTCCAACAGCCGGGGCAGCGCCTCCCGCAGGGCGCGGTTCACGCTTTGCGCCCCCAGGCTGCCCCCCATCATCAGCAGCACGGGCTTGCGCCCGGCGAGGCCGAAATGGGCCAGCCCCCGCGCCCGATCGCCGGAAAACAACTCGGGCCGCAGGGGCGTGCCGGTGCAGACCGCCTTGGGCCCCAGGCTTTTGGCGCATTCGGGAAAGGTGGTGGCCACCCGCTTGGCAAAGCGCGCGCAGATCTTATTGGCCAGGCCGGGGGTGAGATCGCTCTCATGGCACAGCACGGGCACCCCGTGCAGCCACGCCCCGATTACCACCGGCACGGAAACAAACCCGCCTTTGGAAAAGCATACGTCGGGCCGCAGCTTGCGCATCAGATGCGCCGCCTGGAAGCACCCCGCGATCACCCGGAAGGGATCGGTGAAATTCTTCCAATCGAAATAGCGGCGCAGCTTTCCGCTTTTCACCGCGTGATAGGTCACGCCGGGAAGCGACATCATTTTATGCTCGATACCGCCCTCCGTGCCGATATAATGCACCTCGTAGCCCTCCGCCAGCAGATGGGGCAGAATGGCCAGGTGAGGGGTCACATGCCCCGCCGTGCCGCCGCCGGTTAACACGATGCGCTTCATGCCAGCGCCTCCTTTTAAGAAAAACAGCGTTTTTCCATAGCATCTTTTTTTCAGCGTATGTATTTTAAGCAGGGGATATACATTTGCAAGAAAGCCGGAAAAGGAACCGGCGCTGCGCTCTCCTGCTTTTTTGCTGTCAGCGGAGAAGCAAGCCGTTTTCTTTTTCCGTTCTTACCCAATCGGCTTTCTCGGAGGGGGAGCGAAATGACCGGCCTGCCAGTGGCAGGAGCGGCTTTTAGGCCGCAGGGAGCCCCGCGAGTCAACCGAAACAAGCGGCAGCGAACCGCCGCGCCGATTGAGGTTGCGGAAGGGGGGCCGAAATCTCCGCTGCCGGTGGCGGATGAAGGGAGATGAAGGCCCAATGAGGCACAGAGTCCAGGGGCGCAGTTTTCTGCGCCCTTGGACGACAATACCGAATTGTGGACAACCGTTCTGGTGAGCGCCGCGCCTTTAGGAGCGGCTGAGGGCGAGCAATTCTTAAATTGCCGCCCGAAACCCGCGGCCCGCTTTCGCATGGACGCGGGGCGATTGGAGCGCCGCGCCTTTAGGAGCGGCTGAGGGCGAGCAATTCTTAAATTGCCGCCCGAAACCCGCGGCCCGCTTTCGCGTGGACGCGGGGCGACAGCTCCAAAGAACGGTTTCCCCGCAATTCTTCTCCCCTCTTTATTTCAGCAGCAGATGAATGCCGAAGCCGCCGATTTCATCCTTCAGATAGATGAATTTCATGCGGCCATCGGGGGTGTAGGTGGCGGTTTCCTCGTCAAAGACGAAGCCCCGGCGCTCCATATGCCATTTCGCGCGCTCCACGTTCAGCGTGCCCACGGCGATATGGCCATGGGTGCCCCGGAACCAGGTTTTCATCATTTCAAAGCCGCTGCCCACAAACACGCCCTTGGCGCTGTCCTTGTTCAGGGGCCAGCCCAGCAGCAGCGACAGCTTCCGCGCCTCCGTCATAGCGGCGTCCGCGTCCACGCTGTTGACGCCCAGATGCACGATTTCCAGCCCCAGCATCACGTTCACCGCATCCTGGGCCAGCTTCTCGATCCGCGCCCAATCCTTGGCCTCCACCGCGTCCTCGGGCACCATCCAGCTGCCGCCGCAGGCCGCGATCTTGGGGAAGGCCAGGTATTCGGGCAGATTCTTTTCATTGATGCCGCCGGTGGGCACAAATTTCACATTGCCATAGGGCGCGGCCATGGCCTTAATCAGCTTCAGGCCCCCCAAGGCCTCGGCGGGGAAGAATTTCACGGTGTTCAGGCCCAGGGAAAGGGCGGCCTCGATATCGCTGGGATTGGCGCAGCCGGGCAGCACGGGATAGCCCTTTTCCACGCAATGGCGCACCACCTCGGGATTGAGCCCGGGGGAAACGATATAGCCCGCGCCCGCGGCCCAGGCGCGATCGGCCTGCTCGCAGGTGAGCACCGTGCCCGCCCCCAGCAGCACGTCGGGCAGCGCGGCGTGCACAAGGCGAATGGCTTCCTCCGCTGCTTCCGTGCGGAAGGTGATTTCCGCCACGGGCAGGCCGCCGTTTTTCAGCGCCGTGCACAGGGGCACCGCGTCCTCCGCACGCTTCACCTTAATGACCGGCACCAGCCCGGCCAGGGACAATTGCTTCAGCATATCCATGTTGGTTCGTCCTCCCTTAAAATATATTTCTTTTCGCGTTTTACAGGCCGAAATACGCCTTGGCGTTGTTATAGCTGATATCCCGCACCAGGCCCTTGAGGAATTCCATATCGGCGGGGTATTCGCCGTTTTCCACCCATTGTCCGATCACGCTGCACAGGATGCGGCGGAAATATTCATGCCGGGGATAGCTGATGAAGGAGCGGCTGTCCGTGAGCATGCCCACGAAGGAGCCCAGCACACCCAGGTTGGCCAGGGCGTGCAGCTGCTCCACCATGCTGTCCCGCTGATCCTGGAACCACCAGCCCGAGCCCATCTGAATCTTTCCCCGAATGCCGGATTGCTGGAAATTGCCCAGCATGGTGCCGATGGCGTAATTGGCGGCGGGGTTGAGGGCGTAGAGGATGGTCTTGGGCAGCTGGCCCTGATTATTCTGCAAATCCATCAGCCGGGAAAGGTTGCGGGCCACGGGCGCGTCCAGCACGGAATCAAAGCCCACGTCGGGGCCGTAGCGATGGAAAATGGCGGTGTTGTTATTGCGCATGGCGCCCATGTGATATTGCTGCGCCCAGCCGCGCTGAGCGTACATGCCGCCCAGCCCCGCCAGCAGCACCGTGCGGTAGCTGTCGATATGCTTTTGCTTGATGGGCTCGCCGTTCAGGGCGGCGTGGAAGGCCTTATCCGCCTGCTTGAAGGAGGGCTCGCCGTAGGGCACGGTATCCAGCCCGTGGTCGGCCAGCCGCGCGCCGCAGGCATGGAAATAATCGATGCGCCGCTCCAGGGCGGTGAGCACGTCGGCAGTGCAGCGGATATGCATATTCGCCGCCTTGGCCAGGCGCTGGATATAATCGGCGAAGCCGGGCTTATCCACGTTCACGGCCTTATCGGGCCGGAAGGCGGGCAGCACCCGGGCCTTCATGCTTCCCTCCGCCGCCACGGCCTTATGATAGGCCAGGTCGTCCGCCGGGTCGTCGGTGGTGCAGAGGTAATCCACGTTGAATTTGTCTATCAGCGCCTGGGCGCGGAAATCCTCCTGCTGGAGCAGGGAAGTGGCGTAATCGTAAATTTCTGGGGCGCTTTGGGGGGTGAGGGGCGCGTCCACGCCGAATACGCGCTTTAATTCCAGGTGCGTCCAATGGTAAAGGGGGTTGCCGACGGCGTGGGCCAGGGTATCCGCAAAGGCGATGAATTTTTCCTTCGGGTCGCCGTCCCCGCGAATCAGGCTTTCATCCACGCCCCAGGAAAGCATGGCGCGCCATTTGTAATGATCCCCCCCCAGCATCAGCTGGGTGATATTTTCAAAGCGCACGTTCTCCGCAATCTCCCGGGGAGAAAGATGGCAATGGTAGTCGATAATGGGCATTTGCTTGGCCGCGTCGTGATACAGGATGCGGGCCGTATCCGTATTGAGCAGGAAATTTTCATCCATGAATGGCTGCATGCGTTTCTTCCCTCCTTATTGATCCGGTTTCCATTATAAGCCCCCGCCGGGGGAAAGTCAATTGCACTGGGCGTGGGAATGGACGCGGCAGCGCCGCCGCCGCAACGGAGAACAATATTTAGGGGATAAGGGCGGGATATATGAAATCGGCTTGCTTCTCCTCAAGCCAAAAGCGCCCTTCGCCCTCGTTTGCTTATTATTGGCAAAATTCCCCCCTTTCCCGCTCAGGTTTCCCCCGCCCTACATCCGCCGCGTTTCCTTGACAGAAAATGGGGGCTATGCTAGAATCGAAAAAGCGAGAAAAAGAAGGAAAAGCCGCGGCCAACGGGCTGCGGGAGGGGGATGCGCGGGAATGAAGAAGCTGCTATGGATTTTGCTGCTGGCGGTGTGCTGCGCGGCGGCGGCGGAGGGCCTGACGCCCCTGCCCCTGGACGACGACGGCGTATACGGCGCCGCGCCCCAGGCGGCGGGCTATCTTTCCGATTGGGTATACGAGGACGCTTCCATCCGTGTGGAAATCGAGGCTTTTGATTACGAGGGGCTGGCCTGCCTGGAGGCGAAAATTCGCATTGCCGATCCCTCCCAGATCCGCACGACGAAATCCTCCCGTTCCTTTGACGATTCCGAAATGGTGAAAAGCACGCTGATGGCGAAAAAGGCCCGGGCGGTTTTCGCGGTGAACGGGGATTTCTTCAAAAACAACGTGTTTGGCTACACCTATCGCCAATGCACGCTGGTGAAAAAGCGGCTGGTGAACCTGGCCGCCGGGAAATACGACCTGCTGTTCATCGACGATCAGGGAGATTTCCACACCGTGGAGCGGGCCACAGAGGAAAGCGGTCAGGCGCTGGTGGACGCGCTGGCGGCGGAGGGGCGGCGGCCGGTGAATTCCTTCACCTTCGGCCCCACCCTGATTCTCCACGGCGAAAAGCAGGAATTTAACCCCGAGCTGTGGCAGGGCCACGCCCCCATGCAGCGGGTGGCCATCGCCCAGACGGGGCCGCTGAGCTACAGCGTGTTTCAATGCGACGGCTCCACCGGCGATTGCACCGGCCTGACCATGAGCCAGCTCGCGGATATGATGCTCTCCCGGTGCGATACCATTCTCGTGGGCTATAATCTGGATGGGGGCGGCAGCGCCAACCTGGTGTTCCGGAATGAGAAAATCAACGATAACCGGGATGTGCGCCAGATCTGCGATATGATCTATTTCGCGTCCATCGATTACGCGGAGGAAAAGAAATGATGCGCAACGCCGTGCTTTTCAGCTTCACTGCGCAGATGGCCTGGGTGGCCCTGGGGGGCCTGGCGGCCTTTCTGCTGGGCGTATTCTGCTTAAGGCGTCAGGGAACGCTGCCCGACGGCCGCCGGGCGGCGGGCATGGCGCTGTTTGCCTGGCTGGCGCTGCCGCTGTGCCTGCTGTGCGCCCACGGGGCGTATGTGCTGCTGGATTTTGTGCATCTCTATGATTGGCTTCAGTCCCCTTGGCGGCTGCTGGATCTGGGCTGGGGCGGGTTCACAGTGTACGGCGGGCTGCTGGGCTGGGTGCTGGCGGCGGCGCTGGCGGCGCGGCTGCTGCGCGCGCCCCTGCCCGCGTTGCTGGACGCGCTGGCCCCGGCGGCGCTGATGCTGCTGGCCTTCTGCCGCATGGGCGAAGGCGCGGCGGGCCAGGGCTTCAGCCTGGAAATGGAAAATCCCGCGCTGTGCTTCTTCCCCCTGTGCGTGTATGACGATTGGTGGGAGGTGTGGCAGCTGGCGCTGTTCGTGCCCGAGGCGCTCTACGCCCTGGCCGTCGCCCTGGCGCTGGCCCTGAAAAAGCCCCGGGAAAAAGGGGATACCTTCGCCCTCGCCCTGTTCCTCTACAGCGCGGCCCAAATCTGGTTTGAAAGCCTGCGCCGGGATCAATACATGCGCATGGGCTTCATCCGCACCATGCAGCTGCTCAGCGCCCTGCTGGCCAGCGGGCTGCTGATCTTCTGGCTGCTTCGCGCCCGGAAGGGCAAAAAAGCAATGCTGCTCCACTTGGGCGTGCATCTGCTCTGCCTGGGCCTGATCCTGGCGATGGAGTTCGCTGTGGAATACAAGATCGGCTTCCTGGAGCATTTCGCCCGGGAAACGCTTTCCCAGCCCGGCCACTACGCCGCCTGCTACGGCACGATGCTCCTGGCCGTCCTCGCCCTTTCCCTCAACGCCCTACGGGCAAGGAGGATAAAAGAATAATAGGGCGGGAGGAGGTTCTTTGGAGGCCAAAGAACCCCCTCCCGCACCCACCCAAGAAAGCCGATTGGGTAAAAGCTGGTATCAAGAATCAGCGTGCTTCTCCGCGAACAGCATGGATAAGAACAGATAGAAAGCAGCTTGCTTCTCCGCCAATAAAAAGGGAACGAGACGGAGCAGCAAGCCATTTTTTATGCTTTTTGCCGGTGGAGAAATAAGCAGGTTTCTTATGCCCTGTCCTTACCCAATCGGCTTTCTTAGAGGGGGTGCGGGGGAGGTATTCTTTGGCCCCCCAAAGAATACCTCCCCCGCATAATAAACCAATTATTATTTATTTCTTCAGCATTTCCCGGGCGTGGGCGCGGGCGCTTTCGGGGTCGCCGCCCAGCATGCGGGCGATTTCGTTCACCCGGGCTTCGCCGGAGAGCAGGGTAAGGCGGGTGCGGGTGCGTTCGCCGTCGAAGAATTTTTCCACGAGGTAGTGCCTGTCCGCCAGGGCGGCGATCTGCTGCAAATGCGTGACGCAGAGCACCTGGCGTTCCCGGGCGATGGCGGCCATTTTTTCGCCCACCACCTGGGCGGCGCGGCCCGAAATGCCGGTATCGATTTCGTCGAAAATCATGGAGGGCACGCCCTCCCGCCGGGCGGAAACGGATTTAATGGCCAGCATCATGCGGGATAATTCGCCGCCGGAGGCAATCTTGCTCAGGGGCTGCAAATCCTCGCCCCGGTTGGGGGCGATGCGGAAAACGGCGGTTTCATTGCCCCGGGGCCCGGGGGCGCAGGGCTGCAGCTGCACGGAAAAGCGGGTGCCCGCCATATTCAGTTCCTTCAATTGCTGCTCCATATCCCGCTCGAATTGGCGGGCCAGGGCCTCTCGGCTGGCGGTCAGCCGGGCGGCGGCCTGCTGATACGCCTGGGCCAAGGCCTTTTCCCGGCGGGCGGCCTGCTCCAATTGATCGTCCAGGTTTTCAAAGCCCGCCAGCTCTTTTTCAATTTCCTGTAATTTCCGGGCCATTTCGGCGGTGGACGCGCCGCCGTATTTCCGGGAAAGGCGGCGAAGCAGATCCAGCCGGGCCTGAATTTCCTCCAGCCGTTCGGGATCGCTGTCCAGCCGGGAGAGCATATCCCGCAGCGTCAGGCCGATATCCTCCGCCTCGTAATACAGCCCGTCCAGCCGGGCGCGCAGGGCGGCGTAGGCCTCGTCCAGGCTTTCGATAGGCCCCAGGGCGTTCACAGCCTCCCGCAGGGCCTGGGCGGCGGGCTCTGTTCCGTCGTATACGGCCTCGTAAGCGTCCCGCAGGCCCTGCTCGATTTTTTCCATATGGCGGAAGCGCTCCCGCTCCCGGGAAAGGTCGTCCTCCTCGCCGGGGATCAGCCGGGCGGCCTTCAGTTCCTTGCGCCGCATTTGCAAAAGCTCCATGCGCTCCCCGGCCTGGGCGGCCTGGGCCCGCAGCTGCTCCAGCCCCCGGCGGCAGGCCAGCCATTCCTCGCACCGGGCCTGCGTTTCCGTAAGCAGCGCCTGATGCTCGTTTCCTCCGGAATGATCCAGAAAGGCCAGATGCTGCCGTTCGTCCATCAGATGCTGATGCTCGTGCTGGCCGTGAATATCCATCAGCAGGCCGGTAAGCTGCTGATACTGGGAGAGGGGGGTAAGCGCGCCGTTAACCCGGCAGGCGGAGCGGCCCTGGGCGGTGATTTCCCGGGCCAGCACCAGTTCGTTTTCCGCATCCTCCTGGGCCAGGCCCTGCTCCTGCAAAAGCGCGCGGGCGGCGGGGCAATCGGCCAGGTCAAACAGGCCCTCCACCCGGGCCTTATCGCACCCGGTGCGGATCAGTTCTTTTTGGGCGCGGCCCCCCAGCAGCAGCGCGATGGAATCCACCAGGATGGATTTGCCCGCGCCCGTTTCGCCGGTGAACACATGCAGCCCGGAATCGAATTCCACCTGCATTTCGTCCATCAGGGCGATGTTTCGAATGGTTAATGAAAGCAGCATAGCGCGCCTCGCTTTTCCTGATTCGCGTGTGATTCTAAATTCGCCTGCCTGCGCTTGGCAAGCGGCGAAAGGGTTATTTCAGCATTTCGTGGAATTTATCCACCACCGCCTTGGCGGCCTCCTCGTCGTGGGCCACGGCCAGGATGGTGTTATCCCCCGCCATGGTGCCCAGCAGCTCGGGCCAGCGCATGGAATCGACAGCCTCGGCGGCGGCGTTGGCGCTGCCGGAGAGGGTTTTAATCACGACGATGTTGCTGGCGTATTGAATGGAGAGCACGGAATCCCGGAAAATGCGCACAAAGCGGTCGGCCAGGCCGTGATCCGCCTTATCGGCCACGGCGTATTTATAGCCGCCCTGGGGCAGCAGCACCTTCAGCAGCCGCATTTCCTTAATATCCCGGGACACGGTGGCCTGGGTGACAACGATGCCCATTTCCCGCAGCCGGGCGGCCAGTTCCTCCTGGGTTTCCACGTCATAGCGCTCAATGATACTGAGGATCGCCGTTTGCCTTGCGTTTTTCACGATGAGGTCAACTCCTGTTTTCAGCGGTGTAATACATGCAAATGCAAGCCCGCGAAAGCGGTCTCACAACTTCAAATGAAGGGGCTACGGCCCCTTCCTTGCATCCCCGAAGAAACCGAATAACGATTCCGGCAATTTGAGGCGGAAAAACCGCCGGGAAAGCCCCAGGGCCCGCCGCAAAAGTTTTCCTAATCAATACCATCATACCATATTCCCCGAAAAATCACAAGTGGGCGCGGCGGGAGAAGGGGCCTTTTTTGCCCCGCCGCCCCTTTCTTTTACAGCCGCGCCCTCTTTTCAAGCGGCGGGATGTGCGTTATAATAGAAATGGAAGGGCGTGCGGGGCGCGTTCGCCGCCGCGAAGGATATTTTTCCAATCCGGATTGCAGGAAAAGGGGCTTGCCCGGCGTTTATATAAAAGGAACGGAAGCGGGAAAGGAAGGGAAACACCATGCGGAAAAAAGGAAAAGCGCTGCTGGCCGGGCTGCTGGCGGCGATACTGCTGGGCTGCTGCGGGGCGCGGGCGGAATTTTCGCCGCGCTATACCGCGCTGAAAAACGATCAGGCCGTGCAGGCGGAAATCAGCGGCGAATTGGAAACGCTGTCTCCCCTGTCGGAAGCCTCGCTTGCCGTGGTGAACGGCTGGCTGGGCCGCGCGAAGCTGCGGCTTACCTCCATGGAGGGGGCGAACCGCTCCCTGAACCAGGCGGAGCTTTTGCTGGATGGGAACAGCGTTTTTTCCGCCGCCGCCCAGGGCCAGACGGATTACACCCTCACCGTGTTCTCCCCCTCGGGGGGCGCGTATCTCACCGCCCCGGGCCTGCCCGACGCCCTTGCGCTGCTTTCCGGCCAGGCGGACGGCCTGCCCCAGCCCGGTAAATTCCTGGACGCTTATTTCTCCCTGGCCCCCCGGCTGTATGAATATCTTTCCACCGTCACAACGCCGAAAAAATCCAGCGAGAAAACTTCTATTAAAAACGCCACGGCCTCCGCGGGCTATGAAAATTATATCCTCACGGCGGACGAAATGAACGCCTCCTGGCCCAAGATCTTGGAAACGCTGCTGCCCGCCCTGCAAAGCGGGCTGCAAAACGCCCCCGGCGCCGCCCAAAGCCTGGAGGAGCTGCTGCGTTCGCTGACCTTTTCCGGCGAATGCCGCTTCAAGCGCTTCCTGGATAAGGCGGGGGAGGATATGGGCCTGCAATTCACCGGCCGGGCCCAGCGCGGGGACGACGACGTGCGCAAGATCACCCTCTTCGGGGGCTACACCGCCGGGAAGGGCGGCTATCTTTCCCTGGCGCTGCCTGCGGTGAAGGGAAAAAATAATTGGAAGCTCACCTGCACCGGCAAGCTGACGGAAAAATCCGGCCAGCGCACGCTGACTCTCTCCAGCGCCTATAACCGCGTGTACGACGGAGAAACGGCCAGCGCCACGCTGGAAGCCAGCCTGAAAAACGCCCTGAAGAACGATACCGAAGCATGGAGCGGCAAAATCACCCTGACCCAGCAAAAGGACGGGGAAAAGACGGCCTGGACGCTTCAGCCCGCCCTGACCTTCGACGGCGAGGGCCTGCACGGCGATGTGGCCGTGCAGCGGAAAACGGGCTCGACCGTGGATCTAAAGGCCACGGCGCGCCTTTCGCTGCGGGCGCTTGCCGATATCCCCAGCCCCGCCGCCGCCTCCGCCATGGATCTGCGGGGCATGGAGGAAGCCCAGGCCAAGCTGCTGCTGCTTGATGAGGCGAAGCCCCTGCGCCAGACGCTGCTGGGGCTGCTGAACGAACTGGACGAGGACGCCCGCGCGCTGCTGACCCACGATCTGCGCACGGACGACTGGATGAACGGGCCGCTGACGGCAGTGCCGGAGGATACGGCGGCAGGCTGGCCTGTGGAGGAGGAGCAAAAGCAATGAAAAAATGGATAGCGCTGCTGCTGGCGGCGGCGCTGGCGCTGGGATGCGTGCCCGCGCTGGCGGAAAGCTACACGGTGGATCAAAAATTCTGGGGCCAGGTGCAGGAAAACGGCCTGCGCGTTTCCGTAACCTTTTCCGTCGCGGGGGATAAAACCGCGCTGATCGCCCCCGAAACGTGGGCCGCCCTGCAGGCGCTGGCCCCCCGCCTTTCCCTGGAGGGGGAGAACAGTGCCCAGAAATCGGGCGCGGGCCAGGCCGGGGCCCGGGTGCTGCTGGACGGGCAGGCCGTGGGCATGGCGGACGTGCGCTACGATAACGGCTTGATCGCCTGGACCAGCGATTTGCTCAGCGACAGCGGCGCGTTCTATGCCGCCAGCCAGGATTGGAACCCCCTGGAGCTGCTGGAAACGGCGCTGCGGCAAAATCAAGCCTGGCCCTCCCTGGCGCTGGCGCTGCTTTCGGCGAAAAGCGCCCCCCAGGAATGGCAATCCCGGGCGCAGCCCCTGCTGGAGCCGTATCAGACCAAGCTGGGCGTGTGGCTGAACGGCTACGCCGTCGTTTCCAACGGCACGCAGGACGGCGTGGCCTATACCGAGCTGGCCTGCCGCATTCCCGTTCAGGCCGTGAAGGCGGAAATAAAGCAGCTGCTGATTGATTTTTACGCCGACGAGGCGCTGCTTTCCCTGCTGCGGGAGGTGTTCACTGCCCAGGAGGCCGCCGCTTATCTGCAAAGCGGCATGCGGGATACCTTCTTTACCCTGCTGGATCAATTGGAAATCTCCGGCGAGGCGGAGATCGTTCGCCGCTACGACGTCATGGGCAACCTGCTGCTGGATCGGGCCGCGCTGCCCTTTGCCGCCAGCCAGCCCCTTTCCGCCCTGCAAATCGAAACCACCCCGGCCGAGGCCGGGCAGCGCTGGGCCTTTACGGGCGAAACCCGGACGGGCGTGAAATTCGACGTATCCTGCATCGTGGGCGAGGGGGTATCCTGCGCGGGCTCGGTACGGCTGGAAACGCCGGAAGCGGACGAGGGCTTCGTGGTCAGCGATACGCCCGCCGTGCGGACGATCGCCTTTGATTACAACCTGGATTGGGAAGAGGGCGAGGAAACCTATTCCCTGGCCCAGGATCTTTCCCAGCGCGCGGTAAAGGGCACGCTGGTCGTCAAGCCCCAGACCGCCGGGGAATGGCCCGCCCAATCGCTGACGCTGGACGCGGCCTTCTCCTCCAAGAGCGATAAGCGCGCCGCCACCCGGCTCACCGCCTCCCTGACCTGGGCCGATCTGGAAAGCGGCGCGTCCATCGCCGCCCAGATGACCGCCCGCACCGCCGCCGGATGGACGGTGGAGCCCCTCCCTGCCAGCGGCGAAGCGCTGCGGATGGATTTGCTGGCGGAGGAAGGCCGCGCCGCCCTGCTGCAAAACTGGGGCCAGCGCCTGGCCCAGTGGTTCCAGGAGCAGGTGCTCTCCCTGCTGATCGATCAGGAGCCCGCCAACGGCTGAGCCGCATATCCCGCGCCGTCCGCGCATACCCTGATTGCGGCGCAAATGCGGCCTGTCCCCCCTTCTTACTTGCGGAAAATATAAAAGCGTGCTATGATAAACGCACGCTGAAATAAAGGAGGAAAAACCTATGAAAAAGCTGTTATCCCTGCTGCTGGCGCTGGCCCTGGCGCTGTCCTGCGCGGGCGCGGTGGCGGAGGAAGCCCTGCCCCTGGAAACCAAGACCACCGTCGCCGTGAACGCGGAAACCATGACCGCCCTGCTGGGCGGCGCGCTGGGCACGGACGACGCGCAGCTTCCCCAACTGCTGGTGAGCCTCATCAGCGCTCTGGGCGTGCATTCCGTCGCTGCGGAAACGGGCACGCAAACGGAAGTGACCCTGAAGGATACCCCCGTTCTCACCTTCTCCTGCGCCCCCGCCGAGGAGGGCCTGGCGCTGGTGAGCGATCTGTTCCCCTCCTACGCCATCGTGGTGCCCCAGGAAACGCTGGCGCAGTTCAGCGGCCTGGACGAGGAAGCGCTGGCCCCCTATATTACCGCGCTGACTGCGCATATTCAGAACTTCAGCGCCGCCGCGATGGCCAAGGCCGGCGCGCCCGAGCAGGGCGAATTCACCTTCGGCGAAGTTACCTTTAACACCAAGGTGCCCGTGGAAATGACGCTGGGCGAGCTGGCGCAGCTGGAAAGGGAGCTTTTGAAGGCCCTGGCCGCGGACGAAACCCTGGGTCCCGTGCTGGCCTCCGTGGAAGGCTTTGATCTGGAAGCCCTTTCCCAGACGCTCACCCCCTCCGAGGAGGACGCCGCCGCGCCCGTCCAGGCCGCCGTGTATCTGAACATGGATGCGGAAGGCAACGCCGACGAAAACGTCTACGCCACCGTGCGTATCGTTACCAGCAGCACCTCCGTGGCGCTGGACGCTTCCGTGGTCGCGGGCAGCGTATATTGCAACCTTCTGATGGGTGATCCCGCCTACGCCACCGCCGAGGCCCTGGCCGAAGCGGCCGGCAGCACCAGCGACGCGATGCAGCTGGCGCTTTCCATCATTCCCGGCGAAAGCGAGAATATGCAGATGGAGCTCTGGCTGGTGACTGCCGGAACGCCTATGGGCGCTGTGTTTGCCACCGCCGCCGCTGAAGCGGGCCTGACGGAAACCGTCAGCCTGTACCTGGGCGACGCTTCCTCCCCGCTGCTGACGCTTACCGGCGTTACCGTGCCCGGCGGCGAAATCGCCCCCGTCTCTCTGGAGGGCAAGACCCTCGTCACCCTGGAGCAGCTGACCAACGATGAAGAAGGCACGCTGGTGCAGGGCCTGGTGATGGATGTGATGGGCTACGGCCTGAACAACCTCATCGCCAACGCCGCCGCCGTGATGCCCGACGAGGTATCCGCGCTGGTGGAGCTGCTGGCTCCCGCGGAGGATACTGCGGAAGCGGAATAAGTTAAATCGTCATTTACGGGGGAACCGCTCTGACGAGCGCCGCCTCCTTTGGGGCGGCTGAGGGCGTGCAATTCTTAAATTGTCGCCCGAAACCCGCGCTTCCGCTTTAGCGGAGGAGCGCGGGGCGACGGCTCAAAGAGCGGTTCCCCCGCAATATTTTTTCTACATATATGGGAGGTGCAGCCATGCCTGATCTGTCTTCCCCCCTGGCGCAGCCCTTCTTTTTCCCGGAGGGGGAGCATGCCGTTCTTCTCATGCACGGCTTTACCGGTAGCCCCGCCCATATGCGCAAGCTGGGAGAGGCGCTGCACGCCCGGGGCTTTGCGGTGCGGGGCATTCTGCTGCCCGGCCACGGCGGCGTGCCGGAGGATATGCGGGGCGTGCGCTGGCAGGACTGGCTGCTGGCGGCGCGCACAGCGGCCCAGGAGCTGCGGCGGGACTATCGCTATTTCACCGTGGCGGGCCTTTCCATGGGCGGCGTGCTTTCCCTGCTTCTGGCCCAGGAAATGGAGCCCACCGCCTGCGTGCCCATTTCCGCGCCCATGGAAACGCGCAATCGCTTCCGCCATCTGGCGCTGGCAGGGTCACTGGTGTACCCCATGGTGCATAAACGGCGGGATCCCGCCCGCGCCTGCCTGGACCCTGCCTATGACCTGGGCTACACCGCCTTTCCCACCGCCAGCACGCATCATCTGAACGTGCTCATGGCCCAGGCCCGGCGGCATCTCTCCCTGATTCGCTGCCCCCTGCTGGCCGTGCAATCCCACGGAGATCAGACCATTTCCGCCGACAGCCTGGATATTATCATGCAGGGGATCAGCAGCCCCGTCCGCGCTTCCCTCTGGCTGGAAAGCGCCCCCCACGTCTGCACCATCTCCCCCGAATACGGCAAGATCGTGGACGCCATGGACGAATTCCTCCGCCGTGCAGAGCAGGGAGAAGACAATAAATAATATGCGAGGGAGCCTTCAAGAAAGCCGATTGGGAAAGGGCTGATAACAAGAAATCAGCGTAGTTCTCCGCTAACAATAATGAAAGTAAAAAAAACAGCTTGTCTCTCGTCTCTTTTCCCTTTGCCGACGAAGAAACAAGCTGTTTTTGTTTGCGGAGAAGCAAGCCGATTTCTTAATATCCGCTTTTCCCAATCGGTTTTTTGGAGGGAGAGCCCCGCGAGTCAACCGAAGCAAGCGGCGGAAGCGGCAACGAACCGCCGCGCCGATTGAGGTTGCGAAGGGGGAAAAAACATTTGGGGGCCTCCAAAGCGCCCCTCCCGCCTTATTTAAATGCTCTCCTCCAGCGCGGCGTTCATGCGGGCGCGGAGGCGGAGGAAATCGGCGCTTCTGGCAGGGAAGCGGTTCAGGGTGATTTCGCCCTCCGCCTCCAGCACCTTCAGCGTTTTCTCCCGGCCGATGCGCTGCTCCAGCAGGCAGAGCGCGCGGTAATCCTGCATGGCCTCCTGCATAACCATCAGGCGCATGGATTCCTCCGGCGCGCCGTCCCGGCCCGGATAAACGACGAAGCTGTCCCCAGCGGGGAACACGCCCCCCGCCTCGGTATCCAGATGCGGATCCACATGGGCCAGGGAATGGAAGGTGTTGTAGAAATTATAGCCCCAATGCAGGAAGCCCTGTAAGCGATATTTCCAGAACTGCACGCCCATAACGCGGGCGCGGGCCAGGGGCATGAAAAGGAAGCGGTTGGTTGCGCCCTTATCCGGCGCGCAGCAGTAATAGCCCCAAAGCGGGGAAACCTGCCGATCCAAAAACGGCTGCAAATGATGCACGCACACCACGGGCCGCTGAATGCCGCTTTGCTGGAAAATGGAATAATCGGAAAGCGCGTCCATAATGGGGAAGCCCTCCAGCAGCCCCTCCACCGAGCGCTTGGCCGCCTGGTAGCTTTCCAGCTGCTCCTCGCTGGGCTCGTCGGAAATGTGGAAATACACGCGGTCCGCCACGCCCCAGGCCCGCAGCTGGGCAATGAGCTGGGGCAGATACGCATGGAGGAAGCGGGTGTATTCGCCGCCCACGGCGGGGGTATCCCAGCCGAACAGGCGGATAAGCCGCCCCTCCTTCAGGGCCATCACCTTGGGCGCGGCCTTGGCCCCCCACTGGGTGAACAGATGGGACATTTCCAATTGCTCCACGCCGCAGCGCAGCGCCATATCCACCCAACGCTTCAGCCGGGAGAAATCAAAGCGATAGGCGTCCCCTTCCGCCGCCACCTCCACCAATTGCACCGTGGTGCGTTCGCCGCCCACCCGGGTATCCAGGGCGGGGGTGAAATGGGGGGTGAGCAGCATGGTGCAGCCCCGGCGCACGGCGGCGCGGACAAAGCGCTCCACAATTTCCCAATGCTTTTCCGACCAGACGGGAACCTGATAATAATCCGCCAAGCAATCGGCATGGAACCATTCGGTATGCAGCAGATGCTCCTTTGGCAGCGCCGCCGCCAGCACCCGCACGGCGCATTCCGCCTGGATGGGGGCCGCGCCGCCCTCCTCCCGCAGCGTCAGGGCCAGGGGGTATTCCCCCGGGGCCAAGCCCGCCGTGTCGATCTCAATCCACAGCGCCCGCCATTGCCCCTGGGGCAGAATCCAGGGGCAGTCCCCCAGTTCCAGCAGCAGATCGGGATACAGCCCCGGCTGAATGGAAAGATAATTTTCGTCATACGCGCCCTCCGCCCGGGGCATGCGCACCGGCACGCTTTCCACCCGGCGAATATGCACCCGTTCGCCCAGGGGGGATTGCGCCTGGGGCCAGAGCACCGCCGTTCCCTCCGCATTTTTCGCCGCCAATTGCAGTGAAACCGTCTCCCCCTGCAGCGCGGTTAAAAGCGGCGCGCTCACGCCGGATAGCTGCCGGTCGGGAAATACCTTGTCCAGGGATGAAATCAGCCGGTATTCCATTCGTTCTCCTCCCATACGATTGCAAAATATTGAAAAAAAGCGCAAGGAATAGCATGACTGATTGTAGCATACCCGCCGGGAAAATGCAATGCAGGAAACGCATGCTTTCTCGGAAGGAAGTAGCTGCGCCAGTAATTTTCCCCTCCGCCCTATGAATAAATTGTGAATTGCGCCGGGGTGTTGAGCTATAATACATAGGTAACACGGAAGCAAGCAAAAAGAGAACTCATGTGGTAAGATAGCAGTGCCAACAAACCAGCCAC